>JBEKGC010000059.1:0-32013 GCA_050013055.1 Streptosporangiaceae bacterium
GCCGAGAACGTCGACTACGTGTACCCGCACCGGTGCTGGACCTGCATGGTCCCGTGCCTGGTCCGCGAGGACATGGTGATGGCCGAGGTCGACGGCCAGTGGCGGACCTACTGCCACGAGGAGTGCCGCTGGACGGACACGGTCGCGTTCCGTCCGACCTACCAGGGCCGTGAGACCCCGAACATGGGCCAGCTCATCGGCAAGCGCGAGTGGGAGACGCTGTACCACGGCTGGAACTGGGCCGACGTCGTCACCGACATGGGCTACGTGCGGGACGACGGCAAGACGCTCGTCGCCCAGCCGCACCTGAACCTGGACCCCAAGAAGATGTGGACCACGGATCACCTGCGCCGGATGGGCGAGGTGCTGAGCCCGAACGTCATCCTCAACGAGATGACCGAGGACCAGCGCGCGGCGTTCCACGCCGACTACATCAAGCAGGGACCGGCGGGCCGGCCGGCTCCGGCGGATAGCTAAGAAACAAGCAGCGGAGGGGGCCTTACGGGGTTTCGTGGGGCCCCCTCCGTGCGCCGTGAACTGTCACTAGCTAGGAGCTTGAGGGGGTTATGGGCAATAAGCACCTCGTTCGGTTCGAGCCGGTAGGCATCGAGATCGAGGTCGACGAGGACCAGAACATCTTGCGGGCCGCGGCCGAGCAGGGCATCATGCTGATGCACGGCTGCAAGGAAGGGCAATGCGCCTCCTGCAAGTCATTCATCCTCGAGGGCGACGAAATCGAGCACGACAAGTACTCCACCTTCGCGCTGCCCGATTACGAGCTCGAGGAAGGCTACACGCTGCTGTGCCGGGCCCACGCCTACGAAGACCTCACGATCGAGCTGCTCAACTACGACGAGGAGATGATTCGTTCCGGCCTGCCCATCCAGCAGGGCGTGGCGGAGGTGGTGTCCAAGGACCCGGTCACGCATGACATGCGGCACCTGGTGCTGCGGATGATCCAGCCGGATGAGATCAAGTTCTTCCCCGGCCAGTACATGGACATCGTTATCCCAGGCACCGACGAGGTGCGGTCCTTCTCCATGGCCAACACCTCAAGCCGGGAAAGCGGACTGCTTGAGTTCGTCATCAAGGTCTACCCGGACGGGAAGTTCTCCGAGTTCCTGGCGGACACGCTGGCCGAGGGTGACCGGCTGGATATCACCGGGCCGTTCGGCGTCTTTACCCTGCGCGAGGGAGACAACGACCTGGTATTCGTCGGCGGCGGCGCGGGCATGGCGCCCATCTTGGCGCTGCTGCGGACGCTGGCCGAGCGCGGGCTGAACCGCAAGGCTACCT
Organism: Streptosporangiaceae bacterium; assembly: GCA_050013055.1. Classification (GTDB taxonomy): domain Bacteria; phylum Actinomycetota; class Actinomycetes; order Streptosporangiales; family Streptosporangiaceae; genus Palsa-504. Next base: position 1,297 of record JBEKGC010000059.1, read on the forward strand.
TCTTCTACGGCGCCCGGACCGCCAAGGACCTGTGCTTCGAGGCCGAGCTGCGCGAGCTGGAGAACAAGCTGCCTGACTTCCGCTACATCCCGGCGCTGTCCGAGCCGGCGAACGACGAGGAATGGGACGGCGAGACCGGCCTGATCACCGATGTGGTCAAGCGGCACGCCAGCGACCTGCGCGGGGCACACGCCTACGTCTGCGGGCCGCCGCCCATGGTGGAAGCGGCGCTCCCGCTGCTCGCCATGCTGGGCGTGGAGGAAAAGCGTATCTACTTCGACAAGTTCACCACCACCGGTAACCCGCAGGAGTGAGATCATGACAGAGACGCATGAGAACGCCGAGCGCAGTGTCCCGAAGCCGCATTTCACCGACGCGGAGGCAGGCGCCAAGACCTTCCCGAGCTCCACCAAGCGGGACTTCAATTACTACACGCCGGCCAAGCGCAAGCAGTCCCGCTATGAGGACGTCACCGTCGAGGTCCAGCCCGACCCCCGCCATTACCTGGCCCAGGGCTGGCTGTACGGATTCTCCGACGGACGCGGCGGTTATCCGCTGGACTGGACCGCCCTGAAGGCCTGGGGCAGCGACCGGCCCGAGCCCGAGCGCTACCCCGGGTCCGGCGGCAAGGGCTACGACTGGCCCGCCACCGGCTGGCACGAGTTCCGCGACCCGAACGAGGAGTGGGAACTCACCTTTTACCGGTACAACTCCAACGTCGTCCGCCAGCTCAACCAGAACGTCGACGTGGCCAGGCAGTCCAAGGCCTTCGACCAGTGGAACCCGAACTGGGTGCGCTTCGTGGAGTCCAACGTCGGCGCGTGGATGCACGTGGACCACGGCCTCGGCCTTTACTTGTTCGCCAACGCCCAGCGCCGCGCGCCTACCAACATGCACAACAACGCGATCTCGGTGAACAGCATGCACCGGATCCGGGCGGCCCAGGACCTGGCGCTGTACAACCTGACCCTGACCGAGGAGATCGAGGGCTTCGACGGGGCCGCTCACCTGGAGGCCTGGAACAACGAGCCGGCCTGGCAGGGCGTCCACGAGGTGGCCGAGCAGCTGACCGGGATCGACGACTGGGCCGAGGCCATCTTCGCGGCCAACGTCGTCTTCGAGCCGCTGGTCGGCGAGCTGTTCCGCAGCCAGCTTGTGATGCACGCGGCGCCGCGGAACGGCGACTTCGTCACCCCGACCCTGGTCGGCGCCGAGGAGTACGACTTCGCCGAGCGCGACCTGCGTTACACGATCCCGCTGTTCCACCTGCTCACCAACGACAGGGAATTCGCCGACCACAACAAGGGACTGCTGCAGGACTGGCTGTCCACCTGGACCGCCCGGGCCATCACCGCCGCGCGCACGCTGCAGCCGCTGTGGTCGCAGCCCGACTCCAAGCCGCCGCGTTTCGAGGACGCGCTGGACACGGTGAAGAACCGCTTCTCCGCCATCCTCAACGACCTCAACCTGGACGCACCGAAGGAGCTTGGCCAGTGACCACCTATCAGCACCCCGAGAGCAAGTTCAAGTCGGACAACACGGCCTCGAACCGGGCCGGGGTCACCCTGATGAACAACCAGATCGGGGCGGTCGTCGCCCAGGTCATGGCGAAGAAGGATAACGTGACGGTCACGTCCCTGCCGTCCATGATCCGGGTCGACGCGGTGGGCCGGATGGACTTCGACTACGACGAGATCTCCGAGGCGCTCGGCGAGGAGCCCGGCTACTACGACGCCGCGCAGTTCGAGGAGAACATGTCGACCCACTACGGCCGCATGATCCACCTGGACGACCGGACGATCATGTTCGCCAACCCCGAGGACGCGGCCGAGTACATCGACTTCGACCTGATCGCCCGGTAGTAACAGCGATCCCTCGCGGCGCGGGTGAATCCCGCGCCGCGAGGGTATGCCCGGCTCAACTAAGGAGGCGCTTTGTACGAGAAAAACGGCGAGAAGTACTTCATCGTCGACTCGCATATGCATTACTGGAACGCTGCCCCAGATAACTGGGTCCCCGGCGCCGAGCAGTACGCCAAGGGCTGGATCGAGTGCTTCCACGCTTACCAGGGCCTCGGCCCGCCGGAGACGCACTGGTCGATCGAGCACTTCCAGCAGTACTCAGAGGACGACCTGATGAAGGACGTCTTCGAGGACGGGTACGTGGACGTGGCCGTCTTCCAGCCGACGTACCTGAAGGAGTGGTACAAGGAGGGCTTCAACACCACAGAGAAAAACGCCGAGATGGGCAAGCGGCACCCGGGCAAGTTCATCTACAACACCAGGTTCGACCCCCGTGACGGCGACGAGGGCCTGGTCACCCTCAAGCGGAACATCGACACGTACGGCTCCAAGGGACTCAAGCTGTACACGGCCGAGTGGAACAACGGCTCGCGCGGATACAAGCTGAGCGACCCGGCCGCCTACCGGTTCCTGGAGAAGGCCCAGGAGTGGGGCATCAAGAACGTCCACGTGCACAAGGGCCCGACGATCTGGCCGCTGGACAAGGACGCCTTCGACGTCGCCGACGTGGACCACGCCGCGACCGACTTCCCCGACCTCAACTTCATCGTCGAGCATGTCGGCCTGCCGCGGATCGAAGACTTCTGCTTCATGGCCACCCAGGAGCCGAACGTGTACGCCGGCCTGTCCGTGGTCATCGGCGGCCTGATGCACGCGCTGCCGCACTTCTTCGCCAAGGTCATGGGCGAGCTGCTGTTCTGGGTCGGCGAGGACAAGATGACCTTCGGCAGCGACTACGGCATCTGGGAGCCGAAGTGGCAGATCGAGGGCTTCGTCGCATGGGACTTCCCGGATGAGCCCGCATACTCCGACTACCCGAGGCTTGGCACCGCGGGCAAGAAGAAGATCCTCGGCCTGAACGCGGCCAAGCTCTACGACATCGACGTGCCCAAGGAGTACCAGCTTGACAGCGGCGCGGGCACCCCGGCCGCCCAGGACGACGCGCAACTGGTCGCGGGGGCGTGACCAGTCAGGTCACAGCCGGATCTGCCCGCGGTACGGCCCCGGGGGTTAGCCCCGGGGCCCCGCGGGACGATCTGCTCCGGGCGCTGGAGACGGTGCGCGATCCCGAGCTCGACGAGCCGATCACTTCGCTCGGCTTCGTCGCTTCGTGCACCGTCTCCAGTGAAGGGGACGCGCAGGTCCGGCTCCGGCTGCCCACGTACTTCTGCGCGCCCAACTTCGCCTACCTGATGGTGGCCGACGCCTACGACGCGGTGTCGGCGCTGCCGGGGGTGCGCCGCACCGAGGTGGTCCTGGACGATCATTTCGCCTCCGACGTGATCAACGGGGGGGTGGCGGCCCAGGCCGGGTTCGTTCGGTCCTTCGACGGCGAAGCCGTCAGTGAACTGCATTCGCTGCGGGCCGACTTCCTGCGCAAGGCGGTGATGGCAGGCACCGATCAGGTGTGCAGGCCGCTGCTCGCGGCGGGACACGACCAGGCGGCATTGCTCGCGATGACCCTCGGCGAGGTGCCGCCTTCCCGCGCTCTGCAGCGGCTCCGCGAACGCCGCGCCGACCTGGGCCTGCCCGCCGGGGACGACGCCCCGCTTGTCATCGACCCCAAGACCGGCGCGCCGGTCCAGGCCGATGCGCTGCCGCTGCACCTGCGCAAGGCTAAGGTCACCCGGGTCAGCATCGAGGCGAACTCCGGAATCTGCCGCGGCATGCTGCAGCACCGGTACAAGAACGCCCAGGGACAAGGAGAGACCGTCCTCACCGAGGACGCGGGCTCTTAACGAACGTGATGAGGAAGCAGGTCGAGGAGGACCAATGAAGGCCGTCCGGTTGCACAAATTTCATACTCAGCCGGTGATCGACGACGTACCCGAGCCCACGATCAGCGGACCGCTCGACGTCATCGTGAAGATCGGCGGGGCGGGCGTCTGCCGCACTGACCTGCACATCATCGAGGGCCAGTGGGACGCGGCGATGGGCACCCCGTTGCCCTACATCCTCGGTCACGAGAACGCGGGCTGGGTGCACGAGATCGGCTCGGCGGTCACCAACGTGGCCGTCGGCGACACCGTCATCTTGCACCCCACGCCCACCTGCGGGCTGTGTCACGCCTGCCGGGCCGGCGACGACATGCACTGCGAGAACAGCTCCTTCCCCGGCCTGTCCACCGACGGCGGGATGGCCGAATACCTGCTCACCTCGGCCCGGGCGTGCATCAAGCTCAACCCGTCGACGCAACCAAGGGACGTGGCCGCGCTGGCCGACGCGGGCATCACCGCCTACCACGCGGTCCGCAAGGCCCTGCCGCTGCTGTACCCCGGCACCACCTGCGTGGTGATCGGCGCGGGCGGCCTCGGCCACATCGGCATCCAGTGCCTGTCCACGCTGACCGCCACCAACATCGTCGTGGTGGACAGGAACCCGGAAGCCCTGAAGCTGGCCTCTGACCTGGGCGCGCAGCACACCGTGGTGGCTGACGGCTCGCACGTCGACGCGGTGAAGGACCTGACCGGCGGGGCGGGCGCGCACGTGGTGCTCGACTTCGTGGCCGAGCAGGGCGCCGAGATGGACGGCTGGAACATGACCGCCCCGGCCGGGTCGTACTTCGTCATCGGCTACGGCGGGACCTTGCACATCCCGACGCTGGACATCATCTCCACCGAACGCAACATCATCGGCAACATCGTCGGCACCTACAACGAGCTGGCCGAGCTGATGGCGCTGGCCCAGGCCGGGAAGGTTACGCTGCATACCAAGGCCTACCCGCTCGACGCCGCGCCCGACGCGCTGGCCGACCTGGACGCGGGCCGGGTCCGCGGCCGCGCGATTCTCGTCCCCTAGAAACGGAGCACCATGGCTAAGGAACTGCGCTACGGCGCTGAAGCTCGCGCGCTCCTGCTCGCGGGCGTGGACCAGCTGGCCGAGGCCGTGAAATCGACCCTCGGCCCCAAGGGGCGCAACGTCATCCTGGAGAAGATCACCGGCTCGCCGGTGATCACCAACGACGGCGTCACCATCGCGCGGGAAATCCACCTGAAGAACCAGTTCGAGAACATGGGCGCGCAGCTGGTCAAGGAAGCCGCCATCAAGACCAACGACATCGTCGGTGACGGCACCACCACCGCCACGGTGATCGCCCAGGCGATCATCAAGGAGGGCATGGAGGCCATCGGCAAGGGCGGCAACCCTGTGCTGGTCAAGCGGGGCGTCGACCTGGCCGTCGGGCGCCTGGTGGAGTACCTGCGCGGCGTCGCGCACCCGGTGAAGACCGAGCAGGACTACGCCAGGGTCGCGGCGATCTCCGCCAACGACGACGACACGGTAGGCGCCGTGATCGCCAAGGCGCTGTTCACCGTGGGCGACGGCGGCATCGTGACCGTGCAGGATTCGCCGGTATCGGGGATGCGGGTCGACTTCGTCGAGGGTTTCGAGTTCGACAACGGCTACCTGTCGCCGTACATGGTGACCAACCCGGCCGCGCTCGAGTCCATCGTCGACGATCCCTACATCCTGCTGTGCAGCGAGAAGATCACCAAGGTCCAGGACCTGATGCCGCTGCTCGACAAGATCATGCGCGCACCCCGGCCGCTGATCATCCTCGCCGAGAACGTGGAGGGCACCGCGCTTTCCATGCTCGTGCACAACCACGTGAACGGGATCTTCCAGTGCGTCGCGGTGCGGGCCCCCGGGTTCGGCGACAGGCGGCTGCGCAAGCTTGAGGACATCGCCGCGCTGACCGGCGGCGCCGTGTACAGCAAGCACTCCGGGTTCACCCTGGAGACGATGACCGTGGCCCAGCTTGGCCGGGCCTCGCAGGTGCGGGTCACCGCCGACAACACCACGATCATCGGCGGCGCGGGCGGCAAGGAGGCGGTGGAGTTCCGGCTCGCCCAGATGCGGGCGGAGCGGGAGCGGGCCACCTTCGGCATCGACGAGGACGTGCTGACCGAGCGGATCGGCGCGCTGTCCGGCAAGGTCGCCGTGATCAGCGTGGGCGCGGCCACCCCGGCCGAGCTGAGGGAGCTGCAGCACCGGGTCGAGGACGCGCTGTCCGCCACCCGGGCCGCCATGGCCGAGGGGATCGTCGCGGGCGGCGGCGCCGCCCTGCTGCACGCCGAGAGCGTGCTCGAGGGCATGGACGTCAACGACGACTACGCCATCGGCGTGGACGCGGTGCGGCATGCGCTCGCCGAGCCCGCGTACCTCATCGCCGCCAACGCCGGCTACCACGCCGCGGAGGTCGTGGCCAAGACCAGGCAGATGGGACCGGACGAGGGATTTGACGCGCTCGAGGGCCGGCATGGGAACATGGTCGAGATGGGTATCATCGACCCGCTTCGGGTGGTCCGCTCGGCGCTGCAAAACGGCGCGTCGGTCGCGGGCCTGCTGCTGACGACCAACACGCTGGTCGCCGAGGAGCAGACACCGTGGGGCGGCAGCGCGGCGCTGATGACCGAGTACGGCTCGCTCGACGAGGGCCTGAACCAGCCATCACCTGACTCGAGCACGCCGCAGTCGCTGGGTCTCGGGCCGTCGGTTGGCTAGTTCCGGGTCGTCGGTTGGCTAGTTCTGGGCTGCCCGTTGGCTGACACGGTGCCGCTGGCCCGGCATGTGGTCGTTCCAAGCGACGCCATACCCGGCGAGAGCCGGGTCATGGACGCGGCCGAGCGGGCCCTGTCCGGGGAAAGACGCGGGGTCCGGGCGGTACTGCCGTTCCTGGGCCCCGCGTTCATCGCCGCCGTCGCCTACGTCGATCCCGGCAACTTCGCCACCAACATGGCGGGCGGATCCCAGTTCGGCTACATGCTGCTCTGGGTGGTGCTGGCGGCGAACCTGATGGCGATGCTGGTCCAGTCGATGAGCGCCAAGCTCGGCATCGCCACCGGGCGCAACCTGCCCGAGGTCTGCCGTGACCGCTTTCCGTTCCGGGTCGTGGTGGTGCTGTGGCTGCAAGCCGAGGCGGTGGCGATGGCCACCGACGTGGCCGAGTTCGTCGGCGCGGCCCTGGGCCTGCACCTGGTCTTCGGGCTGGCGCTGTGGGTCTCCGCGATCTTGACGGGGCTGGCCGCGTTCACCATCTTGGGCCTGCAAGTCTGGGGGTTCCGCAGGCTGGAGGCGACGATCACCGGGTTCGTGGCGGTGATCGTGCTGGCGTTCGGCCTGGAGCTTGGCCGGAGCAGCCCGTCGGTGAGCGGGGTGGCGCACGGCTTGTTCGTGCCCCAGCTGGCCGGCGGCGGCTCGGCCTTTCTCGCGGTCAGCATCGTCGGCGCGACCGTGATGCCGCACGTGATCTACCTGCATTCCTCGCTCACCCAGAACCGGATCGTCGGCGCGCACGCGGACGCCAGGCGCAAGATCTTCCGCTTCGAGATCATCGACATCTCGATCGCGATGGGCACCGCCGGGATCATCAACCTGGCCATGCTGGCCACCGCGGCCGCCGTCTTCCACGCCCGTGGCATGTTCGGCGTCGGCAACGACATGGGCCAGGTCTTCGCGGGCCTGAACCATTACCTGGGCGCGCACAGCGGGACGTTCTTCGGCCTGGCCCTGCTGGCGTCGGGGATCGCCTCCTCCTGCGTGGGCACCATGTCCGGCCAGCTGGTGATGCAGGGCTTCATCAAGCGGCAGATCCCGGTGTTCGCCCGCCGGGCCATCACCATGATCCCGGCCCTGGTGGTGATCGGCGTGGGCTTCAACCCCACCCGGGCGCTGGTCCTGTCCCAGGTGTTCCTGTCCTTCGGCATCCCCTTCGCGCTGATCCCGCTGTGGTTCTTCACCAGCAGCAAGGAGCTGATGGGATCGCTGGTGAACCGGCGTGCGACGATGCTGGCCGCCGCGGTTGTCACGATTGTGATCGTCGGGCTCAACGTGTACCTGCTCGTGACGGCGTAGCCTGCTGGGGTGAGCACCGTTTCGCGCGGATTCCACCGCAGGCGTGCCGAGGTCGACGCCAGCCGGGTGCCGCCCGGTCAGTACGTGACCCGCGACTTCCCCGTCCTGTCGGCCGGCCCGACCCCGCGCACGGCGCTAGCGAACTGGACGTTCTCGATCACCGGCGGCCGCGAGCCGAAGAGCTGGACCTGGCCGGAATTCCGCGCGCTGCCCGCCGAGTCGCTGACCGCGGACATCCACTGCGTGACCCGCTGGTCCAAGCTGGACACGACCTGGGAAGGGGTGTCCCTCGACGTGCTGCTGGCGGCGGTCGACTCCGACGCGCCGTACGTGCTCGCGTTCTGCGACGGCGGGTACACGACCAACCTGCCGGTGGCCGACCTGACCGGCGGGCGGGCCTGGGTGGCGTTCGGCTACGGCGGCGCCGCGCTCGGGCCCGAGCACGGCGGCCCGGCCCGGCTGCTCGTCCCGCACCTGTACTTCTGGAAGAGCGCCAAATGGGTGCGCGGGCTGCGGCTCCGCGACACCGACGAGCCCGGCTTCTGGGAAAATTACGGCTACAACTCCTACGGAGATCCATGGCGGGAACAGCGGTACGCGGGCGACTGAGCTGGAGCTTGGCCACGGTCGGCTTGGTGGTGGAGGAAACGCCCACGGTCAGGACCCTGTCGTTGGACGTGGCCGGCTGGCCGGGGCACCGGGCCGGGCAGCACGTGGACATCAGGCTCACCGCCGAGGACGGGTACGTCGCCGAACGGGCCTACTCGATCGCCTCGGCGCCCGGCGAACCGCCCGCGATCACGGTGCAGCGGCTGTCGGACGGGGAGGTCTCCGGTTATCTGACGCAGGAGGCCCGCCCCGGGGACCAGTGTCAGGTGCGCGGGCCGATCGGCGGCTACTTCGTCTGGGAACCGGCGTTCGGCGGGCCGCTGCTGCTGCTGGCCGGAGGCTCGGGGATCGTGCCGCTGCGGTCCATCCTGCGGCACCGGGGTTTTACCGGCAGCTCCGTGCCGGCCCGGTTGCTGTACTCCGCGCGGCAGCTGGCGGACGTGATCTACCGGGACGAACTCGACGGCCACTCCGCTTCCGGGGATGTACGGGTGAGCTACGCGCTGACCAGGTCGCAGCCGCCCGGGTGGACCGGCTACGCCCGGCGGGTAGACGACGAGATGCTGGCCGAGGTGGCCTGGCCCGCGGCGGACAAGCCGCTAGCGTACGTCTGCGGGCCGACGAGTTTTGTCGAGACCGTGGCGGCCGGGCTGGTCCGGCTCGGGTACCCGCCGGTGCGGGTCAGGACCGAGCGATTCGGCGCGACGGGGGCATGATGGAACCGCTGGACGGCAGGGCCGTGAAGGGCAGCGCTGTGGAGGGCAGCGCTCTGGACGGGAACGCGATCGGGGGGCTGCTGATCGAGGTGTTCGGGGCCGAGATGACCACGGCGTCGAGTGTCTGCGGCTCGTGCGGCGCGACCCGCCAGGTGGCCGAGCTTGCCGTTTACCGGCACCAGCTTGGCTCCGTGGTCCGCTGCCGCGGCTGCGACAGCGTGCTCATGGTCTTCGTGCAGATCCGGGGCATCACCTGTGTCGACCTGCAAGGCCTAGCCAGCCTGGGATAGCCAGCCTGGGATAGCCGGCTTGGGTTAGCTGCCGGATTCGCTGCGGAGCCGGGACTTGGCGCTGGTTTTTCTGGTGGCGGAGTGGCGGCTGGGCATGGTGGTGCAGATTTCATGCCGTGCTGGATCCGGCCGGGCATGGTTCAGCCTGAGACGGTCGTTTTGCGCGGATGATTTGGCCTTCACGGAAGTCTTGGGCAATCCCTGGGTACCAAGGTCTCCGCATAGGCCGGATCATCCACGACTTTTCTGAACGGGTGGGTGCAGTGAGTCGGGGGTGCGGAGAGGTGACACAGCGGCGGATGTTACTGCTGAGGGTGCGGCCAGCAGCCAGGCGGCCGCCGCGATGGCGACGGCGGCCGGCCCGGTCATCCGGAACTGCCCCGCGCATGGCGCTATGATCGACGATCCGGGTGGAAACTCTTAGTAGCGATGTAATCACTTCAGGTAAACCAATCATGGAGTTCTGCATGCGCATTCTTGTCCTCGGCGGAGATGGATTCTGCGGGTGGCCCACTTCGCTGTACCTGTCAGATCGCGGCCATGACGTCACGATCGTGGACAACCTGAGTCGCCGGAAGATCGACGTCGAGCTCGAGGTGGAGTCGCTGACCCCGATCCGGCCAATCAGCGAGCGGCTGCGGGTGTGGAACGACGTCACCGGCCGCCAGATCGGGTTCGTCAACCTGGACATCGCGGCCGAGTACGCCGGACTGGTGGACGTCCTGCGGACGACGCAGCCGGACGCGATCGTGCACTTCGCCGAGCAGCGGGCCGCGCCGTACTCCATGCGCACGCCGGCGACCAAGCGATACACCGTGGACAACAACATCCGCGCCACGCACAACCTGCTGACCGCCCTGGTCGAGGTCGACAGCGACGCGGCCCTGGCGCATCTCGGCACGATGGGCGTCTACGGCTACGGCTGGTCCGGCAGCGCGCCGATCCCCGAGGGCTACCTGACGGTGAAGGTGATGACCCCGGACGGGGAGATCGAGCGGGAGATCCTGCACCCCGCCAACCCGGGATCGGTCTACCACATGACCAAGACCCTGGATCAGCTGCTGTTCTCCTTTTACGCCAAGAACGACGGACTGCGGATCACCGACCTGCATCAGGGCATCGTGTGGGGCACCCAGACCAGGCAGACCGCCAGGGACCCCCGGCTGGTCAACCGCTTTGACTACGACGGCGACTACGGCACGGTGCTGAACCGGTTCCTCATGCAGGCGGCCATCGGCCATCCGCTGACCGTGCACGGCAGCGGCGGCCAGACCCGCGCCTTCATCCATATCACCGACACCGTCCGGTGTATCGAACTCGCGCTCGAGAACCCGCCGCAGGCCGGAGAGCGACCCCGGGTGCTCAACCAGATCACCGAGACGCACCAGGTGCTGGGGCTGGCCAAGCTGGTCGGCGACATCATGGGCGTGGACCTCGCCTTCCTGCCCAACCCGCGGCAGGAGGCGGACGAGAACGACCTGGTCGTTCGGAACGAGCAGTTCCTCGCGCTTGGCCTGGAGCCCACCATGCTGTCGGACGGCCTGCTGGAGGAGGGCACCGAGATCGCGCGACGCTACCGCGAGCGGGCCGACCCCAGCAAGATCATCGCCCGGTCGGTCTGGCGCGCGGGCATGCCGACCTCCGGCGACCTGATCACCGCATGGCCCCGGCAGGACTGAACCGCTCATGGCCACGATCTCACCCTGGCTCGATCACGAGTCCGGACAGCCCGGGAAGCCGGCGGGGCTGCGCCGCCGCGGCTACGCGGCGGCGCCAGGACCTGCTCCGGGACGTGCTGATGGCGATGCCTGACGCAGAGTACCTGGCCGAGCCGGCCGAACCGGACCCGATGGAGCAGGAGGCCGCGCGGGCCGCGGGCGAGCTTGCCGACGCGGACCCGGGCGAGATCCTGCGCTGGGCGACGGCGAGGTTCCAGGACCGGATCTGCGTGACGTCCTCGATGACCGACGCGGTGATCGTGCACATGGCCGCCGTCATCCGGCCAGGCATCGACGTCGTCTTCCTGGACACCGGCTACCACTTCGCCGAGACCCTCGGGACGCTGGGCGCAACCCCGACCTGCGCTGTTACCTGCGTAAGGTTGAGCCGCTCGATCGCGCGCTACACGGATACCAGGCGTGGATCACCGGCGTGCGGCGGGAAGAGACCGTCGAGCGCCGCCAGGCGCGGCCGGTGGAGTGGGACGCCAGGCGGCAGATGGTGAAGGTCAACCCGATCGTCTCCCGGACGCAGAAACAGGTGGACGACTACGTCACCGAGAACGGCATTCTGGTCAACCCGCTGGTCTACGACGGCTACACCTCCGTCGGCTGCGCACCGTGCACCCGCCCCGTCGCACCCGGCGACGATCCCCGCAGCGGCCGCTGGGCCGGCACGGGGAAGGCCGAGTGCGGCATACACCTGTGAGCCGGTCACGACCGGGACCGGCGCGGGCCGGTCCCGGTCGCGCTACGACGGGCTAGGAAGCGGTCAGGCCTTGTCCTGCATGCTGGTCCGGGCCGGGTTCGCCTGCTCGGCGGCCTTGGGGTCCTGCTCGCCCTGCTTGGCGCGGACGCCTTGCTCGATCTTGTCGCCGAGGCTCTTGTCCACGTGGTGCCAGTACTCGAAGGCGCGCGCCAGGACCGGCTCGGTCACGCCGTTGAGCAGGTGGCCGACGACGTTGGTCACCAGCCGCTCGCGGGCCGCATCGTCCAGGATCTCGCGGACCAGCGTGCCCGCCTGACCCCAGTCGTCGTCCTGCTCACGCAGGGTGTAGGCGGTACGCACCATCTCCCCGTCGGAGTGCCAGCCGACCGGCTGGTAATGCTCAGAGTCGGCCTTCGGCCCGCCCTTGGAGTTCGGGGCGTACACCGGGTCGGAGACGTTGACGACGCGCATGGCGCCGTCCTTGCTGTAACTGTGCACCGGCACGTGCGGGGTGTTGACCGGGATCTGCTTGTAGTTGACGCCCAGCCGGGCGCGGTGCGCGTCGGAGTAGGAGAAACCGCGGGCCAGCAGCATCTTGTCCGGGCTCAGCTGGATGCCGGGCACCAGGTTGTTCGGCTCGAACGCGGCCTGCTCCATCTCGGTGTGGTAATCGCTGACGTTACGGTCCAGGGTGAGCCGGCCGACCTCGATCAGCGGATAGTCGCTGTGCGGCCACACCTTGGTCAGGTCGAACGGGTTGAACCGGTAGGTCTTGGCCTCTTCGAACGGCATGACCTGCATCTTCAGCGTCCAGCTCGGGAAGTCCCCGGCCGCGATGTGGTCGTACAGGTCACGCTGGTGGTAATCGGAGTCGGCCGCGGCCATCTGGTCGCCCTCGTCCTGGGTGAAGAACTCGATGCCCTGGTCGGTCTTGAAGTGGTACTTCACCCAGAACTTCGCGCCCGCGGCGTTGACCCACAGGTAGGTGTGCGAGCTGTACCCGTTCATGTGCCGCCAGCTCCGCGGGATGCCGCGGTCGCCCATCAGCCAGGTCACCTGGTGCGCCGACTCCGGGGACAGCGTCCAGAAGTCCCACTGCATGTCGTGGTCGCGCAGGTTGTTGTCCTGGCGCCGCTTCTGCGACCGGATGAAGTGCTGGAACTTCATCGGGTCACGGATGAAGAACACCGGGGTGTTGTTCCCGACCATGTCGTAGTTGCCCTCGCTGGTGTAAAACTTCAGCGAGAAGCCGCGCGGGTCGCGCCAGGTGTCGGGGCTGCCCCGCTCCCCGGCCACGGTGGAGAACCGGATCAGCGTGTCCGTCTTGGTGCCGGGTGAGAACACGGCGGCCTTGGTGTAGGCGCTGACGTCGTGCGTCACCTCGAAGTGCCCGAACGCTCCGCCCCCCTTGGCGTGCGGCTGACGCTCCGGAATGCGCTCCCGGTTGAAGTTGGCCATCTGCTCGATCAGGTAATGATCGTTCAGCAGGATCGGGCCGTCGGGGCCGACGGTCAGCGAATGCTCGTCGCTTTCCACCGGCGCGCCCGCGTCGGTCGTCGTCGCCTTGAACTGTGCGTCTGTCACTGCCATTCCTCCTCGAAATCGTGCGCCCCGCCTGCCCGGAGCGGGTTCCGGTAAACATGCGGAATGGACGGCCAGGTGACATCGTCCGTTCATCTCCCTGGTGTCCGGCCGACGGGTGGACTCGGTTGGATTTCGGGTTAATCCGCCGGCCAAGGAGCGATGTGAGTAAGCGAGCACGAGTGGGAGCCGCGGCCTGCGCGGCCGTCCTGTCCGCCGCGGCGTTGGCCGCCACCACAGGGGCCGCCTCCGCCGGGGCAGCGTCAGCCGGGGCTGGCGCGGTGCCGGGACGAGGCGGGCCGAGCGGGCTGATTCCGGGCAACTTGCTGGTCAGCGAGAGCTACTACAGCAACGATCCGGGCATCGTGGCCGGGCAGACACAGCTGCCGCCCGGATGCACGACGGGCAACTGCGTCACCGCGACCGCGTCCGGGAGCTACCCGCAGGTCTTCAACAACGCGCTCGTGGACGGCAGTTTCGGGGTCACGTCGCGGATCTTCCTGGCCGAGATGACACCCTGGGGCCGGCCGCTCGGCACGATCGAGGTACCCGCGGACGAGCTGGTCACCAGCTTCTCCTCCAAGTCCGAGCTGGCCCTTAACCTGTCCCCCGACGGGCGCACCGTGTCCTTCATGGGCTACGCGACCAAGCCGGGCACCGTCGACGTGTCCAACTCCAACACGCCGGGGGTGATCGACCCGACGAACCCGGTCCCTGGCGCTTACTACCGGGCAGTGGCCCAGCTGACGGACCACGGGCGGTTCGAGTTCACCGAGACCAACGCGTACAGCGGCAACAACGGACGGGCGGCGATCACCGCCGAGGCCGGGGGCAAGGAGCTGATCTACACCGCGGGCAACGCGGGGAACGGCAGCAGCCCGCAGCCGCCGGGGGTGATCCTGGGCGCAGGCGCGCAGCTGATCACGCCGTCCGGCCAGCCCGAGTCCGCCCAGAACCCGGGGCTGCCCACCCCGGTCGGCAGCTTCAACATCACCGAACTCGGCGACAAGGCCGACAAGATCGGCAAGGACGACAACTTCCGCGGCCTCACGATCTACCACAACGTGCTGTATTACACCAAGGGCAGCGGCGGGAACGGCGTCAACACCGTGTACTTCCTGGACACGACGGGCCAGGCGTGCCCGGACGGGGTCGGCCTGCCGGCCGCCGGGGCGCAGCTGCCCACCGCAGCGCTCAGCTACGACCCCTCCACCCTGCAGACCACCGGGCTGCCCAGCAACATGTGCATCCTGAAGGGCTTCAACACCACGCTGGCGAAGACGTCGACGACCTCGTTCCCGTTCGGCCTGTGGTTCGCGAACGCCGACACGCTGTACGTCGCCGACGAGGGGAACGGCACCAACACCTACGCGGGCGGCCAGTACACCGCGGCGACGGCGCAGACCACGGCCGGGTTGCAGAAGTGGGTCTTCGACGGGAGCCAGTGGAAGCTGGCGTACACACTGGCGGCGGGCCTGGACCTCGGCCAGCCGTACACCGTCCGCAGCTACCCGACGGGCGACAACACCGCGACCGGGCTGCCGTGGGCGCCCGCCACCGACGGACTGCGCAACCTCACCGGCCAGCTCAACCGGAACGGCACGGTGACGATCTGGGCCATCACCTCGACGGTCAGCGGGAGCGGCGACCAGGGGGCCGATCCGAACAAGCTGGTGGAGATAACAGACCCGGTCAAGGCCGGCGCCCCGGCCGCCGGGGAGAGCTTCCGCACGGTGCGCGCGGCCGGGTTCGGCCAGGTCCTGCGTGGCGTCTCGTTCACCCCAGGCACCGCGGGACGGTAACAGCTGGCACGATGGGCGGATGGGACAAGACAGGTACGACCAGGACAGGACATTGAGCCGGGCCGAGGCCTCGCACGCGGTCACCGGGCTGGGCTGGCGGTACGTGCTCGGTGAAGTCAGGACCGAGGTGCTGACCGGTTCGCTGCCGCTGGCGGCGGACGTGGCCGGGCGGGTGGCGGCGCTGCCGCACGCGCAGGGGCACCTGCGGATGGATATCCGCGCGGACCGGCTGCTGCTGGCGCTGCAGACCGCGGTCGTGGACGGCGTCACGTCGCGCGACGTGGAACTGGCCAAGCAGATCTCGGCGCTGACCGAGGAGTTCCGGTTGTCCACCCAGGCCGGGGCCGGCCAAGACGCGCAGTCGGTGCAGGTGCTCGAGATCGCGATCGACGTGCTCGACGGGGCCAAGGTGCGGCCGTTCTGGCGGGCGGCGCTCGGCTACGTCGACCAGCCCGGGCCGGCCGGGCCGCTGCACGGGCTGATCGACCCGCGGGGGCAGGGGCCGGCCTTCTGGTTCCAGCAGCTGGACGCACCGCGCCCGCAGCGCAACCGGATCCACGTCGACATCACGGTGCCGCACGACGAGGCGCATCAGCGCATCGGCGACACCATCGCGGCCGGAGGCACGCTGGTCAGCGACGCTGAGGCCCCCGCGTTCTGGATCCTGGCCGACCCCGAGGGCAACGAGGCCTGCATCTGCACCTGGCAGGGCCGCGATCCAGGCAGCACCCGGGGACCGGAGCAGGGGTAACTCCGGGGGCTGGCTGAGCTCGGACCACAGGACACGGAAGGCGCGGGCGGCCTGGCTGCCCGGGGCGAAGGCGGTGACCGGGGCACGCTCCACCGACATGCGCTCGATGGCGGACAAGGCGGGGATCGTGGCGTGTGTTACCACGGTCCGTTCGGCCGAAAGGGTTTGAATTATTTCCTGGTGGAGCTTCTTGCGCCGGTCCACCATGGAGAAGAACGCGCGCACTTCGGGGCGGCGACCGCTGAACCCGGCCACGAATTCGGTGAGCTGGTCCAGGGTGCGGACCGACAAGGTGGTCGGGATCAGCGGCACGAGCAGGCTGTCGGCGGCGTGCATGACGTTCTCTGAGGCGAGCGAGATGCTGGGCGGGCAGTCGAGGAAAACGTGGTCGTACTCGGTGGCCAGCGGGCGGAGCAGCTGGGCCAGGGCGCGGGTGTTCCGCCGCCCCGCCCCGCCGAGCAGCAGGTCCATGTGGCGGTAGGTGAAGTCGGCCGGGAGCAGGTCCAGGTGGTCGAAGTCGGTGCCCTTGATGGCGCCGTCCAGCGTCTTGGTGCCCCGGATGAGCGCCTTGCCACCACCCTTGACCTTGGGTTTGATCCGGAACAGGAAGCTGGCCGCGCCCTGCGGGTCAAGGTCCCACAGCAGGGTGCGCTGGCCCTCGGCGGCGGACAGGTGGGCCAGGTTGACCGCGGCCGTCGTCTTGCCGACGCCGCCCTTGATGTTGTACGTAGCGTAGATCTTCACCGGGCGGCCTCGGGTCGCGCCGGGGACTCGTCGAGCAGGGTCCGGATCCGCGCCTGGGCCGCCGGGCCCGCGAACCTGGCGAACCGGCGGGCGAATTCCTCGCGGGCTTTCGTCTGGCTGACCGCGAGCCGGGCGGCGAGCTCGCCCATGGCCAGCAGCGTCGCCGCGGGCGCCGCGTGCTCGGCCAGCATCGCCTCGGCCAGGGCCCCGATCTCCTCGCGCTGGATCTGGCTGTCCTGGAAATCGCCGAGGCAGTCCTGCAGTTGCTTGAGGTCGCCGACGACCTTCTTGTACGCGGCCGGATCGTGCAGCGGCGCGAAAAACTCCAGCAGGTAGCGCAGCTCCTTGCAGCGTTTACGCAGGTCGTGCAGGGACTCAGGGGGCGAGTCCGGGGTGATCGCGGCGCCTCGGGTGGCGATCCGGCGGAACGCGCGGCTGGTCGTGCTCAGCGCCAGCGCGAACGCGGTCGGCTCGCGCCGCGGGTGGTGCTTGCGGTGAGCCTTGCGGGGGGTGCTCGTGTCCAGGACCTCGAGCAGCGCCTTGCGCCAGTCCCTGGTGAGGGCACCGAACCGCGCGGAGCGCAGCGTCGCGGCCAGCCGCCGGAACTCGCGGGCCCGGCGCCGGACCAGGAAGGCGCGGAACGGCTCCAGGTCGGCCGGCGAAGCGGCCCGCAACTGCTCCGTCAGCGCGCCAAACCCGAGCAGGTGAACGTCGAGATCCCGGGTCGGCGTGGTCAGGTCGCCGAGCCACTTGAACTCGGCGGCATACCGCTCGACCAGGTCGGCGGGCAGGACCTCGCGGAGGAGCTTCAGGGCCGACCGGGTCCGGCGGACCGCGACGCGCAGGTCGTGCAGGAACTCGGTGTCGATGTCGCGGAGCACGCCGTCGACGTTGAGCTCAACCGTGTCGAGCAGCCGCAGCAGCAGCGTGGCCACCGCGACGGATGCGGGCAGCTGTGCGGTGATCGGCCGGGCGTTCGGCTCGGGGAGGCCATCGGCGTCGACCGCGGGGCGGTGGCCGAGCGCGGTCAGCGCCGCGGCGTACACGCTCTGCCGGGCGGGGGCCACGCCGGGCACGGCGGCCAGCAGGGCGGCCGCCTTGCGGGCCTGGGCGGAATAGCCGCGGACTTCGGTGATGGCCAGCCGCGGCGGGAGTTCCACGGTGGTGCCCGCGGCGGTTGGGGGGGTGGCGGTGGGGCGGTCCACGAGCAGCCTGGCGACGGTCTTACCCTCGGCGTTCCGCAGGCGCATGACGCTGACCGTGCTGACCGCCCGGACGACAGGCAGCAGCGCTCGCGGGCTGATCAGCGCCGCGATCTGGTCCCGGACCTGGCCGGGAGGCAGGTCCAGGGCGGGACGGCGCGGCGGCCAGCCGGTGACGGGCTGTTCGGCCTGGAAGGCGGCTGACGGGGTGAGGGCGGCGGGCGAGGCCTCTGACGAGGCGGGGGCGGCGGGCGAGGCCTCTGACGAGGCGGGGGCGGCCTGGGTCAGCAGGAGACGGCTGGCCCGGCTGGCCTGCTCGACCTCGAGCACCAGGCCGGCCCGGTCCAGCCGCCGGTCGAAGGTATCCAGCCAGGTACGGCGCCGGACGCCGCCACCGGGCGCATCGGGCTCGGCGGTCACGGTGAACGCCTGGGCCAGCGCGGCCAGCGCGGCGGGCAGGAGGTCCTGGACCGGGTCTTGGCTGGTGTTCTCCTGCTGGCTCCCGGTGGCGTTCCCGTCATCCTCGGCGGACGCTTGAAGGACATATTCCCGCAGGCCAGGCGTCATCATGTCAAGCTCTCCTTGAGGCCATGCTACTGCCAGGCCCCGCATTTAGCTGCCTTGTTTCTGCCCGTGTGGCCGCCGGTGGTACCCGCTCTGGCTGACTCCCAGGGATGTCCGCAACCCTACGCCACGGGCCAGGTCAGGCCGGTGGCCGACAGGACGTCGGCGGGGCGGGGCATGCCTGCCTGCGCGCCGGGGCGGGTGGCGGCCGCCGCCCCGGCCGCGGCCGCCGCGCGGACGGCTTCCGCGGCCGGGATCCCGGCCGCCAGGGCGACCGCGAGCGCGCCGACGAAGCAGTCGCCGGCCCCGACCGTGTCGACCGCCCGGACGCCGAACGCCTCGATGATCAGCGGGTCACGGCCACCGCTGGCCAGCACGGCGCCGTACGCGCCCGCGGTGACCACGGTATGCCGGGCGCCTGCGGCGGAGAGTTCGGCGGCGGCGCGGCGCGCCTCGTTCAGGCCCTGGACGTCCCGGCCCAGGACCGCGCCCGCTTCTGACTCGTTGACCACCAGCCAGTCCACGCCGTCCGCCACGATCGCGGCGGCTTCGGGCGGCGCTGGCGCCAGGTTGAGCACGCACCTGCTCGTGCGGGCCCGCGCCAGCGCGGCCCGGATCGCGGCCACGGGGACCTCGGCGCTGATCACCAGGAGGTCAGGCGCGGCGCAGGGCCCGCCGTCAGGTGGGCCCTGCGCGGCGCGGGCGGCGTCGGACGCGCCGACCTCGTGGTTGGCGCCGGGGGCCACCGTGATGAGGTTCTCCCCGGCGGCATCCACCGAGATCATGGCCAGCCCGGTCGGGACGCCGTCCGCGACCCGGACCCCGGCGGCGTCCACACCCGCCTCGCGCAGCGAGGCCAGCAACTGCCGGCCGAAGTCGTCGCCGCCGACACAGCCGACCATGCGCACGGCGGCGCCGAGCCTGGCCGCCGCGACCGCCTGGTTAGCCCCTTTCCCGCCCGGCGTGAACACCGCCGCCGAGCCGAGCACGGTGGCACCAGGGGCGGGCAGCCGGGGCACGGTCACCGAGATGTCCATGTTCAGGCTGCCCAGGACGGTGAGCTGAGGTCGGGGCGCGTCCGGCGGGTGAGCGGGCCTGGCGACGGCCAGCGGGCTGCCTGTGTTGCGCGCAGCGGGCCTGGACTATGCGCAGCGAGCCCTGGACTGCGCGCAGCGGGCCCTGGCCGCGGTCAGCTGGCCTGGACCACGCGCAGCGCGATCCGGCGGTTCCCGCCGTGCTGCTGCACCAGGGCGAACCACACGGACACGAGCGAGTCGACGATGCCGGCCGCGCCCGCGTCGCCGAGAAAGACCGGGTCGAGCCCGACGGCGGAGATCAGCTCCTCCGCGACCGGGCGGCTGGCCGGATCGGCCGCGAAGAACAAGCTCGTGCCGGGGATCGGGTCGGTGAAGTTCTCCCAGCCCAGCGTGGGGGCCATCTCATTCCCCTTGCCCCGTGCCCGGCAGAACGCCCTGGTGGCAGACGCCGCTTCGGTTCAATCCCGAGCGGCGGGCCGCCTGGAACGCCGTGACGCCCGGCGGGCGGGCCGGTCGGGATCGGGCACGGTGGCGACAAGCGGCAGCCGGGACGGCGGCTTGACCTCGGCCAGCCGCAGGTAGGTCACCAGCCGCTGGCCACCGCGGGCGGCCAGGCTGGCGAGGACCTCTTGCAGCTCGGCCACGTCACGGGCGACCACGGTAAGCAGGTAGTCGGTCTCCCCGGCCACGTTGTCCGCCGCGATGACCTGCGGCAGGGCCCGGATCACCTCGTCGAAGACGCGGCTGGAGCGGGGGTCATGGCGGGCCAGGGTGGCCGTCACGTAGACCTGCAGCGGGTAGCCGACCGCGGCCGGGTCGAGCTGAGCGCTGATGATGCGGATGACCCCGGACTCCTTGAGCCGCCGCACCCGGTGCAGGGTCGCCGCAGGTGAGAGCCCGGACAAGCGAGCGAGTTCGACGTTGGTCCGGTCCGCGTCCTCCTGCAGCGCAGTGAGCAGCGTTATGTCAATATCATCAAGTTGAGCAGCCATAGTACGAAATATTATTTCACGTTGATGTTTATATGACAAATTCTGTGCAGCTCGTGGCGAGTATAGCTATATGAACATCAGCCGTCGTTACGCCGTCGCCGCGCTCGCCGCGGCGGGGCTGCTCTGGGGTACCACCGTGCCGCTGTCCAAGCTGGCGCTGCAGTGGCTGGGGCCCGGCTGGCTCACCGTCGCCCGCTTCGGCCTGGCCGCGGCGATCCTGCTGGCCGTAGCCGGCCGCAGGCCGGGCGGGCCGGGAGCCGTGACCGGCCGCAGGCCGGGCGGGCTGCGGGCCGCGTTTAAGCTTCGGGTGCTGGCCTCCGGGGCGATCGGGTACGGCGGTTCTGTCGTCGTGCAGAACGCCGGCATCACCCGGACCAGCGTCACCCACGCGGCCCTGCTCATCGGGGCCGTGCCGGTGCTGGTCGCGATCATCGCGGCGGTGTGGCTCCGCACCGTGGCCCGGCCGGTGGCCTGGGCCGGTTTCGTGGTGTCGCTGAGCGGCGTCGGGCTGATCGCCGGCATCGGCGGCGGCGGCGCGACGCTGACCGGTGACGGGCTTGTGCTGGTCTCGCTGCTCATCTCGGCCACGTTCACCGTCGCCCAGGCCCGGCTGCTACCCGGCCGCGACCCGGTCGCGGTCACCGCCGTGCAGTTCCTGGGGGCGGCCCTGGGCGCGCTGGCCGTCACGGCGGTCACGGAGGGCGCACCCGGCCTTCCGGCGGGCCCCGACCCCGTAGGTCCTGTGCTGGCCGTCGCCGCGCTGGCGATCGGCGGCACGCTGCTGCCGTTCACGCTGTTCGCCTTTGGGCAGAGCCGGGTGTCCGCCGAGATGGCCGGAGCGTTCCTCAACCTGGAACCGCTGGTGGGTGCCCTCGCGGGCATAGTCCTCTTCGGTAACCCGGCGGGGCCCGGGCAGCTGGCAGGCGGCGCGGCCATCGTGGCGGGCATCGGCCTGAGCAGCCTGCCGCTGCTGGCGCGCCCGGCGGGGACGGCGCTGCCGGTAGGGACGGCGGGGACGGCGGGGGGCGCGGAACCCCTAAACTCGCGGTTGTGGCCCATCAATTCCGGCAGGTGGATGCCTTCACGGAAACTCCGTACTTCGGTAATCCGGTCGCGGTCGTGCTCGGCGCCGACGACCTCGGCGACGAGCAGATGCAGCTGTTCGCGCGCTGGACGAACCTGTCGGAAACGACCTTCGTGCTGGCACCGCAGGCGCCCGAAGCGGACTACCTGGTCCGGATCTTCACCCCGGCCAGGGAGCTGCCCTTCGCCGGGCATCCCACCCTGGGCACCTGCCACGCCTGGCTGGAAAGCGGCGGGCGCCCGGCCCGGGCCGGGCAGGCCGTGCAGGAATGCGGCGCCGGGCTGGTCAGGGTCAGGCAGACCGAGGCGGGCCTGGCGTTCGCGGCCCCGCCGTTGCGGCGCAGCGGCCCGGTCGACGACGCGGTCGCCGATCAGGTGGCCGGCGCGCTCAACCTGAGCCGGGCCGACATCGTGGACATGCAGTGGGCCGACAACGGCCCCGGCTGGGTGGCCGTCCTGCTGGCCAGCGCGGAGGCGGTGCTCGCGGTCAGGCCGGGCCCGATCGACCTGGACATCGGGGTGGCCGGGCCTTACCCCGACGGCTCGCCAGAGGCGCTCGAGGTCCGCGCGTTCACCCCGCAGATCGGGCCGCCGGGCGAGGACCCGGTCACGGGCAGCCTGAACGCCTCGCTGGCGCAGTGGCTACTCGCCACCGGCCGGGTCACCGCCCCCTACGTGGCCCGGCAGGGCACCGTGCTCGGCCGCCGGGGCCTGGTGCGGATCTCCCTCGACGAAGCCGGCCAGGTCTGGGTCGGCGGCGCCTGCGTCACCTGCGTCAGCGGCACCGTCGAGCTCGGCTGAGCGAACCGGGCAGCGTGAGCCCTAACCGCTCACCCACCGTGACCAGGATCTTGATGTGATGTCCCGACGACGCCAGCTCGAAGGCCTCGGCGACCTGGTCAAGCGGCCGGGTGGCGGTCACGAAGTCCGCCAGCTTGACGGCGCCCCGGACCAGCAACCCGGCCGCTTCCCTGTAGTCCTCCGGCAGGTAGGTGGCGCTGCCCTGAATGCGGATCTGGTGGTCCTGCACAAGCGGCAGCGGGACGGTCACCTCCCGGGTCGGGACACCGACCACCAGGACCGTCCCGCCCTTGTCCGCGATGGCGATCGCCTGGTCGACCGAGGACTGGATGGAGACGCAGTCGAAGACGATGTCGGCGCTGCCGCCGAGGACCCTTCGTACCTGACCGGCGACATCGGGGGCGCCGGCGTCGATGGCGTCGTCGGCGCCCAGGGCGGTGGCTCGCGCCCGTTTGGCCGCCAGCGGATCGGTGATGACCACACGTCCGGCCTGATGTGCACGCAGGACGGCGAGGGTGAGCAACCCGATGGTTCCGGCCCCGAGCACGGCGACGGACCGGCCGGCCACCTCCCCCGCCAGGCGTACGGCGTGCACCGGCGTCGACAGCGGCTCGATCAGCGCCGCGGTGTGATCATCGAGCGCGTCCGGCACCGGGTGCAGGCGGTTCGCGGCCAGCGTGAAGTAGTCCGCCATGCCGCCCTGCGGATAGCCGCAGCCGAAGAACTGCAGGTTCTCGCACAGGTTCTCCCGGCCTGAGGTACACATCTTGCACGTCCAGCAGGGCAAGTCGGGCTCCACGATGACCCGCTGTCCCGGTGGGTGCCCGGCGACGGCGGAGCCCACCGACTCGATGACCCCGACGACCTCATGGCCCGGCCGGTAGGGCAGCGGAACGAAGGGGTGACGCCCGCGCGAGGCGTGCAGGTCCGATCCGCACACACCGGTCACGAGGGTGCGGACGAGGGCTTCGTGCGGGCCGGGGACGGGCACGTCCGCGGCCTCGACAGCGATCTGGCCTGGATAGACGACGACGCGTCGCATGCTGGTCACTGCGGCTTCCTCTCCGGGCCTGCCCGCGTGCGGCCGGCCATCGACGATTGGGCGTAACGGTCAAGGTCAGCTGGTCATGCGGCCCCAGCCTGCAGACCTGCGCGCCCGTCGGCGTCGCCGGCCGATGGCTGGGCGTCCTTAAGGGCCGAGATGATCCGCCGGAAGGTGGCGTGGCGTTCGGCGTGGAAGGCGGCCATGACCGGATCCGGTTCGGCGACCAGGTGGGCCGACGGTGCCAGCGGTCCGGAGATGTCGTCGAAACTCAGCAGGCCCGCGGCGTGGGCGCCGAGCAGGGCCGCGCCCCGGCCGGACGCGGCCGGCACGTCCACGGCGTACAGCGGCAGCCCGAGCACATCGGAGAGCAGCTGCCGCCAGCCGGCCGCCAGGGTGCCTCCCCCGGCCAGCCGAAGCCGCGGCGGACGCTCGCCGGCGAGCAGGGCATCGACGGTGTCACGGATCGAGAAAGCGATGCCCTCAAGGGCGCACCTCAGCAACGAGATTCGGTCATTGGCCAGCGACAACGCGGTCCAGGAGCCGCGCAGGGCCGGATCGGAATACGGCGTCCGCTCCCCCGACAGGTGCGGGACGAAGATCGGGTCGTTCGGCCGGCCCGGCTGGTCGGCACTGGCGTACAGCTCCGCCCAGGTGGCGTTCATGATCTCCCGGACCCAGTTCAGGCTGAGCCCGCCGCTGAGGCTGGCGCCCATGTGGTACCAGCCTTCCGGGGTCGCCGACCGGTAGAGGTGGATCCCGGCGCCGGCCCGGCCGACCGCGGTGGTGAGGGACCGGATCACCTGCGCGCCGGTCCCGACGGTCAGCTGAAGGTCACGATGGACGGCGATCCCGCTGCCCAGGGCCGCGGCCGCCGTGTCGGCGGCCCCGGCCGCGACGGGGAGGCCCGCGGGCAGCCCGAGCTCGGCCCCGGCCGGGGTCGTGAGATAGCCGGCCAGCGCCCCGGAAGACGGCAGCAAAGGTGCCAGCATGGACACGTCCAGGCCGAGCGCGCCGACCACCTCGACGTCCCACTGGTCGCCCATCAGGTCATACAGCAAGCTGGCCGAGGCATCGCTTGGCTCCGCATGGATCTCACCGGTCAGCCGGGCCCGGATCCAGTCTTTAGGTTGCAGCGCCCAGCGGGCCTCCCGGTACACCAGCGGTTCGTTCTGCGCGATCCAGACAAGCAGCGGTCCGGTCATGCCGGGAGCCAGCGGGTTGGCCAGCCGGGCCAGGGCACGATCATCGAGACGCCGGTAGGCGCGCAGGGACCCGGTGGCGCGGCTGTCGGCCCACAGCAGGGCCGGGCGAAGGGCCTGGCCCTGCGCCGACGCCAGCACCAGGCCGTGCATCTGCCCGGACAGGCCGATCGCTACCGGCTGCGCGCCCGCGGCGCGCACGGCCTCGCGGGCGCAGGCGGTCACCGCGACCCACCAGTGGGCGGGATCACTCTCGGCGTAACCAGCCTGCGTCGAGATCACGGCGTACCCGGCGGACGCCTGCGCCAGAACCCGGCCCGCGGTATCGATCACGACCGCCTTGGCCGAGCTGGTCCCCAGGTCCAGCCCCAGGGTGCAGGCCAGGCCGCCCGGGTCCGCGGCCCTCGCCGCTCATCTGGTCAGCATTCGATGATGATCTTGTGGACCGACCGGTCGCTGCGCAGCGCGTCGAGGGCGGCGGCGTAGTCGTCGAGGGCGAACCGGTGGGTAATAAGGCCCTCGGTGCGCGCCCGCCCGGTCCGCAGCGCCGCGATCGCGGCCGGGAACGAGTCGATCTCGGCGAAAGACCCCTTGATGGTGATCTCGCGCCGGAACACGTCGTACGGGCTGACCCGCACGAGGTCCTCCGGCTCGGTCACGCCGTAAAACATCACGGTGCCGCCGCTCCTGGTCAGGGGCACGCATTGTTCCGACACGGCCGCCGCCCCGGTGGCGTCGACCACGACGTCGAAACCGCCAGACGCCGCCTTCAGCTTGGCGGCGTCGCCGGGCAGATCGGCGCGATCCATCAAGAACGTAGCGTCGATCCCGAGGGCCTCGGCTTGCTTGAGCTTGAACGCCGACGAGGCCGCCACCGTCACGCTGGTCGCGCCGCCGCGCGCGATGAGCTGGGCCAGCAGCAGGCCGGTCGGGCCGGCGCCGAAGACCAGGGCCGAACTCCCCGGCCGCGGGCTCAAGGTCTGCACGCCGTGCATGGCGCACGCGGTGGGCTCGGTGAACACGGATATGTCCGGGTCGATGCCGTCGGCGGAGAACACCAGGTTGGCCGGGACACTGACGTACTCGGCGAAAGATCCCGGCCAGTTCGTGCCGAGCCCCTTGAGGTTGGCGCACATCAAGGTGCGCCCGACCCGGCAGTACTCGCAATGCCCGCAGTTCATGTTGGGGTTGACCGAGACGTACTCACCGATACCGAAGCCCTCGGTGCCCTCGCCCAGCGCGTCCACAGGTCCGACCAGTTCGTGGCCGGGGGTCAAGGGGAACTCGGCGAAGAACTTGCCGTTGTGGATGTGCAGATCGGTCCCGCAGATCCCGGTCTGCTGTACTCGGACCCGGACCTCTCCCGGTTTCGGATCCGGCGTCGGGATCTCCGTGATCGTGAAACTGCCAGGGGCGTCGTAGACGACAGCTTTCATGCTGCTCCTTAGGCGGCTGAGCCGCATGGTCTGGCGGCTGGCCTATCACCCCTTGCGCATCCACTCACGGCCGAGGTACATATTGGTCTTGCCCGCCTCGTTCTCCCCGATGAGCGTGACCACCTCGCCCATCTTGACCTGGAAGTTCGCGCCTGGCAACGCGCGGACGTGGCCGTACAGCTTGGTGATGTCCCGTGCTTCCAGCGCAAGGCTCATCGAACCACTCCTTATGGACCGCAAGAGTAGCAATCAGGGGCGGACCGAGCAGGGCACTGAGCACGTCAGGGCATGGGGAACAGCCAGAACTCGTGCATGACGGCGAAGGACCAGATGCCAAGACCGAACATCACCACCGCGGCGGCGGAGGTCGCCGCGGCCAGCGACACCCGCCCCGGCAGCCGGGTCACCAGCCAGCTGCCGAGCAGCGCGATGGCGCCGGCGGCGGGGACGTAGAACCGGGCGAACTGCAAGGTGGAGCCCAGGTCGTTGGCGGTCCAGGTGTAAGCGGCATACAGCCCCCACACGCCAGCCCATGACGCGGCCAGGGCCAGCCCCACGGCCAGGTCACGGCGGGCGGCCGCGGACCGTTCGTCATCGGCCCGGCGCAGCCTGAAGCGCCGGACGGCGATCCACGCCAGCGCCGCCAGCCCGGGCACAAACACGGGCATGGCCTGGATCAGGTGAGCCGGCATGTACCGCAGGTTGGGCAGCACCGCGCCGAGGCCGAAGGTGATCTCTCCGGGCCGGTACCCGGACGTGAGCGGGCCCCCGTACACCAGATCGTCGAACACGGCCACGGCCGCGCCGGCCACCGCGACCGAGCCCAGCCACCAGCTCAACGCGGCGGCCGGCACCGCACGCAGCCGCCAGGCCACCACCACCGCCACGACCGCACAGACGAGTACCACCACGTCGGTGTACCGAACGAAAACCGCGGCCTCTAGCGCCACGAACCCGGCCAGCCCGGTCCAGGTGCGCCGCCTGGCCGTGGCCTCGGCGGCCAGCACGGCCCACAGCAGGGTGCCGGTGCCCGCGGCGATCAGCGAGGCATCGGTGAACGTCGGCATGTAGTCGCGCCAGGCGAACAGCAGCGCCGCGCCCGAGGAGCAGAACAGCACCACCGCGGCCGGACCGCCGTAGCGGCCCAGCCAGCGCCGGGCCCCGAAAAACAGGCCCAGGCAGCCCAGCGCCCCGTAGCACAGCGGCGCCAGCCGGATGATCCCGGCCGCCTGGAACGGCGCGGCCAGGAACGGGTAACCGGGGTCCTTCTCGCTGATCCACCGGCCGCCGGGGAGCTGGACCCACTGCATGACACCAGGGACGCCCGCCACCGGGCCAGGCAGCTGAGCCGCCAGGCGGTCCACCTCGGCGGTGGACAGGGTCAGGAAATGTCCCTGGGTCATCGCGATGATCGAGGCGCGATACGCGTAGTCGTCCGGCTCCACCAGCCGGGACGCGGAGCTCAGCACCACTATGCACAGCACCGCGAATGCGGCCAGGGCGACGAACGCCTCCCCCCGGTCCCGGCCCACCCGGCCCCAAGCCGAGGGCCTCGCCTCATCGCTGGCCCGGGCCAGCACACTCATGACCGGTTCATTCATTAGTACCGTCCCCCTCGGCGACATCCCCTGCCCCGAAGCTACGATCCCGGCCTTGCGGAAGGATTAAGCCGGGTCAGCGCCGCGCATGTCCGCTAAGACGCAACTGGCGCGGTAGAGGGCGCGGAATTATTGACTGGCTTTGACGTCGGAGACTGGCGAGAATCAGGTTGTGGAGCATCTCTCACGTGAGCGCCTGGAGGCCGGTCTCGGCCGGATCCGCGACTCCCCGCGAGACGGCGGCCGTCTTGTGCTGGTAGTCCGGCGTCCGGCACCGGGTGACCGAGCCATGCCGACCCAGGCGGCGCTTGACCTGGTGAACGGCCTTGACGGGGACAATTGGCTCAGCCGCGGCAGCAAGAACACGCCGGACGGATCGGCTGAGCCGCAGCGGCAGGTGACGGTGATGAACGCGCGGGTGGCAGAGCTTATCGCCGGCGGGACCGACCGGATGCCGCTGGCCGGTGATCAGCTGTATGTGGACTTGGACCTCAGCCTCGACAACCTCCCGGCCGGGAGCCTACTCGCGGTGGGCCAGGCTGTGCTGCAGGTCAGCGAGGCTCCGCACCTGGGTTGCGCGAAGTTCGTCGAGCGCTTCGGGGCGGAAGCGATGCGTTTTGTCAACTCTCGCGCCGGACGCCAGTGGCGGCTGCGCGGGTTGAACGCACAGGTGGTGGTACCGGGCATCGTCCGGCTCGGTGACCTGGCCGGGAAAGCTCCCGTCGGCCGCCTGGCCGCGGCTGGGCACAATCCCGGGTCAGAGCTGCGGGGAACCGCGGGCCCCTGAGACGCGGTGGTCCTCTAGCCGGCTGAGAACCGAATTGCTCGCGGCCAGCGTCAGGACAATCAAGTCGACGAGCATAAGCAGGAAAAACGCTTCGGCTAGGGTCTCGTTGCTGCGAAAAACCGCCTCGAAGAAAAAGACCGGCGGGATGACCGCGCCCATGGCGGCCAGGGCCCGCTTGACGGCCTTGGTACCGGACGGCGGCCGGGCGGACAGCGGCCGGGCGGACAGCGGGCGCGCGGACAGCGGGCGGGCGGCCGGCCGTGCGGACAGCGGGCGGGCGGCCGGGCGCGGTGGAACTGGCGCGGGGAAGGCGGGAATGTCGGCGGTGAGCGCGGCCAGGTCCGCGTACGTCCGCGAGGCCAGCGCCTGGCTCACCCGCGTTTCCCGTTCGTCCTGGCCCAGCCTGCCGTCCGCGAAGGCGATATTGAGTGTGTCGATCACCTGTTCGCGGTCGGCGTGGGAAGCCCGGAGGCGGCCACGGCCCGCTTCCGCCGCCGGATCGTTCTGTCCTATCGTCACCAGCGCCTCCACCCACCAGGACCATGCAGTCAAAGCCTAGTGCCCGCCGCCAACGTCTGCCCGGGCATGCGGCCCGGTGTCGCGCTCTGCCGATGACACGTTCCCGCGACAATGCTGGTGGTTCTTGGTACACCAGTGCCCCATGATGCTCGGAGCCCTGGGAGACTCACGGAACATTCGGCTTCTGCGGATGATTTAGTACCCGATAGAGCACCAAAATCGCCACTAAAGCCGAATCTTCCACTAAAAACATCTATATATCGGACCGCTGATCGAATGATGTTAATGGTGGGGTGGGGCGGGCTGGTGGGGTGGGGCGGGCTGGTGGGGTGGGGCGGGCTGGTGGGGTGGGGCGGGCTGGTGGGGTGGGGCGGGGCGGGCTGATGGGGTGGGTGGGCGAGGGGGGATGGGAGAGGGTGTGGCGCGGTGCTCGGTTGGGACCGGCGCTTGGTCAGCAGTAGCTCTTTGTCCCGTCGAGCAACTCCCGGATGGCGTCCAGGTGACCGGCGTGCCGCGCGGTCTCCTCCACCATGTGAATCAGCATCCAGCGCAGCGTGGCGGCGCCCGCGGGGAAGTCGGGATGCTTGCCTTGCTCATCCAGCGGATGACCGGCGATTACCTTGTTCGACACGGCGCACTGGCGCTCGTATTCCGCCAGCAACTGCGCCAGGGGCACGCCCGCGACCATCATGTCGGCGTCCTCGGGGTCCTCGGCGAACTGCGGACCGACGGCCGGCTGGTCCGCTCGTCAGCCACGAACGGAGGACGCTCCCGAGGCAGTGTCATAACCGCCGACGTTACCCAAACGAGCTTCATCGGGCAGCTGATTTTCGCGCCGGGGCGGCGGCCCGGCCCCGGCCTGGTCGAGCTGGCCGACCAGAGCCGCAGGGGCGCGCATCCGCCAGGCGTCGGTGACCAGCTCGGCCAGGCGCCCGGCGTCCACCTCGGCCAGCCGCAGCAGCACAAGCGGCCAGCCGTCGTAGCCGGGCCGCAGCAGCACAAGCGGCCAGCCGTCGTAGCCGGGCGCGGTGAAGAAGACCTCGGGTTCACCGAGCAGGAGGGCCTGCTTCTCGGCCTCGTCGCCGACGAACAGCACCGCGATGTCGGTCCGGATGACCCGCCGCTGGCCCGGCTTCCGCTCGGGGTAGGACCAGATGAACCCCTTGTCGGCGACCCGGAAGTCGAAGCCGTCACTGTCGATCTCCGTCACGTGCGGCAAGGCCAGCGCGAGGCGGCGCACGTCATCGGCGTCGGCCATCGAGGTCCCTCCCTGATCGCGCCATCCACGGCGGTAGAAATCCTAGGCGCGCACGGTGCCCTGGCGATCGAAGGTCATGGCGCGCTGCAGGGCCGCGGCGCGAAGCTCGGCCGGGATCTCGACCGGGCCGCCGAGCGCGGCCGCGTTGAGGCCAGCCTGCGCGGCCTCCTCGACCACCCCGCCGACCACGATGGCCAGCTCGGGGGTGCGGTGAAACACCAGCACGCCGTGGTTGGCCAGCAGCACCGCGGGCACGCCCGGCATGACCGCGGCCCTGATGCTGGCGATCGCCTGCGCCGAGCCACGCGGCCCGTAGCCTGCCACCGGAACGCCGGCCGCCAGGCCGAACATGGCCAGGGCCTCCACCCAGCACCCGATCGGCCGGTGGGCCACCGCGTAGGC
>JBEKGC010000060.1:0-20629 GCA_050013055.1 Streptosporangiaceae bacterium
GGTGCCCTTGCACCCCTAAGAAGGGATGCAAGGGCACCGCGACCCCTTTCGGGGATCATCTGAGAAACAGGGATAACTCATGCTTTCGCTGGTACTGCCCAAAGGCTCGCTCGAGCGGGCCACCCTCGACTTGTTCGACGCGGCCGACCTCACCGTCCGGCGATCCTCGGACCGGGAATACCACGCCTCGATCGACGACCCGCGGATCGACAAGGTACGGTTCCTGCGGCCTCAGGAGATCCCTTCCTACCTCGAACGCGGGCTGTTCGACGTCGGTATCACCGGGCGCGACTGGATCGCGGAGACCGAAGCGGAGGTGGTCTCACTCGGTGAACTGCATTATTCGAAGGCCACCTCGCGGCCGGTCCGGGTCGTACTCGCGGTACCTGACGGTGCCACCTGGCAGTCGGTCTCCGACCTGCCGGACGGAGTCCGGATCTCCACCGAGTTTCCGTCGCTGACCAGGCGATTTCTTGACGCGCACGGCGTCAAGGCGATGGTCATCCCGTCGTATGGCGCGACCGAGGCCAAGGTGCCTGACATCGTGGACGCGATCGTGGATCTCACCGAGACAGGCTCGTCGCTGCGCAAGAACGGGCTGCGGATCCTGGATACCCTGCTGACCAGTTACACCGAGCTGATCGCGTCCACGCCGGCGTTCGCGGACGAGCAGAAGCGGGCCGCCATGGAGGACATCGCCCTGCTGCTGCGCGGTGCGATCCAGGCCCGCGGCCACGTCCTGCTGAAACTCAACGTGCCCGCGGAGCAACTTGGCGTCGTCACCGAGATGCTGCCCGCCCTGTCCTCGCCGACCATCACCACGCTCGCTCGCGGGAACATGAACGCGGTGGAGACCGTGGTGCCCA
Organism: Streptosporangiaceae bacterium; assembly: GCA_050013055.1. Classification (GTDB taxonomy): domain Bacteria; phylum Actinomycetota; class Actinomycetes; order Streptosporangiales; family Streptosporangiaceae; genus Palsa-504. Next base: position 867 of record JBEKGC010000060.1, read on the forward strand.
AGCGCGGCGTCAACACGCTGATACCGGCTCTGAAAGCGGTCGGCGCGCAGGACATACTGGAGATTCCTATTTCCAAGATCGTGGAGTAGCCGTGCCGGATTATGCCGGGGAGACGCCTCCTCCCGATCCCTCCGTGTCCGGGGTGATTCCGGCCGCCCAGATCTCCCAGGGCGATCCCGCCGGCCCGCCCTTGCGCCGACAGACCGCCCGGGTGCTGCCGGTCGACGCCGAAGGCCGTGCGCTGCTGCTGCACGGCTGGGATCCGCACCGCCCCGAGGATCCGTTCTGGTTCACCATTGGGGGCGCCGCCGACGAGGGTGAGTCACTGCGCGACGCGGCGGTCCGTGAGCTGTACGAGGAGACCCGCATCTCGGTTTCCCCTGAGCACCTAGGCGAGCCGATCGCGCAGAACGAGATCGAGTTCTTCTGGGGCGGTCACCGGATCGCCCAGGACCAGACATTTTTCGCGGTCGCCGTCACCTCCACCGAGGTGAGCCTGGAGGGTCTGGACGAGTGGGAGCGGGCCACCACCGATAAGTACGGCTGGCTCTCGGCCGACGAACTAGCCGACAGCGAGCGCTCCGCCCACCCCGACATCCCCGACCTGATCCGCAAGGCCGTCCTCACCGTCCGCAACCGCCTCTCCTGACCCGCCGGTCCCGCCGCACCGTGCAAGCTCGTGAGGCTACCGCCGTGACATGCGTTAAACCGCGGGAATAGGAATGACAAGGGTACGGGTTCGGTCCGAAGGCGGGCTCAGCGCGGGCGGCGGGGACTTCCCCGGCGTGCGGACAAGGGCCGAGCCGCGTAGCGTGGAGCTGGGTGAGGACATCAAAGGCCGAGGTGACGCACGTGCGTGACATCCTGAACAAGATCACTAAGTGGTGGGAGTCTGGTGAGACCTTCGGTCTGGCCACCGTGGTGCGGACTTACCGCAGCGCGCCCCGTGATCCAGGTGCGGCGCTGGCGGTGTCCTCCTCAGCCGGCCGCGAGGTCATCGGCAGCGTATCCGGCGGGTGCGTCGAGGGCGCGGTCTACGAGCTTGCGCTTGATGTCTGCCGGACCGGGAGCCCCGTCTTCCAGACCTACGGCGTCAGCGACGACGACGCGTTCGCGGTCGGGCTGACCTGCGGCGGCATCATCGACCTCTTCGTCGAGCGGGTGGATAAGGACAGCTTCCCCGAGCTCGGGGACATCGCCGCCGCGGTGGAGCGCGGTGAACCGGTGGCGGTCGCGACGGTGATCGCGGGCCCGGGCCAGATCGGCGCGAGGCGGGTGATCTGGGCGGGAGACATCCGGCCGGGCGCCGAGACGGACAGTGCTGAGACGGACAGTGCTGAGACGGACAGTGCTGAGACGGACAGTGCTGAGACAGACAGTGCTGAGGGGGACGGGGGCCAAGGGCTGGCCCGGGACGCCTGGCAGGCGGGCGCGTCGGGCACGCTGGGGTCGGGACCGCGGCTTGACGCGGCCGTGGACGACGACGTCCGGGGCATGCTGGCCCAGGGACTGACCGGTATCCGCAGGTACGGGGCGCAGGGCGAGCGGCGCGGCGACGAGCTGAGCGTGTTCGTGAACTCGTTCGCGCCGGCGCCGAGAATGCTGGTCTTCGGGGCCATTGACTTCGCCGCCGCGGTCGCGCGGGTCGGGAAATTCCTCGGGTATCACGTCACCGTTTGCGACGCTAGGAAGGTGTTCGCCACCACGTCGCGCTTCCCCGACGCCGATGAGGTGGTGGTCGACTGGCCGCATCGCTTCCTGGGCGGGACGGACGTGGACGCCAGGACGGTCATTTGCGTCCTCACCCACGATCCGAAGTTCGACGTACCGTTGCTCGAGGTCGCGCTGCGCACCCCGGCGGGATATATCGGCGCGATGGGCAGCAGGCGAACCCATGACGACCGGCTGGCCCGGCTGCGGGAAGTCGGCCTGACCGAGGACGAGCTGGCCCGGCTGCGCTCGCCGATCGGGCTCGACCTCGGGGCCAGGACGCCCGAGGAAACAGCGGTATCGATCGCCGCGGAGCTGATCCAGCTCCGCTGGGGCGGGACCGGCCAGCCGCTGACCGCCACCCAGGGCCGCATCCACCACCAGCTGGCTGGCTGAGCCAGCCTTTAGGGCTTGCGTCCCACGCCCCCGCGCATGGACTGCACCCTGCCGATCGGCGCGGTCCCCGGCTCAGGGCGCCATTCGGCCAGCCAGGTGAACCCAGGCTCGACGAGCTCGAAGCCATCGAAGAACCGCAGCACGTCGGCCAGCGGCCGAACGTGCAGCTGAGACGACGCCTGGCGGTAAACGGCCTCCGCCCCCCTGCGCTCGGCCACGAGTTCTTCCGCTCCGATGGCGTGGGTGATGGCCAGGTAGCTGCCGGAGGCGAGGTGGTCACGGTACTCCGCGACGATCTTGTGCGGTTCGGCCTCGTCGGCGATGAAGTGCAGCGTGCTTGTGCACAACACGCCGACAGGCTGGGACAGGTCAAGTAGCCCGGCGACGTCCGGGTCCCGGAGGATGCTGGCAGGCCGCCGAAGGTCGCCGAACACCATGGCTACGTTCCCCCCCGAGGCGAGCAGCGCCTGTCCGTGGGAGGCCACCACCGGATCATTATCCACGTAGACCACGTGCACGCCCGGCGCGAAGCTAACCACCCCCTGGGCGAGCTCGTGCACGTTGGCCTGCGTCGGAAGACCGCTGCCCAGGTCGAGGAACTGCCGGATTCCGCCCTCGGTGGCCAGGTACCTGACCACCCGGCCCAGGAACGACCGGTTGTCTCTGGCGATCGCCGCAACGTCGGGAATCGCGTCCTGGAGTTGCCTGGCCGCCTCGCGGTCCGCGGCGAAATTATCCTTACCGCCGAGCAGGTAGTCATAGATCCGGGCGACGTTCGGCGTGGTGGTATCGATGCTGAGGGACGCCGGGTCCTGTTTGCTCATACGTGTCAGCGCTCCTAATCCGTGATGGATGGTACCTCCGATGGGCGCGTACGCTTGGGGGCCGTGCGCACGAAGGTGGCGGGGGTACTGCTGGCCGCCGGGGAAGGCTCCCGGCTTGGCCGGCCCAAGGCGCTGGTCGAGCTGGCCGGCCAGACGCTCGCCGAGCGCGGCGTCCGGCTGCTACAGGCCGGCGGCGCGGACCCGATCCTCATCGTCACCGGCGCCGTCCCGGTGACCCCGGTGACCCCGGTGGAGTCCGGCCAGATTCGCATGGTCCACAACGAACGCTGGCGGACCGGCATGGGATCCTCCCTGTGCGCCGCCCTACTCGCACTGTCCGAGACCGGATTGTCCGAGACCGGATTGTCCGAAACCGGATTGTCCGAAGTGGGTGCCGCAGTGGTCGCGCTGGCCGACCAGCCGCTCGTGGGAGCGGCCGCGGTCGCGCGCCTGATCGCGGCCTACCGCGATGGAGCCAGCGTGGCGGTGGCCGCCTACGACGGCAGGCCCCGCAATCCGGTTCTGCTGGCCCGCGAGCACTGGCCCGAGATACTCGCGACGGCCACCGGCGATCAGGGCGCTCGGGCGTTCCTGCGGTCCCGGGCGGACCTCGTCACGCTCATCGAGTGCGGTGACACCGGCCGCCCGGACGACATCGACACGGCTGAGGATCTCGAGCGGGTAGCGCGCCTGGCCAGCGAGCACAGTGCCAGCGAGAACAGTGCCAGCGAGAACAATGCCAGCGAGAACAGTGGCCAGGGACGAGAACCACGGATCGTTCGGGAGAAGAGAACCTAATCTCGCAGGGCCGCGATGCCCCAGGTATGGGTGACGGTGTCACCGGGTTGCAGCACCAGCAGGTCATCGCCGGTCACGAAGGCGTTTGGCGGGCAGGTCATCGGCTCGATGGCCACCGCCTTGCGGCGCAGGTCCGGCCCGAGCGGGTCGGCCGTGAAGACCTGCAGCCAGTGGTAGCCCTGGCCGGCCCATAGGCCCACCTGGGTTCCGGCGCCGCCGTCGGCGGTCAGGCGCGCCCAGGCCCGGCCGTCGGAGTCCCGGCTCAGACCGGTCAGCGCATGGTCAAGCTTGGTGGTGCCGATCAGCCGCGGCTGACTGAAGTCGCAGGGCGTGCCCGCGACGGACTGCGCAGGACCGGATGGGATGCCGCGGTCGTCCAGGGGCAGCCAGGACCCGGCCGGCAACATCAGCTCGCAGTCGTCGACCGAGGCCGTCCTGACGGTCAGGTAGGGGTGCTGGCCGGTGCCGTAGGGCGCCGGGTGGCTGCCCCGGTTACGCGCGGTGATGGAGACGTGCAGCCCCGTGCCTGACCGCACCTGGTACTCGGCCTCGATTTCCAGGGCGAACGGATAACCTTGCTGGCCGTGCGGAGCGCTGCGCAGCCGCACGGCGCTGGCGTCGTGGCTGACGACAGCCCACGGCATCCACCGGGTCAGGCCGTGGATGGCGTGGCCGCGAGCGGGTTCGGTCAGGGCTAGGTGCTGCTCGGTGCCGTCGAAGACGTAGCGGCCGCCGTCGATCCGGTTGGGCCAGGGCGCGAGCAGCTGGCCCGCGCCCGCGGGCGGCAGCTCGTCAGCTTGGTAGCCCGCGATCACCGGCTGGCCGCGGAAGGTCAGCTCACGCAGACCCGCACCCAGCTCGGTGACCGTGGCGTGGTAGTCGTCGGCGTCGATCTCGTACTGCAGCCCAGTCAGCGGAACGATCACGGGCCTAAGGATACGGACAGCCGCAACGCGGCGCGGCAGCCGGCCACCAATCCCCAGGCGAGATCGGCTCCCTGAACCGACGCGAGCAGCTTGGCCGCCGGGGGCTCGAGCGGCTCCTGGCCGGCCATCCCGAGCAGCACGGCGGAAACCTCGGCCGCGGCCTGGCCGCGGGCGGCGCAGTGCAGCAGCGCCGCGGCCAGGGTGGTGGTTCGCTGCGCGGCATCGTAGGTCGCCGCCGCGCTGAGCCAGTTCGCCAGCCAGACCGCCCGGGTGCCGCCGGAAATGGCGCCGCCGAGCAGTCGCAGCGCGAGCAGAACGCCGCTGACCATGCTGTCGCCGCTTGGCATCAGGCCGGGACCGAGGCCTACCAGGTGTTCGGCCGCCTCGACGGCGCCGGCCAGGTCACCGCTGGCGCAGCAGGCCGCCAGCTGAGCCGCCCGGTCATGGCCGGCTAGGCCCGGCGCCTGCTCGGCCGCCGCGCACAGCCGGGCCAGGACGCCGTCGCCATGATCGAGCCTGGCCCGGGACAGCGGCCCGAACACCGGCGAGGGATCCCACCAGCGGACGATACGGATATCCAGGCCGCACGCCATCACGGCGTCCTCGCCCGCCCAGCACGGTCCGGTCTCGGCCCGGGGAGGAGACTCCCACGGGCCAGTGATAATCGCGTTCGGCAGCCTGATGGCGTCCGGCGGCGAGATGGCGATCACGCGCGGCTCGCACTCGACCTCGGCGAATTCCAGGTAGATCGCGTGCGGCAGCGCGGCTAGGACCTTGCCGGGCCGACGCGTTCCGCGCAGCAGCTCGCGGGCCGCCAGGCTGGCCACCCCGGCGGTCACCGGTACCGGCCCGTCCGGGCCCGGCGGTCCGGGGAATCTGTCACGTACGCCACAGTACGGGGGGCCGTTGGTCTCGATCCCACGGTCCTGGCCCACCGTCGCGGGACGCATTGAGCCTGAAGTGAAGCCGGTAAAGTTATTTGCCTGGAATGACAAAGGGATTGCACAGTGATCCGTCAATACTATTTGTCGATCCGTGATTGGAGAGGCCGGCGAGGCTGCTTGGGGAGCGGGGGACCGTCAGCCCCGCCGGCTATTCAACAATAGCTGGACGAGACTGCGATTTGGCTAACTTTCTGTCCCGTAAGTACTTCGAAACGTTTTCCCCGGCAGTCCGGCGCCGGCCGCCCCCGCCGGGCCGCGGTTTCCGTTGACGTAGCCGTTTGGCCTGGTCGGGCCGAGTCGCCTGCTCCGGATGGCCTCTGCGGCCAGGACGCCGAACAGGTAGAAGTAGGCCGCTTCTTCATCCTCGAAAAAATGCACCTCGAGCCGGGCGTCATCGGTGCAGCTGAACACCTCGAAGCCGCCCTCGGCCTTCACCAGGCACATTGCGCCCGGCACCTCCTCATCGACCGCGTATGTGGCCTGCGGAATGCCGGCCAGGCTGAGGAGCTCGGCAAAAACCGACTGGGGCGAGACCCGGTCCTTGCGGGCGGTCCGCCTGCCCGCCGGCGCCGGCTGACCAGACTGCGCCGCCTGTCTGGGCTGCGCCGGCGGACCGGGCGGCGCCGCCTCTGCTCGAGCGCGCGCCTGAGCAGGGGCGGGTGCCGCGGCCGGACCGGGTTCAGGGCCCGGGCCTGGGCCGGTGCCTGGGCCTGGGTCACCCCCGGCCCAGGGCCCAGGCCGGGGGTTGTCGCGGGACCAGGGACCGGGCCCGGGCCCGGGCGAGCCGTGCCAGGCCGCCGCGCGGTCCGTGGTGCGCGGCCCCTGGCCCTGGCCGGGGTACCCCGGCGGAGCAGGGGAGCGGGTCGACGGGACGGGTCCCATTCGGGTCCTCGGTCCCGTCGGCTCGGCGGAAACCCCTGATATCACGCGCCCCTGGGCGTCCAGGCGGCCCTGGATCAAGGTCTCGGGCTCGGCCTCGGGGCTGGTCGGCGGGCTCCCGCCGGCCGGCCTGAACACATCGAAGAGCGGCCCGGCGGCGGGCGGCGGGGCCGGGTTCGACGACGGGAACATGGCGGCGCTCAGCGGGAACTCCACCCGTTCCTCGGTGAGGCCGTCCACGTCGGTGCGGGCCACCACCACTTCGAAGACCTCGCGGTCAATCTCCCAGTAGCCGAGTTGCCTGGCCCGCACCGCGTCCCGGCCCAGATAGACGATGTGCAGCCGCTCGCCGAGGTCGTCCAGGACCAGGCAGGGCTCGCCCCGGTACTCGCCGACCAGCCGGGACTGCCACAGGGCCGACAGGTCGGTGACGCTGACCTGCTTGCGCCAGTGGCCGGGGGCGGCGGTGAATCCGAGCTCCTCCGGCGGCGGTCCCGGGGAGAACAGCGTCACGTCGTTGCCGTCGGGTCCAAGTCCTGCGTGGTAAGGGACGCCGAGGTAGGTGGCCATCAGCCGGTATCGCATGGCTCACAGCTCCGCATGCTGCCAGGCCAGGCCGTCATACCGGGCCACGAGCTGTTCTCCGTCTGCGCCGAGCCTGCACATGCCGGCGCCGACCGGGATCGCGATGGGCTCGAGGTAGAACTCGGGTGCGCCATGACCCGCGGCCTCCGTGTAGCCGTCGATCGGCCGGGCCAGCCAGCAGACCAGGTAGAGCTCGCTCATGGTCGGCGTGAACTCCGAGTCCTCCCAGCCCAGGCTCAACGCGAGGTAGGCCTCGGCAGGGTTGTGGAACCGGACGTCGGTAGCGCGGTAGACATAGCCGGCCAGGACGGAGCGCTGCCCCGTCAGGTAGGGGCCGACCAGGCGCGGCGGGACCGCCTTCCACATCGGCGTGCCTGGTGCGATGGCGGACAGTCGCTCGGGCTGAGCCACCCATGCTCCCTTCCGCTCGTAATATCCTCGCTCAACTGATTGTGCCTACTTAATGACAGCCGTTGGCCGTAAAGCGGAGCATTCACAGGATTCATGACTTTAGGTAGTCACATAGGTACCTAAGGTTGACGGATATCGCTGGGCCTGAGCCAGCTGGGGTGGTGGGTAGCGTAGGGTCATTACCGTGTCCGGCCACTTGAACCCCGGCGGAAAGCAATTCCGCGATGATAATGGCGGGGCGGATCCCCGCGTCGCGCAAGCCCTGGCGGCCTACGTCGAGGGCGAGGCCAGCGAGCAGGCGGTGCTGACCGCGCTGTCGGCCGCGCGGCTGCTCGTCCCGGTGGTCGCGGTCCTGGCCGACGGCTCGGCGTCCGGCCATTCAGACAAGAACAGCGAGATGGTGCTGCCCACGCTGATCGGCCGGGACGGAAGGCCCGCGGTGCTCGCCTTCACCTGCCTGGACGCGCTGGCTCGGTGGCGAAGCAACGCACGCCCGGTGCCCGCGGAGGCGGACCGGGTATGGCGTGCCGCGGTCGCGGACGCATGCGCGGTCGTCATCGACGTCGCCGGGCCGATTCCGCTCGCGGTCGAGGGCGCCCGGCTCGAGGCGCTGGCCGGCGGCAGGCCGGTGCCGCCCGCGCACGAGGATCCCGATGTGCGGGCCGCGGTCGAGGCCGCGGTCGCCGCGGAGCCCGCGATCGCCGCGTTCAGCCTGGCCGCCAGCCGCGCAGACGGAACGGACCTGGCCATCGTGCTGTCCCTGGCCGTCAGTGACTGGGAGCCGGTGGTGGACCGGGCCGCGAGCAGCATCGCGGCCCGCCTCGCCGGGCGACTCCGCCGCGGCATCGAGTTCAGCGTCGCCCCGGCGCGGATGTAGCCGGCTGCGACCGCAGGAAATTCACCGTAGGTAACCCCGTAGGATCGAGATCATGTTTCGCTGGCTGACCGCAGGCGAGTCGCACGGGCGCGCGCTCGTCGCGATTTGCGAGGGCATGCCCGCTGGCGTGCGGGTCAGCACCGAGGACATCGCCGCCGCGCTGGCCAGAAGGCGAGCCGGCTACGGCCGGGGCGCGCGCATGGCGTTCGAGCGGGACGAGGTGGAACTCACCGGGGGCGTCCGGCACGGCCGCACGCTCGGCGGCCCGCTGGCCATCAGGGTCGCCAACACCGAATGGCCCAAGTGGGAGACGGTCATGTCCGCCGATCCTGTGCCCGCCGACGCGCTGGACGGCCTGGCCAGGAACGCGCCGCTGACCAGGCCGCGGCCGGGGCACGCGGACCTGGCCGGGATGCAGAAGTACGGATTCGAGGACGCCCGCCCCGTGCTCGAGCGGGCCAGCGCGCGGGAGACTGCCGCCCGGGTGGCGCTCGGGGAGGTGGCGCGGCGCTTGCTCAGCCAGGTGCTCGGCGTCGAGATCCTCAGCCACGTGGTAGCGCTGGGATCAGTGCGAGTCCCGGACGAGGTGATGCCGGGCCCGGGTGACGGCGCGGCGGTGGACGCCGATCCGGTCCGCTGCTTCGACGCGGCGACCAGCGCCGCGATGGTGGCCGAGATCGACGCGGTCCGCAAGGACGGCGACACCCTGGGCGGCGTGGTGGAGGTCCTGGCGTTCGGGCTGCCGCCGGGGCTCGGCAGCTTTACCCACTGGGACAGGCGCCTGGACGGCAGGCTGGCCGGTGCGCTGATGTCCATCCAGGCCATCAAGGGTGTCGAGGTCGGAGACGGCTTCACCACCGCAGGCAGGCGCGGTTCGGTCGCGCACGACGAGATCGAGGCCACCGGGGCCGGGATCGCGCGCCGGACCAATCGCGCGGGCGGCATCGAAGGCGGCATGAGCACGGGCGAGGTGATCCGGGTTCGCGCCGCGATGAAGCCCATCTCGACGGTGCCGCGGGCCCTGGACACCATCGACACGAGTACCCGCGAGCCGGCCAAGGCGATCAACCAGCGCAGCGACGCGACCGCGGTCCCGGCGGCCGGCGTGGTCGCCGAGGCGATGGTGGCGCTGGTGCTGGCCGAGGCCGCGGTCGAGAAGTTCGGCGGCGACTCGGTGGAGGAGATGCGCCGCAACGCAGACAGCTACCTCAAGACCCTGGTGATCTCTTGACCCCCGCGGGAGCTCAGGCGGCTCACCGGACGCACGGTCCCGTGGTGGTCCTGATCGGGCCGCCTGGAGCGGGCAAGTCCGCGGTGGGCCCGCTGGTCGCGGACTTGCTCGGGGTGCCGTTCCGGGACACAGACGCGGACATCGCGGCCGCCGCGGGTAAGCCGGTCGGCGACATTTTCGTCGAGGACGGCGAGGAAACCTTCCGCGAGCTCGAACGGGCCGCGGTGACCAGCGCGCTCGGCGAGCAAGGAGCCGAGCCTGCCCGCGGGGTACTGGCGGTTGGCAGCGGCGCGGTCCTCGACGAGGGGGTCCGGCAGTTGCTCACGGGCCGGCCGGTGGTCTACCTGTCGACCAGCTTCGGCACTCTGGTCAAACGGATCGGGCTCGACCGTCCCCGCGTCGTGGTCCCGGGAAACCCGCGCGGCCGCCTGCGCGCCATGCTGACCGAACGACTCCCGCTCTACCAGCGCCTCGCGGCCGTCACGGTGGAAACCGACGATCTGGACCCCGATGAGCTCGCGGCCCAGATCGCGGCCACTGTCACCGTCGGCCCGCCGCCGGAGGACTCGCGGTGAGCGCGACCAGGATCGACGTCAACCCGTCCGATGGCGGTGCGCCGTACCAGGTGGTCGTCGGCGTCGGAGTGCTCAGCGAGCTGCCCGGCCTGGTGCCGAAACAGGCCCAGACCGTGGTCGTGATCCACGCCGAAGGCCTCGGCGCGATCGCCCGCCCCGCCTGCGGCGCGCTGACCGCGGCGGGCCTGCGGGTGCTGGCCGAGCCAGTACCTGATGGCGAGGCGGCCAAGAGCGTCGACGTCGCCGCCCGGTTGTGGTCACGGCTCGCGGAACACGGCGTGACCCGGTCCGACTGCATCGTCGGGATTGGCGGCGGAGCGACCACCGACCTGGCCGGGTTCGTGGCCGCCAGCTGGCTCCGCGGGGTCCGCCTGGTCCTGGTCCCGACCACGCTGCTGGCCATGGCGGACGCCGCGGTCGGCGGGAAGACCGCGATCGACATCCCAGCGGGCAAGAACCTGGTCGGTGCGTTCCATTCGCCCGCCGGGGTGCTCGCCGACCTGATCACGCTGGAGACGCTGCCCCGGGCCGATTACGTCAGCGGCCTGGCCGAGGTCATCAAGGCCGGCTTCATCGCCGACCCGGTCATCTTGGACCTGGTCCGCGCCGATCCCCAGGGTGCCATGGTCCCGCACGGCGCCCACGCCCGCGAGCTGATCGAGCGCGCGATCCGGGTCAAGGCGGAGGTGGTGTCCGAGGACCTGACCGAGAAGGGGCGGCGGGAGATCCTGAACTACGGGCACACGCTCGGGCACGCCATCGAGCGGGTGGAGGGGTACCGGTTCCGGCACGGCGACGCGGTGGCCATCGGAATGGTGTACGTCGCCGAGCTGGCCCGGCTGGCCGGGCGGCTGGACGAGCCGACCTGCCGGCTGCACCGGCCGCTGCTCGCCAGCGTGGGTCTGCCGACCGCGTACCCGGCGGGAGTCTGGCCCGCGTTGCGGGCGGCCATGGGGGTGGACAAGAAGGCCCGCGGCACCCGGCTGCGGCTGGTGGTACTTGACGGCCTGGCGCGTCCCTCGATTCTCGACGACCCGTCCGAAGAACTCCTGCAGCAGGCCTACCAGGAGGTGGTCACGTGATCAAGCAGGTGCTCGTGCTCAATGGGCCGAACCTCGGCCGGCTCGGCATCAGGGAGCCTGAGGTCTACGGCTCGGCCTCGTTCGCGGACCTAGCCGAGCTGTGCCGCTCGACCGGCCGCAAACTCGGCCTGAGCGTCGAGGTCCGGCAGACCGACGACGAGCGCGAGATGATCAGCTGGGTGCACGAGGCCGCCGACGCCCGGCTGCCGGTGGTGCTCAACCCGGCCGCGTTCACGCATTACTCCTACGCGCTCCGCGACGCCCTGGCCATGCGGACCGCCCCGCTGGTGGAGGTGCACATCTCCAACCCGGCGGCGCGGGAGGAGTTCCGGCACACCTCGGTGGTGGCCGCGGTCGCGGACGGGACGGTGGCCGGCTTCGGCCTGGTCTCCTACCAGCTGGCGCTGCAGGCGATCGCCGAGCTGGCCGCAGAAGACGACGCCGGCCCGCCCGAGCCGGGCCTGCCCGAGCCGGCCGAGCCCGCCGAGCCCGCCACCCCGGCCCTTCCGGGTCAGGCCCGGCTGCTCGGCCCATGATCGTTCTCATCGGCTTCATGGGGGCGGGCAAGACCACGATCGGGACCCTGCTCGCCGCCCGGCTCGAGCTGCCGTTCGCCGACAGCGACCAGGTCATCGAGCAGCGGGCGGGCCGCCAGGTGCAGCGGATCTTCGCCGAGGACGGCGAGCCTGCCTTCCGCGCCCTGGAACATCAGGTGATCGCCGGCCTGCTTGACGGCCCGGAGATGATCATCGCGCTGGGCGGCGGCGCCGCCGAGCATCCGCGCACCCAGGACAAGCTTGGCGCCAGCCCCGCGGCCCAGGTCGTCTACCTCCAGGTCGGATACGACCAGGCGCTGCGGCGGGTGGGCCAGGACACCGGTCGCCCCATGCTGGTCCGGCCGGACCTGGCCGCGGTCTACGAGCGCCGCCGGGGGGTCTACGCCAGGCTCGCGACACTCACGGTCGGCACCGACGACCGCCACCCCGAGACGGTCCGCGACGACATTCTCGCCATGCTCGCCCGGGTCCCCGCCGTCGGCGGCCGGGCGCCCTACCCCGGCCCAAGGCCAGGAACCTAAGGGGTCCATGGCGCCTTTGAGCCTTAATCATGATCGTGGCCAGTTTTGGGCGTTATCGAGGCTGTCGCGTGACTCCTGGGTGTCCCGGGTCAAGAGTGGAGCCGTGGCGGTGTTCCCGCGTGCATGCCAGGCCGCCCGGATGTGGGACCGGGAGCATACGGGGGCCGCAGGCCAGGGATTGTGGATAATTAGCTTCTTATTTCGACGGTAACGATCCACAATCGCTGGCGGAGCAGGCGGCGCCGAGGTGGGGGGTTCTGATGAGGCGGGCGGGGTGCGCGTGAACTGGGCCACCGGTGGCGGGTCGCCGGATAGCTCTGCGACAGCCTCTTATCTGCCCGTCTCTGGCCGCGATCATGGAATTGCCCCAGGCGTGGGCACTCGGCATGGGGCGTAGCAGTGCCTTCGATTCAGGGCCGAACGGGTCCGTGGTGCGTGCCCCGACTGCTCCTGATCGCACCGGGGGCTCATCCGCAGTGGTACAGGCCGGCGGCCGCCGGCCCCGTCCCGCTGGCCGCGCCTTCATAAGCGGATGCGGGTACCACGGTGCAGTTCTGCTCCACCCACGACGTGACCGAGCCGCCGCCTCCTCCGCCCGACCCGCCCCGGATCCCGGAACCTCCGGTCAGCACGTAGTGCACCTTGCCCTGCTTGACGTCCTGCTGGAACTGGGCCAGGGTCGGCGCCGCATCGGTGCCCCGGAACCCGCCCATGGCCATCACCGGCATGCCGCCGGTCGCCAGGATGATCGACGCGGCCGCCGACGATCCCTGCACCGCGACGAGCCATGTCGCGCCGGCCCTGTGCGCCTGCAGGTACGCGATCAGCTGCTTGCTGGCCGTCCCGCCGAGCCCACCCGCGGCCCCGGCTCGCCCGTCGGCCCCGGCTCGCCCGTCGGCCCCGGACCGGCCGCCGGTCCCGTATCCGCCCGTGCTGCGGTCGGCCGGGGTGGACACGGGACCGTCGAATCCCGCCAGGCCACCCCGGGCCGCGCCGCCCGTGAAGCCGCCGGGGCCGCCCGTGAAGCCGCCGAGGCCGCCGGGGCCGCCGCCTGCTGTCGGTCCGGCCAGCGGGTTGCTGCCCGCGATCGTGCGCGAGAGCGGTGTCAGCGCGTAAGCGGCGGGCCCCGCGAGCACCGCGATCAGGCCCGCCGCCGCGGCCGCCGCGAGCAGGCGCCGCTGCCTGCCCGCCAGGAACCGGCGCGGTCCGCCCGCCGGCCGCACCTGGTCCGGTCCGCCCGCCGGCCGCCGGCCGCGCAGCCGGCCGGCGGCCAGCGCGAGCACCGCCACGATCGTGGCTCCGCCCACCGTCCAGGGCAGCCACGGGTTCCAGCCCGGGGTCCGGCGCAGCAGCACGAAGGCCCACCCGCCGGTGATGGCGATGGCCATCGGCAGCACCAGGCTCCACCAACCGCCCCGCCGGTACGCCTGGTAGAAGGCCACCACGCCGATGCCGGTCAGCGCGGCTATCGGGGGCGCCATCGCACTGCTGTAGTAAGGGTGCTGAGTGCCCTGCTGGAAGCTGAGCACCACGAATTCCAGGACGAACCAGCCGCCCCACACCAGCACGCTGGCCCGCGCGAGATCGGTCCTCGGCCGCCGTCCGATGAGGACGAAGGTCCCGAGCAACGCGATGACGGCGAACGGGATGAGCCAGGAGATCTGGCCACCGAGCGTCGAGGCGAACATCCGCCCGATGCCCGCCTGACCGCCGAAACCGCCCGCCCCCCCGCCCGTCCCCCCGGCCGTCCCGGCTCGGTGCGCGAGGTCGCTGAAGCCCCCGCCTCCCGTGCCGCCCCCGAAGGTCCCGGCGCCGCCGCCGGTAATCCGGCCGAAGCCGTTGTAACCGACGGCCAGGTTCCAGACGGTGTCGTTGGTGCTGCTGCCGACGTAGGGACGGCTCGTCTTGGGGATGAGGTCGACGACGGTCATCCAGGATAGCGTGATCACGGCCAGCACGCCGCCTGCCCCCGACAGCCTCGCGATCCGCGTGCGCAGCCGGGCCTGGCAGGCGATCAGGTACACGATAGGCAGCGCGGGCAGCGCGATGAACCCCTCGAGCATCTTGGTGTTGAACGCGAGCCCGAACGCGACCGCGCTCAGCACCAGCCAGAGCAGCGGACGCCCGCGGCCCGCGCGCCCGCCCGGCTCACGCCGTCCGGCCCGCAGCGACTCAAGCAGCGCCCAGACCCCCACGGCCAGCAGCAGCGTCAGCATCGTGTCGGGATTGTTGTCCCGGTCGATCGCCACCACCATCGGGGTCAGGGTGAGGGCGAGCGCGGCGATCAGGCCGGCCACGTGCGCCCCGCCCTCGCCGGTCAGGCTGGCGACGCTGCGCCGGACGGCCGCGTACACCACGGCGACCGCGGCCACGCCTTCGGCCGCCTGCGGCAGGAGCAGGCTCCAGCTGCTGAATCCGAAGATACGGGCCGAGATGCCCATGACCCAGAACGCGAAGGGCGGCTTATCGACCGTGATGAACGAGGCCGAATCCAGCGAACCGTAGAAGAACGCCTTCCAGCTTTCCGTCCCGGACAGGACCGCGGCCGCGTAGAACGCGTTCGCGTCGCCGTTGCGGGACAGGTCCCACGAGTAAAGAACGGCGGCCAGGACGAGGACCGCCCACAGGGCCGGCCGCGCCCAGCGCGGATCGGACGGGCGGCCGAGCACCAACCGCCTGAGCCGGCCGCGGGCCGGCCGCTCAGGCTCGGCGGCCGCGCCGGTCGTGGTCAGCTGAGTGGTCATCGAGGCTGCTCCGGGGCGGTTAGCTGGGCTGGCGCCGGTTGGTGCGGGATGCCTGGACCGGGGCTGTGCTGGCTGGCCCCGCGCCTGGCCCCGCGCCTGGCCGGGGAGCCGAAGCGGAGCCGCGCCACGCCCCTCAGGTCGGCCAGTACCGTCTCGGCGATGTCCACTTTACTGTCCGGGTCCTCCGTCCACGTCACGGGAACCTGGTGGATGCGAAGCCCCTTGCGCTGGGCCAGGATCAGCAGCTCGGTGTCGAAAAACCAGGCATTGTCCTTGATCTCGGGAAGCAGCGCCCTGATGACCTCGGCCCGGCCGGCCTTGAACCCGCACTGGGCGTCCGCGAACCGGGCCGACAGGACAGTACGCAGCAGCAGGTTGTACAGGCGCGAGATGATCTCGCGTTTGGGGCTGCGCAGCACCGTGGCGCCGGGCGCCAGGCGGCTGCCGGTGGCCAGATCACCGTGCCCGGACAGCAGCGGCGCGATGAGCGGGCCGAACGCGCTCAGGTGAGTGGACATGTCCGCGTCCATATAGGCCACGATGTCGGCGTCGCTGTGGCTCCAGACATGGCGGAGCGCGAGCCCGCGTCCCTTGCCGTCCAGATGTACCGTCCTGACCCCGGGAAGTTCCGCGCTCAGCTGCCGCGCCAGGGTGAAGGTGCCGTCGGTGCTCGCGTTGTCGGCGATGGTGATGACGAAACGAAAGGGCAGGTGGCCGGTCAGGTACGAGTGCAGCTGGCGGATGTTGTCCGCCAGGATTTTCTGCTCGTTGTACACCGGCACGGTGATCTCGACCAGGCAGTCGGCTGATGGTGGCGGCGGCTGGCCGTCGTCGGCCAGCAGCAGCGAACTCGCCGGGGCGTCACCGGCCGGATCACCCGTCATGCGCGGCGTCCCCGCGGCCCGGCTTCCCTCATGCTGATGAGGATGACCTGCGGTTATCAGAGGATGTTGCGGTAAGTCTGCAGGAAGGCTGAAAGGTAGCCCGGCCGTCGCAAGCGCTACTCTCCTCTTAGTGGCCAGTGCCAGGCCCGACAGGAGGCTGATCGCATGCGGATAGGAATGCATCTGAACTACGCGGGTGGTTTCGCCGAGACCGTGGCGGAGCTGGCCGACTACGAGCAGGCCGGGCTTGACATCGTGTTCGTCCCCGAGGCGTACAGCTACGACGCGGTGAGCCAGCTCGGCTTCATCGCGGCCAGGACCGAACGGCTGCAGATCGCCTCCGGGATCTTCCAGCTGTACTCGCGTACCCCCGCGCTGACCGCTATGACGGCGGCCGGCCTGGACTACGTCTCCGGCGGGCGCTTCACCCTCGGCCTGGGCGCGTCAGGTCCGCAGGTGATCGAGGGCTGGCACGGCGTCCCGTACGACGCGCCGATCGGCCGGGCCCGCGAGGTCATCGAGATCTGCCGGATGGTCTGGCGCCGCGAGCGGCTGGAGTACCACGGCCGGTACTACGAGCTCCCGCTGCCGGGGGGTACCGGGTTGGGTAAGCCGCTCAAGCTGATCAACCATCCGGTCCGCGAGCGCATCCCGATCGCCCTGGCCGCCATCGGCCCGAAGAACGTGGCCCTCGCCGCCGAGCTGGCCGAGGCCTGGGAGCCGATCTTCTACCTGCCGGAGCGGGCGGCCGAGGTGTGGGGTGGTGCGGTGGCGCAGGGCCGGGCCAAGCGCGACCCGTCCCTCGGCCCGCTCGACGTGATCGCGAACGCGCCGCTGGCGATCGGCGAGGACGTGGCCGGACTGCGTGATCGCAGCCGGCCCGAGCTGGCCCTGTACATCGGCGGGATGGGCGCGCGCGGCCGGAACTTCTACAACGACCTGGCCCGCCGGTTCGGCTATGAGGTCGAGGCCAAGGCGATCCAGGACGCCTACCTGGACGGCCGCAAGGACGAGGCCGCGGCCCTGGTGCCGGCCGACCTGGTGGAGCTGACCTCTCTCATCGGCCCGGAGTCCTGGGTGGCCGAACGGGTGGCCGCCTACCGCGAGGCCGGCGTGACGACCCTGCTCGTCAACCCGCTCGCGCCCACTCACGAGGCCCGCGTCGCCCTGATCGAGCAGATCCGCGCCCTGGCGGCCTAGCCGCCGTAGAGTTCGGGCATGGGTGACATTCACGCCGCACGCCGGGGCCGGGCGCAGCAGAAGATAGCCGAGATCGGCGCCGACGCGGCGCTGATCACCTCGGGTCAGAACGTCCGCTACCTCACCGGCCTGGCCAGCTCCAACGCCGCGCTGCTGCTGCCGGCCAGCGGAGCCGGCATCCTGGCCACCGACGCCAGGTACGCGCCGGTGGCCCAGCGAGACTGCACCGATCTCGAGCTGATCGTCGAGCGGTTCATCGAGCCGAGGCTGGCCGACCAGCTGGCCAGCCGAGGCTGGCGGACCGTGGCCTTCGAGGCCCACGAGATGACGGTCGAACGCCACGCGGAACTCCTGGCCAGGGCGCCGGGCGTGACCGCGGTCCCGTTCGGCCGGAAGATTGAAGAGCTGCGGATGGTCAAGGATCCGTCCGAGCTCGAGTTGCTCGCCACCGCGTGCCGGATCAGCAGCCAGGCCATCGCGGACGTGTTCGCGCTGATCAGGCCGGGCCTGACCGAGCGGCAGCTGGCCGCGGCGCTGGACCGGCGGATGACCGAGCTTGGTGCGGAGGGGGCGGCCTTCGACACCATCGTGGCCAGCGGGCCGAACGGCGCGGTGCCGCACCACGCTCCGGCCGACCGGCCGATGCGCCGCGGTGACCTGATCACCATGGACTTCGGCGCGCGGTACGGCGGATACCACGCGGACATGACCAGGACCGTCGCGCTCGGGCCGCCGGCAGGCTGGCAGCGGGAGATCTACGAGCTGGTCGCGGCCGCGCAGCGGGCGGGCATCGACGCGGCCCGGCCGGACGCCGACGTCGGGGACGTGGACGCGGCCGCCCGCGACCTGATCCGCGACGCCGGGCACGGGGAGCACTTCGTCCACGGCCTCGGGCACGGCCTCGGGCTCGAGGTGCACGAGGCTCCGACGATCGGGTACGCCAGAACGGGTAAGCTTGCCAGCCGGGTCCCAGTCACCGTCGAGCCTGGTGTCTACCTGCCCGGCAGGGGCGGTGTCCGGATCGAGGACGTTCTTGTCGTGGGGTCCGGCGGGATCGTCGGGTCGGGCCTCCTCACGACTACCACGAGAGAACTTCTCGTCCTTTAACCTGGAGACGCAAACGTGGCCACCACGAATGACCTGAAGAACGGCATGACGCTGAACCTGGACGGCCAGCTCTGGACCGTCGTGGAGTTCCAGCACGTCAAGCCGGGCAAGGGCGGCGCCTTCGTGCGCACCAAGCTCAAGAACATCATGTCGGGCAAGGTCGTCGACCGGACCTTCAACGCCGGCGTCAAGGTCGACGTGGCCAGCGTCGACCGGCGGGAGATGCAGTACCTGTACCGTGAGGGCGGGGATTTCGTCTTCATGGACACACAGGACTACGACCAGCCGCACGTTCCCGCCTCGGTGGTGGGGGAGGCGTCGAATTACCTGCTCGAAGAGCAGATGGTGACCGTGGCCTTCAATGACGGCACGCCGCTGTACGTGGACCTGCCCGCCGCGGTCGAGCTCACCATCAGCCAGACCGACCCCGGCATCCAGGGCGACCGCTCGACCGGCGGCACCAAGCCGGCCACGCTCGAGACCGGCGCCACCATCCAGGTGCCGCTGTTCATCTCGACCGGGGAGAAGATCAAGGTCGACACGAGGACCGGCCAGTACCTTGGCCGGGCCTGATGGGGGCCGCCTCCCCGCTGGCTCGTCATGTCCGCGCGTAGCAAGGCGCGCAAGCGCGCGCTCGACGTGCTGTTCGAGGCTGAGCTGCGAGACTTGCCCGTCCTCGAGCTGCTCGCTGAGCGCATCACGCTGGGCGATCCGCCGATACCGGACTACGCTGCGGAGCTGGTCCGCGGCGTGGCCGTGCACAAGGGCCAGATCGACGAGCTGATCTCCGCCCACGCCGAGGACTGGACCCTGGACCGGATGCCCGGGGTGGACAGGAGCGTGCTGCGGATCGGCGTCTTCGAGCTGCTCTGGGCCCCGGACGTGCCCGACGGCGTCGTCATCAGCGAGGCGGTCTTGCTGGCCGGTGACCTGTCGACTGACGCCTCGCCCGCGTTCGTGAACGGCCTGCTGGCCAAGATCGCCGACGTCAAGCCGTCCCTGCCGGTCTCGCCGCCCGCGCCCTAGAGCTGCGGCCCTAGGGCTGCGGCTGGGCGAAGCGGACCCGCAAGCCGAACCGGTGCAGGACCCGGAAGAACCAGAAGGCGGACAGGACGATGCCCGCCACCGTGCCGCCGACCGTGACCGCCGTGGTGAGCAGCAGGAACACCTTGACCGGCGCAAAGGCCAACGGCACCGCCAGGCCTACGGTGGACACCGCGAAGATGCCGGCCCACAGCCAGGTCGCGCCCTGGAAGAACCTGTGCAGACCCGGGTGGTGGGCCGATGGCTGCCGGAGGGCCACGACCTCGGCGGCGAGCTGAGCCACCAGCGGCTTGCGGGTGGGGGCGGTTCTGGCGAACAGCACGCACAAGCCCAGGTTGGCCAGCGGGAACTGGAGCAGGAAGAACAGCACGCTGCCGGTGGCAATCACCACGGCCGTCTGCAGGGTGAGGACAAGAGCCGAGATCGTGAGCAGCCCGGGGACGCTATGGGTCACCACCTTGCGGCCGA
>JBEKGC010000061.1:0-41351 GCA_050013055.1 Streptosporangiaceae bacterium
CAGGAGGAAACCGACCTCGCCGAGGCGATCCACGCGGCCCTGTTCGGCGTCGGCCGGCTCCAGCCGCTGCTGGAAGACCAGAACATCGAGAACATCGACATCAACGGCTGCGACCGGGTCTTCATCTCCTACGCCGACGGCAGCGAGGTGATCGGCGAGCCGGTGGCGGAAAGCGACGAGGAACTGGTCGAACTGATCCAGGTGCTCGCCGCCTACTCCGGCCTGTCCAGCCGCCCGTTCGACACCGCTAACCCGCAGCTTGACCTGCGGCTGCCCGACGGGTCCCGGCTGTCGGCCGTGATGGACGTGACGCTGCGGCCCGCCATCTCCATCCGGCGTTCCCGGATGGGCAAGGTCTTCCTGGCCGACCTGGTCGGCAACGGCACGCTCACCCCCGACCTGGCCTCGTTCCTGGCCGCCGCGGTGGCGGCCAGGAAGAACATCATGATCGCCGGGGCGACCAACGCGGGCAAGACGACGCTGCTGCGCGCGCTGGCCAACCAGATTCCGGGGGAGGAGCGGCTGATCACCGTCGAGCGCTCGCTTGAGCTCGGCCTTGACCACTTCGCCGAACTCCACCCCAACGTGGTGGCGTTCGAGGAACGGCTGGCCAACAGCGAGGGCCACGGCGCGATCACGATGGCGGAACTGGTCCGCCGGTCCTTGCGGATGAACCCGAGCCGGGTCATCGTGGGCGAGGTGCTCGGCGACGAGATCGTCACCATGCTGAACGCGATGACCCAGGGCAACGACGGGTCGCTGTCCACCATTCACTCGAATTCCTCGCTGGAAGTGTTCAACCGCATCGCCACCTACGCGATTCAAGCGGCCGAACGGCTGCCGGTAGACGCCACCCACATGCTGATCTCGGGCGCCATCGACTTCGTGGTGTTCCAGGAGAAGAAGAACGAGTACCTGCGCGGCGGCTCGCTGCGCCGTTTTGTGAGCAGCGTCCGGGAGGTCACCGGGGTGGACGGCCGGGTGCTGTCCAGCGAGGTGTTCGCGCCGGGCCGGGATGGCCGCGCGGTGGCGCACGCGCCGATCTCCTGCGGCGCCGAGCTGGCCGCCTACGGGTATGACCCGGGAGCCTGGCGATGAGCCCCTCCGGCACGCTTCCGCTGCTCGCGGTACTGCTCGGGGCCGCGGTCGGCGGCGGCCTTTTCCTGCTGGTCGTGGCGCTGCGCGGGCTGCCGGTCAAGCCGCCGCGCAGCGGTCCTGGCCGTCTCGAGCGGCAGGTCAGGAATCTGTTCAGCCTCCGCGGCGCGATCGCGATTATCGCCGGGATGGTGGTGCTCGTGGCCACCGGCTGGGTGGTGGCCGGGGTCGGCGTGGCCCTGCTCGCCTACGCCTGGCCCTCGCTCGGCGGGGCGGCCTCCGAGCGCAAGACCGTGGCCCGGCTGGACAGCCTGGCGACCTGGACGGAGTCGCTGCGGGACACGATCGCCGGAGCGGTCGGGCTGGAGCAGGCCATCCCCGCCTCGATCAGGATCGCCGACGCCTCGATTCGCGAGCCGCTGGTCAAGCTGGTGGACCGGCTGCACACGCGGGTGCCCATGCACATGGCGCTGCGCCGGTTCGCCGACGACCTGGACGACCCGAGCGCCGACATGATCATCGCGGCGCTGATCATCAACTCCCGGCTGCGCGGCCCGGGGCTGCGCGCGCTGCTCGGCGCGCTGGCCGCCTCGGTCCGCGAGGAGCTTGACATGCGCAGGAAGGTCACCGCCGACCGCCGGTCGACCCGGCGCAGCGTGCAGATCGTCATCATTGTCTCGGTCGGCCTGGCCATCCTGCTGGCCGTGGTGGATCACCCGTTCCTGGCGCCTTACGACGGGCCCCTCGGCCAGCTCGTGCTGACGGTCATCGCGGCGATCTACGCGGCCGGGATCTTCTGGCTGCGCCGCCTGGCCACGTTCGAGACCCCGCAGCGGCTGCTCGGCACGGCCGCCCCGGCCGCTGGCCCGCTGCCCGCCGCCGAGCCGGAGGCCGTCGCCGCCTGGCGGGCAGGAGCCGCGCGAGCGGGTGATATCGCGTGACCACCGCGCTTATTGCCGGGGCGCTCACCGGCGGGGCCTTGTTCCTGCTCATCTTCGCGCTCATCCCGCGCCGGGTCGGGCTGGCGCGGCGGGTGGCCGCCTTCGACGCGGGCCGGGCCCCCGCGCCGCGAGCGGTGAACTACCCGGGCGACGGCAAGGAGAGCGCGTTCAGCAAGCGGCTGGGGACCGCCCTGGCCAGGTTCTGCGCCGAGCAGGGGTGGGAATTCCGGCCGTTGCGCGCCAACCTCGCCCTGGTCGGCAAGTCCTTCGAGGCCTACCTGGCGACCAAGGTCATGCTCGGCCTGCTCGGGCTGCTGCTCCCGCTGATCGTGCTGGTCGCCCTCGGGTTCGTCGGCCTGCACCTGCCGGTCGTGATCCCGGTCTGGGTGGCGCTCGTTTTCGCTCTCGGGTTTTTCCTGCTGCCCGACCTGGAGCTCAAGCAGCAGGTGGACAAGCGCCGACGGGATTTCCGGCACGCCATCGGGGCCTTCCTCGACCTGGTCGCGATGAACCTGTCCGGTGGCCGGGGGGTGCCCGAGGCCTTGATGGCGGCCAGCGAGATCGGCGAGGGCTGGGCCTTCTGGCGGATCAGGGACGCGCTGGCCAACGCCAGGATCACCGGCCAGACACCCTGGTACGCCCTCGGCGTTCTCGGGGCCGAGGTGCAGGTCAACGAGCTGAAGGAGCTGTCCGCCGCGCTCAGCCTGGTGGCCGAGGACGGCGCCAAGGTCAGGGAATCGCTCACCGCCCGGGCGGCCAGCCTGCGCCGCCGTGAGCTCGCCGACCTCGAAGGGCAGGCCGGAGAACGATCGCAGTCGATGCTGGTGGCGCAGATGGTGCTGGCGGCCGCGTTCCTGGTCTTCCTCGTATACCCAGCCATCCAGTTGCTGCTGAACGCCTGACGAAGAGGAGTTGTCATGAACCTGCTGCGAGCCTTCCTCGGGTGGCACGCCGACCGGCTGCGGACCGCCGTGCGCGAGCGCGACCGGGGCGCCTCGGCGATCGAGCTCGCGATCATCACCGCGGTGCTCGTCTTGCTGGCCGTCACCGTCGTCACCCTCATCTACCACTACGCCAACACCCAGGCGAACACGATCACCCAGCACACCATCCCCTAGGGCCACTGGCCTTGAGTCCCGTCCGTTAGCCCGCTGACCAGTGAGGTAGCACGCCAGCCATGGGATCGCCTGAGCAGTCCGGCCGGGACCGCGGCTCGAGCGCGATCGAGCTGGCCATCTTCGGCTTCGTGATCATCTTCGCCAGCATGCTCCTGATCGAGTACGGGCTCTGGCCCAGCAAGGGGACCTGGTGGCCCGCGAAAATGCCTTCACCGACCAGCAGACTTGGCCGGCCCTGGCCGAGAACGCCGCGCGCAGTTACTACCTGGGGCTGAACACCGGCGTGCTCTCCGGGGTCACCCCCACGGCGTATCGGGGCCAGCAGCCCGGCACGGTCACGGTGGAGCTCAAGGGGTCGCTGAACGCGGTGATCTCGCTGCCGATCGACGTCAAGGTCACCGGTCCGATCGAGTGCTTCCGCACCGACGTGAGCCAGGGGGCGGCCTGCTGATGAGGCACCAGCCAGGGTCCGCGCGCCCGGCCAGGCGTGACCGCGGCTCGATGGCCGTTGAGTTTGTCATCGCGGCGCCCGCGCTGATGGTGCTGCTGCTGCTGCTGAGCGCGGGCGGTGAGTGGCTCAACCTGAACAGCGCGGTCAGCGCGGCCGCCCGCGACTCGGTCCGGGCGGCGTCACTGGCCCGCAGCCTGTCCGCCGCCTCCGCCGATGCGACGCAGGCGGCCGACGCCGACCTGGGCGACGTGTGCGTCGGCATGATCCCGGCGGTCACGCCCACGCTGTACCGAGGCGGAGTCCTGCTGCCCAACACGGAAGCCAACTTCGCCGTCGCCGATGTCGTCAAGGTCACCGTCAGCTGCGAGGCCAAGCTCGGCGTCTTCCGCGACGTCGGCATCCCGGCCGGCCATACGTTCACCGCTTCGGCCGTCGCCCCGCTCGACCCGTTCGTGGGACGGCAATGAGGCGCGCGAGAACCCGGCTGAGCCGGACCCTGCTGGCCGGGGACGGGGGGTCCATATCTCTGTGGGTGGTGATGTTCGCCTTCGTCACCATGATCATGCTCACCCTGCTGGTGGACGGCGGCCAGGTGATGATCGCCAAGTCGCAGGCCGCGGACATGGCGGAGCAGGCCGCGCGGGCCGCGGCGGACGACATCTCCTCGGCGGCGCTGAGGAACGGCCAGGTCGCGACCGCCGGGGGCGCCTGCGACCAGACCGGGCCTGCCGCCAGCCTCCTGTCTACCTACGCGAAGGGAGCGGGCACCGACGTGACCCAGTTCGATTGTCACCGGGGTACCGATCCGGCCGGGACGCCGGACGTGACCGTCACGGTCTGGGTGACCGTGGCCCCGGCTATCTCGGCCGGAGCGTTTGGCCACCTCAGGTGGCCTGCTGATGGCGCCGCCGATTCCCGGGCTGAGGCGGCCGGTCACGATCAGGCACCGGACGCCGGGTGACGTCCTGGCCGGAATAGCCGCCGTGGTGGCGCTGACCGCGCTGACCATCGGGGTGCCGATCGCGCTGATCACGGTGATCGGCCTGCCGTGGCCGCACACCATGCCGGCCGTGTCCGCCCTGACCAGCCAGCTCGACATCAGCTCCATCCTGCGGATCTTGTCGGTGGTCATCTGGCTGGCCTGGATCCAGCTGGCCTGGTGCGTGCTGGTGGAGATCAAGGCGGCGGTCAGCAACGTCGGGGTGCCGTCCCGGGTCCCGCTGGCCGGGCCCACCCAGTCGGCCGCGCACCGGCTGGTGACCGCGGCGCTGCTGCTGTTCACCGCGGCCGCCGCGCTCGCGCCCGCGATCCACAACGCCACCCCGCCGCGTCCGGTGCCGTCGGTATCGGCTCAGGTCACCCCCGGTCCCGAGCTGGCCAGGCAGACCGCGCCCGCGCACACCGCGCCAAACGCGGAGAAGGCGTACGTGGTCAAGCCGCCCGTCGGCCGGTTCCACGAGTCGCTGTGGGAAATCGCGCATAACCACCTCGGGGACGGCCGCCGCTACCGGGAAGTCTTCGAGCTGAACTCCGGCCGGATCCAGCCCGACGGCACCAGGCTGACCATCGCCAGCCTGATCCGCCCGGGCTGGGTGCTGCTGATGCCGAAGGACGCCCACGGCCCCGGCATCGAGGCGGTCACGCCCAACCTGGCCAGCCCGCTCGGCCTGGACTCGCACCCCTCGGCCGGCCAGGTCGTGGACGCGGGCTGGGGCGGCGGCGGGGCCGGCACCGCCAGCGCCAGCGCCGGGGTCGTGCTACCCGGCCCCGAGCTGCCAGGCGGGATCGTTCGGGATAATGGGATTTTTGCCGGGACGCAACCGGCCGCGCACCAGGCCCCGGCGGTCTGGCCGAACGAGCTTTCCTCGGCGGCGCTGCTGGCCGCCGGGGTGCTGGTGGCGCTGGGCCGCCGGCGGCGGGAACAGCTGTGGCGGCGGGCCTTCGGGCGCCGGATCGCGGGCCCGGATCCGGATGCGGCGCTGGCCGAGGAGGCGCTGCGGCTCGGTGCGGACGACCCGGCCGTGCGGATGCTCGACACGGGCCTGCGCTACCTGTCCGCACAGCTCGCGGTGCAGGACAGGACGCCGCCGACCGTGTTCGCGGCTCACCTGGGCCAGGAGAACCTGGATCTGTGGATCGCGCCGCCCGACCCGAACCCGCCGCGGCCCTGGCAGGCCGCCGACGGCGGCCAGGTGTGGCGGCTCGCGCGCGCGGCGGCCAGCGGGCTCGAGGTGGCCGAGCCGCCCAGGTTGCCCGCGGCCGGCCCCGCCGGGTCTGACCCGGCGGGCCCGGCCACGGTGGGCGGCGGCACGCTCGCGCCGTACCCCGGCCTGGTGTCGCTCGGCACCAACTCCGCGGGCCGGATCCTGGTGGACCTGGAGGTGGCGCACGGCCTGATCGCGGTGCGCGGGCCGCGTCCTGTGGTGCAGGCGGCGCTGTCCGCGCTCGCCGTCGAGCTGGTGACCAACCGCTGGTCGGACCGGATGCGGGTCACCCTGGTGGGCTTTGGCGACGGGCTGGCCGAGCTGGCTCCCGAACGAGTCCGGGTGGTCCGCACCCTGGATGAGGCCCTGCCGGAGCTTGAGCGGCACGCGGCTCAGGTCAGGGACGCGCTGGCCGCGGCCGGCCTGGAATCGGTGCTGACCGGCCGGTCCCGGACCGCCGATGAGCAGGCGTGGGCGCCGCACTACCTGATCATGGGGGTGCCGCCGACGCAGGCCCAGGCCGAGCGGCTGCTCGCGCTGGCCAGGAGCCGGTACCGGATGGCGGCGGGGTACGTGATCGCGGGCGACGTGCGCGGCGCCACCTGGACCTGGGACCTGTCCGACGACGGCCGGCTGAAGGCGGGCCTGCTCGGCTTTGACCTCGAGGCGCAGCTGCTGCCGCCTGAGCAGTACGCGGCGATGGTCAAGCTGTTCCACGCCGCGACGGCCGGGGCGGATCTTCCGCTCGCGGCCATGGCGCCGGGAGCGGCGCCCGCCGCCCAGCTTGTCCCGGGTGCGGTGATGTCGGTGGAGATCAGCTTGCTCGGCCAGACGGCCGTCGGAGCCCCCGGGCCGATGGAGCCGGACCGGCTGGCCCTGGCCACCGAGCTCGTGGTGTACCTGGCCGTGCACCCGGACGGCGTGCACGCCAACGTGCTGACCGGGGCGGTCTGGCCGCGCGGGGTCTCGGCCGAGGTGCGCGACGCCGCGCTGGCCCGGGTGCACGGCTGGCTCGGCACGGACGCGACCGGGCAGCCGAACCTGCTCACCGACTCCTCCGGCCGGCTCCGCCTTGGCCCCGGGGCCCGGGTCGACTGGCAGGTGTTCCGCGCCTTGTTCGCGCGGGCCAGCCAGGCGGCCGCGGCGGCCGACGCGAGCGCCGAGGCGGGGTACCTGCAGCGGGCGCTTGACCTGGTCCGCGGGCAGTTCCTGGACGGACGCGACCAGTCGCGGTACGCCTGGCTGGCCGCCGACGACGTGGAGTACGAGGTCACCGCGGCGGTCGCCGACGCCGCGCACCGGCTGGCCACGCTGACCCTGGCGGCCGGCCACCCGGACGCGTCGATGGCGGCGGCGCGGGCCGGGCTCCGGCTCGCCTTCAACGACGAGCTGCTGTGGCGCGACCTGCTGACCGGGGCGCACGCGACCGGTCAGGAGCACGTGCTGCGCGCGGTGGTGGGCGAGATCTCCGCCCGGGTGGCACTGGATGAGGTGATGCCGCGGATGGCACCGGAGACCGAGGCGCTCATCGACGAGCTCCTCCCGTCCTGGCGGACGTCGGCCGCATGAGCAAGCCGGGCATGAGCGAGCTGACGCGGCGCGGCGTGGCCGGCCTGCTGACCCCGGTCGTCTGCCTGGCGGCCGGCCTGGCCGCGGCCGGCTGCGGCGGACAGAAACCGCCCGCGTTCAACCCGGGCGGCCCGGCCTCCGCGCCCGCCACCCCGCTCGCGCAGCAGGCCGGGCCAGCCGGGGTGACCATGCCGCCGTTCGGACCCAACGCGCACATCGTGATGTCCGGCTGGCGGCCGGCCAGCGCCAGCCTGGTCCGGGCCGTGCTGACCGACGAGGACTACCAGCTGGCCTACCTGTATGCGGAGTACGTCTCGGGGCAGTCCGATGACTGGGCCCCCTACGTCAACCCGGCGCTGGCACCCACCCTCACGAACGCGCTGTCCGCCCAGGCGGTGACCACGGAATCGTTCAAGGGCACGATCAGGTTCTTTGACGTCGCGGAGGCCAGCGCCCCGGATGACCACGCCGACGTGGACGTGTCCGGTTGCGTTGACACCGCGCAGGCCGTGAACACCAGCGTCAAGACGGGAGCGGTCCTGCCGGGCCAGTCGCCGCCGCCCGACACCGATTACTACCGGTTCACCGACGAGCTGGCCCCGGTCTCCGGCGGCCAGTGGCAGGTCGTCGCGAATTACCAGCCTATTTATTACCCGCAGGCTAAGGAGTGCAAGCCGTGAAACGTGCCGTCGGCGGGAAGCCGCGTACCTGGAAGTACGGCGCCGCCGTGACCGGCCTGGCCGTCCTGCTGCCCATCCTGCTGGCCGGCCAGGCGCGCGCGGCCGACACGCCTCCGCCGACCAGCTGTGTCGGCCAAAGGTGCAACTTCTGGCTCTACAGCCACGTCCAGTACGGCGGGTCCGGCTATTCGCCGGGCGCGGACAACCCGGTCCCCGTCCAGCCGCCGCCGTGCCGCTGGGTTCCGGAAGGCCCCGTGCAGCCGGGCAGCCGGGCCCTCATCGCCTCCTATAGCACCCCTCCGGCGCCAACCGCTCCCAACGACCAGTACGCCACGTACACCCAGGCCCAGACCATGATCGCCACGCACTCCACCGAGAAGGGCGAGTGGTTCTTCCGCCCGGCCCAGCCGGGCCAGAGCCCGGCCCAGCAGGCGGTGTGCGCGGGCGAGCCGCTGTGGTTCTTCGCCGTGCCGGGTGAGGCGTTGCCCGGCGGCACGCTGGCCCCGGTGTCGCTCGCCGAGCTGGCCACAGGCACTTTGCTGATTCCGGGCGCAGGCCAGCTGCTCTTCAGCCCCAAGAACGGTCCCACGTACGCGAACCTGCCGACCTTCGTCCGGGTGACCTTCAACCGGGCCTACCAGATCGCTCCGGGCGGCGCGCCTTACGTGACGGACAACGCCGCGGTCCTGGGCGCCGCCGCCACCGTCTGGGTCATCGCCGAGCCGCTGCAGCTCAGCACCGACGACAACACCGCGCATAAGTTCCTGGACTGCCATTACCTGGGCTCGCTTGAGATGGAGCTTGACCCGGCGCAGGTGGCCCGCACCGGCGCTAACGGCACCGCCGACTGCGGGGCGACCTTCCATCAGCCCGGGACATGGAACATCACGGCCTCGGTGCACTGGCGGACCTGCTGGGTCGCCGCGCAAGTTTTCGGCCCGCCGCCCCCCGCCGCCGCCTGCCAGCCGGTGCCAGGCGCCAACCTGACCCCGGCCACCTGGGTCCGCAACGTCATCGTGCACGAGATCCAGGCCGCGAACGGCGCCGGCTAGGGTCGCCTCAGGCCGCGTGCCGGGTGGCCGGTACCCGGTCCGGCTGGCTGTCCGCTGACCTGGCCCCGCCCGCCGCGGGGGATGGCATGACCAGGAGCGAGCGGTCCGCGAAGTCGGGAATGGCGGAGATGGCGAACTCGTCCGCCTCGCTCAGCCCGCGCCGCCTGGCCCGCTGTAGCTTGCTCACCGACCGGGCCAGCAGGATCCGGTGCGCTCGGTCCCGCATCTCAGCGCCGCGCTGCGAGGCCAGTTCACGGAGAATCTCGGGATGCATGGTCTCTCCTCGGGGTCCTGGGAAACCTCGTCTGGCTCCCCACCTGCTCAAGACTCGCGGTAAGGCCCCGCCCCCGGCATCGGACGGATGCCTTATCTTCCGCGGGCGGGGCTGGCTAAGTCCCTCACGGCCGCCTAAGCCGGTTAAGTCCAGGTCAGCAACGGGAGCCGGCGCGTGTCGCAGACGTTGAGCCCGGCCGGATTAGGGTGGGGGCCATGAGCTTGCCCGTCGTCGATGACTGGTGCCGGCGGTGGCTGGGCGCGGGAGTAGGCGGCGGGGCATGGCTCGAACCGGACGAAGCAGCCGAACGTCTGCGCCTGGCCTGCGCCTAAGCAGCCGGACTGGCGGGCTTGATAGTCGGCGTTGGCGAAGCAGGCGTGGATGGCGTAGTCCAGGTCGAGGCGTTCGCCGTACCAGGCGGGGACGATGGTGTCCGGGGTGATGTCGGCGTCGTGGCAGTCCCCGATGGTCCCGTCCGGGTCCGGCAGGGCGGGGCAAGAGGGCAGCAGGGTGCCATCGGGGCGGTAGAAGGTGAACGCCACGCCAGGGCCGGCGGCGATGAGGTAGCCGCGGTCGTGGACCAGCATGTGGTGGTATTTGCACAGGTTGATGAGGTTGTCCAGGCTGGTCTTCCCGCCGTTGCTCCAGTACTGGATGTGGTGCAGGTCGGTCCGGCGGGACTCACAGCCAGGGAACCGGCAGCGGCAATGGTCCCGGTCGCGGGCGGCGCGGCGCTGCGCGGAGGTGGGGCGCCTGCGGCGCCGTCCCGCGTCCAGGGCGGTGCCGTCCCGGTCGTGCACCAGCCAGCTCAGCGCGGCGGTGCAGGTGATCATCTGGGCGGTGCTGATGCTGATCGCGGGGCCGTCTTCGACGTGGCAGCGGGCTGGGTCGGCGGGGTGGCCGGGCGTGCGGGGGACGGCCGGCGTCTCCGCGGAGACGCCGGCCGACGTCTCGCCGGACTGGCTCCCGGCGTCTCCGGCGTCTCCGGCGGGGGCCAGAACGTCTGTGCCGGCGTGGATGACGACCTGGTAGATCTCGGGGTCGCTGGCGGCGGCGGCCTGCCCGGCCAGGAACGCCTCGGCGATGGCCAGGAGCGCTTCGGCCAGGTTTGATGACGTGACCGTTCCCGCACCAGGCCCGGTGGGCGGCCCGGCGGTCGGGGGGTCGGCCGGCGGCTCGGTGTCTGGCGTTTCCGCGGCGGCGGCGTCGCGGACCAGGTGGCCCAGGTCCCCGGAGGCGGCGCGCAGGGCCTTCAGCAGCACCGCCCCGGCCAGCGGCGGCAGCCGGAACGTGCCGGCCAGTGACCCGTCGTCCTCGAACCGCCAGGCCAGCCGGCGCTGGATCCGCGCGGCGGTGTCGTCGGCGCGGCTGACCTTGCGGTGGGCGCGGGCGAACCGTTCCAGCTGGTTCCCCGTCATCGGCCCGGCGATCTCGGCCAGGCCCGCCTCGGTGGCCGGGGTCGCGATCCGGGTCAGTGCCCGGATTTTGGCGTAGGACAGCCGCCCCGCGCCGAACTCGGCCCGCAGGACGGGCAGGTCCCGCAGCGCCCGCGCCACCCGGACATGCTCCCGGGCGGCACCGGAGCCCATCTGGCATTTCCACGACAGCCACTGCGCGCAGCTGTTCATGTCCCACGACGCCCAACCGCGGCGGGCGTCGAAATCGCCAAGCAGGATCAGGAACCGGCAGGTCGCCGCGGCCAGGTGCCCGGCCAGTTCGCAGATCTGCGCTTCCACCCGCTCCAGCGGCACCTCCACGGGCGGAGCAGGATCAGGCTTGGTGGTGATAATGCCGGAACTTCCATCCGGCTGTCGCACATCGAACATGTAATTGATTTTAGCAACTAGATAGGACATTTCTGTGATGCTGGGAGCATCTTCAAGGCGTCCATTTGCGGGCTCCGGACTGGAGCTGACCTGCGCGCCCTAAGCGCGGACAGCTGTCCAGCGGCCAGCTGGCCACCGGGTCACGATGACGATACCGTGGCACACCTGCTGGGTCGCCGGTAAGCCCCGCCCCCTGCATCGGACGGATGTCTTATCTTCCGCACCTCGAACCGGCCCCGCCCGGCTAAGCCCAGGTGGGCGCGTGTTCCCGGCCTTGCTGGGGGCTGGGGATTGTCGACTGGCCGGGGCCGGGCTGCCTGCTGGCCTTTCTTTGGCGTAGCGTTAGTGATGAGAGGATCAGAGGGGCGTTGAGTCTAGTCCCTGCTGACGCTTTCCTTTCTCAGTCGAAGGAGCCGCCAGGTGAATGATCGCCTTGATCGAGCGGCCAGGAGGTGAGTTGACTTGTTCCAAGAAGCCGACGCGATGCGATCACTCGCCGAGATGGCCGACACCCTCGTTGACGACTACGACGTCGTCGACCTGCTGACCGGGCTCGCGGACCGGTGCGTAGAGTTGTTCGGAGTTTCCGCCGCCGGGGTGATGCTGGCCTCTCCCGAGGGCAGGCTGGGGCTGGTGGCCTCCTCGAGCGAGGCGATGCGCCTGCTTGAGCTGTTCGAGCTGCAGTCTCAGGAAGGCCCCTGCCTGGATGCCTTCCGCACCGGGGAGCGCGTCGAGCACCATGACCTGGAGGCCGAGTCCGGCCGCTGGCCGTCATTCTCCGCCGCCGCCCTCAGGGAGGGATTCCAGTCGGTGTCCGCCCTGCCGCTGCGGTTCCGTGACGTCACCCTCGGTGCCTTGAACCTGTTCAGCGTCACGCGGGCCCCGATGTCCGAGGCGGACGTCATGGTCGCCCGCACCTTCACGGACCTCGCCACCCTCAGCATCGTGCAACGTCGCGCCACCGCCGAGGCCCAGCGGGTGAACGAGCAGCTTTCTGCTGCCCTGGCCAGCCGCATAGTCATCGAGCAGGCCACGGGCGTGCTCGCAGGGCGGGACGGCGTCGACCTGGCCGAGGCCTTCTCCCGGCTGCGGGCCTACGCCCGCGACAACAAACTACGACTCACCGATGTCGCCCAGGCGACCATAGCCGGCACCCTCGATCCGCTGGGGTGAGCCGGCTCGGTGTGTCCTTTCTGCTTGCGCGGGATTATTGTCGAGTCGTGCTGCAGCGAAAGATTGAGCTACCGCCGGTGCACCTGTACCCGGAGGATGAATGGCGCATCGTGGAGGCGCGGTACTCAGATGAGTTTGTCGGTCTGACCGAGACCGTCTTTTCGCTGGGCAATGGTTTCGTCGGTGTCCGCGGCGGCTTCGAGGAGGGGCGACCGGCGCTGGTTCCCGGGACGTTCGTCAACGGGTTCCATGAGACCTGGCCGATCATGCACGCCGAGGGGGCGCATGCGCTGGCCCGGACCGGCCAGACGATCGTGAACGTGCCCGACACGACGATCCTGAAGCTCAACGTGGACGACGAGCCGTTCTTCCTGCCGACCGCGCGGATCCGGGACTACGAGCGGGTCCTGGACATGCGGGCCGGGACGCTGACCCGTGAGCTGGTGTGGGTCACCGACGCCGGGAAGCACGTCCGGGTCCGCTCGCGCCGGATCGTCTCGCTGGAGTACCGCCACCTGGTCGCGATGACTTATGAGGTCACGATGCTCGACCGTGCCGCCCCCGTCGTGATCTCCTCGCTGGTGCTCAACCGCCAGGATGCCCACCTCAGCGGCCTGCCCGAGCACCGGCCGGGCGATCCCCGCCTGGCGACCGTGCTGCCGCACCGGGTGCTCAACGTGCAGGTGGCCGAGCAGGCTGACCAGCGCGTCCTTTTCGGCTACCAGACGACAAGCAGCGGGATGACGCTGGGTATCGGCGTGGACCACGTGATCGACACGGCGTGTTCCTACCGCGCGGCGGGGTCCGTCGATGACGGGACGGGCGAGGTACTCCTGACCGCCAATGCGGAGCCGGGCGTCCCGATCCGGATCACCAAGTACGCGACCTACCAGACCTCCCGCAGCATCCCGGTCCCCGAGCTCGTCGACCGGTGCCGCCGGACGCTGGACCGCGCGGTCCCAGACGGGTTCGACACACTCCTGGCCAGCCAGCGCGCGAATCTCGCCCGGTTCTGGGACCGCGCCGACGTCCGGCTGCAGACCCGGCTCAATCCGGTGCGGCAGCAGCAGGCGGTCCGGTGGAATCTTTACCAGGTCGCGCAGGCGACGTGGCGCGCCGAAGGGGCCGGGGTGCCGGCGAAGGGACTGACCGGGCAGGCCTACGAGGGCCACTTTTTCTGGGACACCGAGGTCTACGTCCTGCCGTTCCTGTCCTACACCCAGCCCAGGATCGCCAGGAACCTGCTGCGGTTCCGGCACAGCATGCTGGGCCGCGCGCGGGAACGGGCGGCCGAGATGAGCCAGCGCGGGGCGCTGTTCCCGTGGCGGACCATCAACGGCGAGGAGGCGTCGTCCAATTTCCAGCAGGGTACCGCCCAGTACCACATCAACGCCGATATCGCTTATGCGATCAGGCGCTACACCCACATCCAGGGTGACATCCGGCTGCTCGGCGAGATCGGCGCGGAGATCCTCGTCGAGACCGCCCGGCTGTGGGCGGACCTCGGCTTCTACGGCGCCGACGAAAGGTTCCACATCCACGGCGTGACCGGGCCGGACGAATACACCACCGTGGTCAACGACAACGCCTACACCAACCTCATGGCGCGGCTGAACCTCAATTTCGCGGCCGACACCGTGCGCCGCCTCCGCGAGGAGCGGCCCGGGGACTACACCGCGCTGGTGCACACGGTCGGACTTCAGTTCAGGGAGGCCGAGGCCTGGGAACGCGCGGCGGCCGCCATGCACATACCGTTCGACGAGACACGCCGCATCCACCCCCAGGACGAGACGTTCCTGGACCGCGAGCCGTGGGACCTGGACGCCACCCCGCGGGAGAAGTTCCCGCTGCTGCTGCACTACCACCCGCTAGTGATCTACCGGCACCAGGTACTCAAGCAGGCCGACATCGTGCTCGCGATGTTCCTGCTCGGCAACGAGTTCCTCGAAGAGCAAAAACGCCGCAACTTCGACTACTACGACCCGCTCACCACCGGAGACTCGTCCTTGTCGGCGTGCGTGCAGGGCATCATCGCCGCTGAGATCGGCCGGGAACGCCAGGCCCTGGAATACTTCCAGTACGCGCTGCTGATGGACCTGGGCAACGTGGCAGGCAACGCCTCCGACGGCGTCCACATCGCCTCCGCCGCCGGCGTATGGTCATCGCTGGTCTTCGGGTTCGGCGGCGTCCGCGACTTCGACGGCCACCTGTCCTTCACGCCCCGGCTGCCCCGCGCCTGGAACGAGCTCGCCTTCTCACTGCGATTCCGCGGCCGCCAAATCCGGATCAAGCTCGCCCACGACGAGGAAAACTACCTCATCGACGAGGGCACCCCGCTGGAGATCACCATCCGTGGCGAACTCCACCTGCTCAGCCCCGGCAGCACCGTCACAATCAAGCTCACACCACCCTGACCTGAACGTCTGCGAGGCTAACGTGCGGGCGGCCCCGTGGTGCCGCGTACCACCAGGGCCGGGGGCAGGACGACCTCACGCGCCGCGGTCCGGGCGCTTTCCAGCCGCTCGATCGCCAGCGTGATCGCCTGCCTGGCCTGCCGGCCCGCGTCCTGGCTGACCGTGGTGAGATCCACGTGGGCCAGCCGCGCCAGCAGGCTGTCGTCGTATCCGACCACGGACACCGCGTCGGGAACCCGCACGCCCCGCCGGATGGCGGCGTCGAGGAACCCGACGGCACAGCGGTCGTTGGACGCGATCACCGCGGTGGGCGGGCTGGGGCCGGCCAGCAGCTCTGCGGCGGCGCGGATGCCGGCGTCCTCGGTGTGGTCGCCGGGGATGATCCGCATCAGGCCGGCGAAACCGTGCTCGCGCATGGCGTGCCGGTATCCCCGGCGGCGGTCGGACGCGATGGTGCCCCGGCCGCCGTCGATGAAGGCGATGGCGCGGTGGCCGAGCGCCGCCAGGTGGCCGACCGCCTGGGCGACGCCCTGGTCATCGGCGGCCCGGACCACGTCCACGGCCGCCTCCGTGACCCGCCGCCCGATCACCACGACGGGAAGCTCCCGGCCCAGGGCGTTGAGCCGCCCGGCGGGGTCGTCGGGGCCGAGCAGGATGAGCGCCTCACAGCGGAAGTCGAGCAGGACCTCGACGGCCTGGCCGGTGTCACGGCTCGGGGTCACGGTGCTGAGCAGCAGGTCGTAGCCGGCCGCGGTGGCGGCCGCGTCGAGTTCCGTGACGAGGTCGGCGTGAAAGGTGTTGCGGACGTCCATCATCACGCCGAGGTGGCGGCTGCGCCGCCTGGCCAGCAGGCTGGCCGTCCGGTCGGCCCGGTACCCCAGCTGCCGCGCGACCTGCAGGACCCGGGTCCTGGTCGGTTCGCTCGGGCCCGGCTGGTTCCTGAGCACGAGCGACACCAGCCCAGAAGACACCCCGGCCCGGGCCGCGACGTCGGCCAGCCGCGGACGCCGGCCCGCTGGCCACGCTGGGGCGTCAGCTACGGAATCCTCATCTGTCACGCCAGCCCCTCACCTCGCGCCGCCTCTTGACACATCATCTGGGTTCGGATACTAACCAGCTTAAAGCGCTTTAAAAACCGGCATGCCACACCGGCGGCGGCGGGAAGGAGCAGCCTTGAGCCAGTCTTCGATCGGGGTGGCGGTGATCGGCGCCGGGATGGCGGGCCGCGCGCACGCCAGCGGCTACCGGTCCGCGCCGGCCGTGTTCACCCCTGACCTGCCGGACGTGCGGCTGGTGGCCATCGCCGACGCGCACCGGCCGTTCGCCGACGATACCGCGCGCCGGTACGGATACCAGCGCGCCGAGACCAGCTGGCAGGCGATAGCCGAGGCCGCCGACATCGACGCGGTCAGCGTCGTGGTGGCCAACGACCTGCACCGCGAGATCGTCGAGGCGCTGCTGGACGCGGGTAAGCACGTGCTGTGCGAGAAGCCGCTGGCGCCGTCGGTCGCGGACGGGCAGGCGATGGCCGACCGGGCCTCGAAGTCGGACCGGATCGCGGCGGTGGGGTTCACGTTCCGCCGGTCGCCGGCCATCAACGCGATCAGGCAGCAGGTGACCGACGGTGTCCTCGGGCCGGTCGTCGATTTCCACGGGCACTACTGGTGTGACTACGGGTTCGATGCCGCCGCCCCGATGAGCTGGCGTTACCGGGGCGGCCCCGGCTCGGGGGCCCTCGCGGACATCGGCACCCACCTGGTCGACGTCGGGGAGTTCCTGTGCGGCCCGGTCGACAGCGTCCGCGGCACGGTCTTGTCGACCGTCGTCCCTGACCGCCCGGTCGCCCTGGGGACAGCGGTCGGGCACGCCGCGGGCGTTCCGGTCAGCGACGTCACCGAGCCGGTGGAGAACGAGGACATCGCCATCTTCACCGCCACCTTCGCGGGCGGCGCGACCGGCACGTTCTCGGTGTCCCGGGTAGCCTTCGGGCTGGCCAACGCGCTCGGCTTCGAGGTGTTCTGCCGGCGCGGCGCGGCCGCCTTCGACCTGAGCCGGGCGTCGGAGTTCACCATCGCTGACCGGACGCCAGGCCGCGTGGTGAACGGGTACCGCCCGGGTCAGTTCGAGCAGGCCGGGATCACGCTGACCGGCCTGAACGTCAACGGCAACCCGCTCAACCCGGACCACGAGGTAGGTCCGAAGCACCAGCATGACCTGCGTCAGGCGATCACGCTGGCCGGCCTGCTCGGGGTCGGCCGCATCGTCGCCATGTCCGGGCTGCCGGCCGCGCACCCGGGCGGCCGGGCCGCGTCGTGGGTGGTCAACCCCTGGGACAGCCAGTTCCTCGACACGCTGGACTACCAGTGGCGCGATGTGGTGATCCCGTTCTGGACCGACATCGAGGCGCGGGCCCGCGACGCCGGGGTGAAGGTGTGCATCGAGATGCACCCGCACAACGCCGTGTTCAACCCGGGCACGATGGAGCGGCTGGCCACCGAGATCAACGCCACCCACGTGGGGGCCGAGATGGACCCCAGCCACCTGTTCTGGCAGGGCATCGATCCCGTCGCGGCGATCGAGAAGCTGGGTGACCTGGTGTACCACGCGGCCGCCAAGGACACCCGCATCAACGAGCAGTACTGCCGCGTCTACGGCGTGCTCGATGACCGCTTCGAGCGCGTGCCGGCCGAGGAGAACCCGGTCAACATCGGCGGCCGCAACACGCTGAACCGCTGGCCCGCGGACGCCTCCTGGCAGTTCGTCGCCGTCGGGCGCGGCCACGACCAGGATTTCTGGGTCCGGTTCCTGACGGCGCTGAACGCCGTCGACCCCGGCATGGCCGTCAACATCGAGCACGAGGACGCCGAGCTCGGCCAGCTCGAAGGCCTCTGCCAGGCGGCCGGTAACCTCATCGCCGCCGCGGCCGCCGCGGGCATACCCGTCACCTAGGCCAGCGAGCCCACCGAAGCAAACGAGCTCACCAGGCGGTCAGGGTGAGGTCGAAGCTGTACCGGGAGGCGCGGTAGATGTGGCTGCCGTACTCTACCGCGCGGTCCTGGTCGTCGTAGGCCGCCCGCACCATCGTCAGCACCGGTGCCCCCTTGGACTCGCCCAGCGTACGGGCCTGCGCGCCGGTGCTGGCCCGCGCGCCGATGGACTGCTTGGCGATCCTCAGGTTGATGCCGTTCGCGCGGAACAGGTTGTACAGGCCGTGCACCTCGAGGTCCTCGGCGGACAGCTTCAGCAGGCTCGCCGGGACGTAGTTGTGCATCAGCGCGAGCGGCTCCCCCTCGGCGTACCGCAGCCGTTCGAAGACGTAGGCGGCGGTGCCCTCGGCGAGGCCGAGTTCGCGCGCGACCGTGTCGGGAACGGGCTCGACCGCGAAGCTGCGCACGCGCGTGCCGGGTGCCCGCCCGGTCTTGTCCAGGTCGTCGTACAGGCTGGTCAGCTCGACCTGCCGGCGCACCTTGGCCTGCACGACCTGGGTCCCGACGCCGCGCTTGCGGACCAGCAGCCCGCGGTCGACCAGGTACCCGATGGCCCGGCGCATGGTGGGCCGGGACAAGCTGAGCCTGTCGGCCAGGTCGATCTCGTTCTCGAGTCGTGTTCCCGCCGCCAGGTCGCCGGATTCGATCATGCGTTCCAGCTGCTGGGCCACCTGGAAGTACAGCGGGACCGGACTGTTGCGGTCCACCGGGATGGACATGGCGGTCTGGTTCACGGTCATCTCTTTCCCGGCGATCTTGTCAGCGGCGCTCACATTATCGCACCAGGTCAGCAGGAAGCCTGACAGATAATCTACCTGTTGTCGGGAAAATAAAACGTAAATATGTCAAGACATACTATTGACCAGCTCGAAACCCAGGCGTAAAAAATGTGTAACTAACCGTCTTCCGGACGAAACGCCGAGGGGATAGCCATCAGCGCCTTCGAAGTTCTCACCATGGGCCGGACCGGCGTCGACCTGTACCCGCAGCAGGCGGGCATCGGTCTGGCGGATGTCCAGACCTTCGCCAAGTACCTCGGCGGCAGCGCGACCAACGTCGCCGTGGCCGCCGCCAGGTACCAGCGGCGCACCGCGATCATCACCCGCACGGGCGACGACCCGTTCGGCCGTTTCGTGCACGCGGCGCTGCGCGGGTACGGCGTCGACGACCGCTACGTCACGGCGGTGCCGTGGCTGCCGACGCCCGTGACGTTCTGTGAAATCTTCCCGCCCGACGACTTCCCGCTCTACTTCTACCGCTGGCCGAAGGCGCCGGACCTGGAGCTCACCGACGAGCAGCTCGACCTGGACGCCATCCGCGCGGCGGGCGTGTTCTGGGTCACCGGGACCGGCCTGTGCGCCGAGCCGAGCCGCTCCGCCACCCTGGCCGCCCTGCGGGCCAGGGACAGGCGCGGGATCACGGTCCTTGACCTGGACTACCGGCCGATGTTCTGGCCCTCCCGGGAGGAGGCCAGGCACTGGATGCAGCAGGCGCTGCCCTACGTCAGCGTCGCGGTCGGCAACCTGGACGAGTGTGGCACCGCGGTCGGTGCGCGGGAGCCGCTGACCGCGGCTAAGGCGCTGCACGAGTTCGGCGTGGACCTCGCCGTGGTCAAGCAGGGTCCGAAGGGCGTGCTGGCCTCTCAGGGCGGCCGGATCGTCGAGGTGCCGCCGCTGCCGGTCACGGTGCTGAACGGCCTCGGCGCGGGTGACGCGTTCGGCGGGGCGCTGTGCCACGGGCTGCTCAGCCACGGCGACCTCAGCCACGGCCACCTCAGCCATACCGACCTCAGCCACGGCGACCTCGAGCACGTGATGCGCTTCGCCAACGCCGCCGGGGCCATCGTGGCGAGCCGGCTGGCCTGCTCGGACGCCATGCCCACGGCCGCCGAGGTGACCGAGCTGCTGGAGGGTGTCGATGCATGACCGGCTGAAGGCCATCCTCGACGTGCGCACCCGGCGTCCGCAGGCCATCGCGGAGGCGGCCGCGCAGCGCCTGCGTCGTCCGGCGCTGCTCGGTGCGGACAACAAGCTGTTCATCGTCGCCGCCGACCACGCGGCCCGCGGCGCGCTCCGGGCGGGGGACCGGCCGATGGCGCTGGCCGACCGGGCGGACCTGCTCGGCCGGCTGTCGGTGGCGCTGTCCCGGCCCGGCGTCGACGGCGTGCTCGGGACCGCGGACATCATCGAGGACCTGCTGCTGCTCGGGGCCCTTGACGCCAAGGTGGTCATCGGCTCGATGAACCGCGGCGGCCTGGCCGGGACCGTCTTTGAGATCGACGACCGGTTCACCGGATACGACGCGGCCGCGATCGCCCGGATGGGGTTCGACGGCGGCAAGATGCTCTTCCGCATCGACCCGGAGGATCCGGCCACCGCCCGGACGATGGAAGCGTGCGCCCGGGCGGTCAGCGAGCTCGCGGCGCACGGCCTGATGGCCATGATCGAGCCGTTCATCTCCTGCCGGACCGGCCGGCGGGTCCGGAACGACCTGACGCCCGACGCGGTGATCCGTTCCATCACGGTCGCCTCGGGACTCGGCGTCACCTCGGCTTACACCTGGCTCAAGGTGCCGGTGGTGGCCGACATGGAGCGGGTGCTTGCCGCCTCCATGCTGCCGGCCCTGCTGCTCGGCGGCGAGGTCAGCGCCGACCAGGACGCGGTCTTCGCCCAGTGGCGCAAGGCCCTGCAGATCCCGTCCGTGCGCGGGCTCGTGGTGGGCCGGACGCTGCTTTTCCCGCCCGACGACGACGTGGCCGGCGCGGTGGACGCCGCCGTCAGCCTGATGCGGGCGTAAAGGGGGCACGCGATGGACGACAAGCTGTACCTCCCGGCCGGCCAGACCGGCCACGGCCCCTTCCGCACCGTGCTGACCCCGGAACGGGCCGGCTGGACCTACTGCGGCCTGCGGGTGCTCGAGCTGCCGCCGGGCGGCACGCACACCTGGGACAGCGACCAGGACGAGCTGCTCGTGCTGCCGCTGGCCGGGCGACGGCGAGACGTTCGAGCTGCACGGCAGGCGCACCGTCTTCGACCGGGTCAGCGACTTCTGCTATGTCCCGCGCGAGGCCACGGTCACGGTGTCAAGCACAAGCGGCGGCACCTTCGCCCTGCCGTCGGCCCGCTGCACCCGCCGGCTGCCGCCGCGCTACGGGCCCGCCGGGAACGTGCCGGTCGAGCTGCGCGGCGCGGGCCAGGCCAGCCGGCAGGTCAACAACTTCTGCGCGCCCGAGGCGTTCGAGGCCGACAAGCTCATCGCGGTCGAGGTGCTCACCCCGGGCGGCAACTGGTCCTCCTACCCGCCGCACAAGCACGACGAGCAGCGGGCCGGGCAGGAGGCCGAGCTTGAGGAGATCTACTACTTCGAGACCGAGGGGCTGGCCTACCAGCGGGTCTACGGCACCGCGGAGCGGCCCATCGACGTGCTGGCCGAGGTGAAGTCCGGCGACGTGGTGCTCATCCCGCACGGCTGGCACGGCCCCTCGATCGCCGCCCCCGGCTACGACCTGTACTACCTCAACGTGATGGCAGGCCCGGCCGCCACCCGCGCCTGGCGTTTCTGCGACGACCCGGCGCACGCCTGGATCCGCGGCACCTGGGCCAGCCAGGACATCGACCCCCGGCTGCCGATGACCGCGGAGGAGAGATGACCGTGCGCCTCCCCGGCTGTTTCGGCGCCGCACCTGTTATCCGAAAGGCGAAATTACGGATGCGTACTATTCAGCACTGGATTGGCGGCTCGGAGACGACCGGGGCGTCGACCCGGTTCGGCCCGGTCTGGAACCCCGCCACCGGGATGCAGCAGGCCCAGGTGGCCCTGGCCACCCCGGCCGACGTCGACGCCGCGGTGGCCGCGGCGGCCAAGGCGTTCGCCGAGTGGCGCGACGTGTCGCTGGTCCGCCGGGCCCGCGTCATGTTCGCCCTGCGCGACCTGATCGAGCGGCATCTGGACGAGCTGGCCGAGCTCGTCGCCGACGAGCACGGCAAGGTCGTCTCCGACGCCCGCGGCGAAATCATCCGCGGCCTGGAGGTGGTGGAGTTCGCCGCCGGGATCCCGACCCTGCTCAAGGGCGAGTACTCCGAGCAGGTCTCCACCGACGTGGACGCCTACTCCTTCCGCCAGCCGCTCGGCGTCTGCGCCGGGATCACGCCGTTCAACTTCCCGGCCATGGTGCCGATGTGGATGCACCCGATCGCGATCGCCACCGGGAACACCTTCATCCTCAAGCCGAGCGAGCGGGACCCGTCGCTGTCGGTCGCGATGGCCCGGCTGTACGCCGAGGCGGGCCTGCCGGACGGCGTCTTCAACGTCGTCCACGGCGACAAGGTAGCCGTCGACGCGATCCTGGACCACCCGGGCGTCGCGGCGGTCTCCTTCGTCGGCTCCACCCCCATCGCCCGGTACGTGCACCAGCGGGCCTCGGCGGCGGGCAAGCGCGTGCAGGCCCTCGGCGGGGCGAAAAACCACGCCGTCGTGCTGCCGGACGCGGACATCGAGTTCGCCGCGAACCAGATCACCGCGGCCGGATACGGGTCGGCCGGCCAGCGTTGCATGGCCATCGCCGCGGTCGTCGCCGTGGGCGACGCGGGCGACGCCCTGGTGGCCAGGCTCGGGGAGAAGGCCGGCCAGGTCCGGGTCGGCCCGGGCCGGGACCAGGCCTCGGAGATGGGCCCGGTGATCACGGCCGAGGCCAGGGACCGCATCGCCGGCTACGTCGGCCGCGGCGAGCAGGCCGGCGCCACCCTGGTGACCGACG
Organism: Streptosporangiaceae bacterium; assembly: GCA_050013055.1. GTDB lineage: Bacteria > Actinomycetota > Actinomycetes > Streptosporangiales > Streptosporangiaceae > Palsa-504. The sequence goes on from JBEKGC010000061.1 coordinate 22,541, forward strand.
GCCGCGGTCTGACCGTCTCCGGCCACGAGAACGGGTTCTTCGTCGGCCCGACCCTGTTCGACCACGTCACCACCGACATGGACATCTACCGCGACGAGATCTTCGGCCCGGTCCTTGTGGTGGTCCGGGCCGCCACTTATCGCGAGGCGCTGGACATCGTCAACGCCAATCCGTACGGCAACGGCACCGCGCTCTTCACCTCAAGCGGCCGCGCGGCCCGGGATTTCCAGCGCCATGTCCAGGTCGGGATGATCGGCATCAACGTCCCGATCCCAGTACCGATGGCCTTCTATTCCTTCGGCGGGTGGAAGGACTCGCTGTTCGGCGACACCCACGTGCACGGCCCCGAAGGCATCCGTTTCTACACCCACGCCAAAGCCATCACCAGCCGCTGGCCGGACAGCGCAGACCAAACCCAGCATCGTGCGCAGCTGCAGTTCCCCACCGCCACCTGACCAGCCCGGACCGGCTTGGTCTACCCCCGTCACCCGCTAGATCGTCTTCACCCGGAGGTATAGAAGTGTCCCGATCCAGAAAGCGAGCCATCGGCATCGCTCTGTTCATGATCCTTCCGCTCGTCCTGGCCGCCTGCAGCGCCACCGGGGGGAAGAAGGCCGCCGAAGCCGCGGCCGCCGCGGCGAACGGAACCGGCCAGGGCGCCGGTCACGCCAACACGCCGCGCTACACCGTCGCCATGATCACGCACGCCGCGCCCGGGGACACCTTCTGGGACATCATCCGGGCCGGCGCGACCGCCGCAGCCTCCAAGGACAACATCGCCCTCAATTACTCCAACAACGATGACCCGACCCAGCAGGCCCAGCTGATCCAGGACGCGATCAACAGCAAGGTCAACGGCATCGCGGTCACCGACCCCGACCCGGCGGCTATCTGCCCTGAGGTCGAGAAGGCCAAGGCGGCCGGCATCCCGATCGTCATGTTCAACGCGGGCGTCAACAACTGGCAGGCTTGCGGCGCGATGGAGTACTTCGGGCAGGCCGAGACCGTCGCGGGCATCGCGGCGGGCAAGCGGCTCGCCGCGGCGGGCGCCAAGCACGTGCTGTGCATCCTGCAGGCGCAGGGGCAGGTCCAGCTCGAGGCCCGCTGCGCGGGCGTCCAGCAGGGCCTGGGTTCCGAGGGCACGATGAGCAAGCTTTACGTGGACGGCACCGACAACTCCGCTGAGCTGTCCTCCATGACGGCCGAGCTGACCAGGGACAAGACCGTCGACGCGGTCATCACCCTCGGCGCGCCGGTCGCGCTCGTCGCGATCCAGGCGATCGCCGCCGCGCACAGCACCACCAAGCTGTACACCTTCGACACCAACGCGGCGGAGATCGCCAAGATCAAGTCGGGGGCGGTGCAGTGGGCCGTGGACCAGCAGCCGTACCTGCAGGGCTATGAGTCGGTCGACTCGCTCTGGCTGTACCTGACCAACGATGACGTGATCGGTGGTGGCCAGACCGTGTACACCGGCCCGTCGTTCATCGACAGCAGCAACGTCGGCCAGATCTCGGTGTACGCCCAGCGCGGCACCCGGTAGCAAAGGGAGGTTCTCATGACTGCGACAGCCGAAGCTCCTGTCACCCCGCCACCGATCCGCGATGAGCGGGTCGGGCGGAAGTCGGGCCTGGCCCGGTTCCTGGCCCGGCCCGAGGCCGGCGCGCTGGCAGGCGCCATCATCATCTACGTCTTCTTCTTCGCCATCGCGAAGCCGTTCCGGTACGCGGACTCGTTCGCCAGCGTCCTGTACGTCACCTCGACCTACGGCCTGATGGCCACCCCCGTCGCGCTGCTGATGATCGGCGGGGAGTTCGACCTGTCGGCCGGCGTCGCCGTCACCAGCGCGTCCCTGACGGCCTCGCTGTTCAGCTACGAGTTCACCACCAACGCGTGGGTCGGCGTGCTGGTCGCGCTGGCCGTGGCGCTGTTCATCGGGTTCCTGAACGGCTGGATCGTGGTCAAGACCGGCATCCCGTCGTTCCTGGTCACGCTGGGGACCTTCTTCATGCTCCAGGGGCTGAACATCGCCCTGACCCAGACCATCACCAACCAGGTGGCCAGCCCCGACATCTCCACCTTGCAGGGCTTCAGGTCCGCGCAAGAGGTCTTCTCGGGCAGCTTCACCGTCGGCGGCGTGAACATCAGGACCTCGGTGATCTACTGGATCGTCTTCGTCGTGATCGCGACGTGGATCTTGCTGCGGACCCGCATCGGCAACTGGTTCTTCTCCGTCGGCGGCGCCCCGGTCGCCGCCCGGGCGGTCGGGGTGCCTGTCGCCAAGGTGAAGATCGGCCTGTTCATGGCCGTGGGCCTGATGGCCTGGTTCACCGGCATGCACACCCTGTTCCTGTTCAACACCATCCAGGCCGGCCAGGGCGTCGGCAACGAGTTCGTCTACATCATCTGCGCGGTCGTCGGCGGCTGCCTGCTCACCGGCGGGCGCGGGTCCGCGGTCGGGGCCGGCGTCGGCGCGCTGATCTTCGGCATGGTCAACCAGGGCATCGTCTACGCCGGGTGGAACCCGGACTGGTTCCAGTTCTTCGTCGGCATCTTGCTGCTTGGCACCATCTTGCTGAACACCTTTATCCAACGTCGCGCGGAGGCAGCGGTATGACTACTCCCCAAGACATTCCGTCCGGCAAGCACCATGCCCCGGACAACCCCCCGGCCGACGAAATCGGCACCGCAGAGCCCGGCAACGGCAACGGCAACGGCCACCGCGGTCCGCCGCCGTTGGTCCGGCTGATCAACGCAGGAAAACGCTACGGTGCGGTGATCGCGCTCTCCGGTATCACGATGGAGGTCGGGGCCGGCGAGGTTACCTGCGTGCTGGGTGACAACGGCGCCGGGAAGTCCACCCTGATCAAGATTATCGCCGGTCTGCACCAGCCGTCCTCGGGCAGCTACGAAGTCGAGGGCGAGCCGGTGAGCTTCAATTCCCCGCGCGAGGCGCTGGAACGCGGCATCGCCACCGTCTACCAGGACCTGGCCGTGGTCCCGCTGATGCCGGTCTGGCGGAACTTCTTCCTGGGCAACGAGGTCCGCAGGGGTCCCTTCCTGAATATCCCGTTCATGAAGAAAACCTGCAAGGAAGAGCTGCTCGCCATGGGCATCGACCTGCGCGATGTCGACCAGGCGATCGGGACGCTGTCCGGCGGCGAGCGGCAGTGCGTGGCGATCTCGCGGGCCGTCCACTTCGGGGCCAAGGTGCTGATCCTGGACGAGCCGACGGCCGCACTCGGCGTCAAGCAGTCCGGAGTCGTGCTGAAGTACATCATCCAGGCCAGGGAGCGAGGTCTCGGGGTCGTCTTCATCACCCACAACCCGCACCACGCCTACCCGGTCGGTGACCGGTTCCTGCTGCTCAACCGGGGTAAGAGCCTCGGCTACTACGAGAAGAGCCAGATCACAAGGGACGAGCTCACCGGCCTGATGGCCGGAGGCGCCGAGCTCGAACAGCTCAGCCACGAGCTCGAAGGTGTCGGCGGCGCGGCCGCCGCCGCCATCGCGCAGGAGATGGAGGAAGAGGCCGTCGACCTCGGCATCAGCCAGCAGCCGGGCGCCGGCAGCGCCAGCAGCGCCGGCGTCTCCAGCTGAAACCGTGATTCAGGGAAGGATTCCCTTCGCATGACCGCGAACGGCCTGACGAATACGCCGGAGGCGCGCGGACCCGCGCGTCTCCGGCTGGGTACCTGCCCCGACTCCTGGGGCGTGTGGTTCGCCGATGACCCGTTGCAGACCCCGTGGCCCCGGTTCCTCGACGAGGTCGCCGCGGTGGGCTACGACTGGCTGGAGCTCGGTCCCTACGGTTACCTCCCGAACGATCCGGGCCAGCTCGCCGATGAGCTCGCCCGGCGCGAGCTCAAGGTGGCCGGCGGCACCGTGCACGGATACAGCGGGCTGCACCGGCCGGGCGACTGGCCGGACATCGTCCGGATCACCCGCCAGGTGTCCGCGCTGACGGCCGCGGCGGGCGGCCAGCATGTGATCTTCGTGCCGGTGCCCGGGTACCGCGACGACAAGACCGGCGCCTACCTCGAGCCCGCGCAACTCGACGACGACGAGTGGCGGACCATGATCAACGCCACGAACGAGCTCGGCCGGATCGTGGCGGAGGAATACGGCCTGGCCCTGCAGTTCCACCCGCACGCGGACAGCCACGTGGAGACCCAGGAGCAGACCGAGCGGTTCCTGGACCAGACCGATCCCCGTTTCGTCTGGCTCTGCCTGGACACCGGCCACCTGGCCTACCGGCACGCCGACAACGTGGCCATCATCACCCGCTACCCCGAACGCATCGGCTACGTACACATCAAGCAGATGGACCCGGACATCGTCGCGGTCGCCGACCGGGATGGCCTGGCCTTCGGGCAGGCCGTGGCCATGGGCGCCAGCTGCGAGCCGCCCCGCGGCGAACCCGTCGTGGAGGAGGTCGCCAAGGCCCTCACCCGGCTCGACCGGGACCTGTTCGTGGTGGTCGAGCAGGACATGTATCCGGTGGCGTTCGACAAGCCCAAGCCGATCGCCCAGCGCACGTATCACTACCTGCGCAGCGTAGGCATAGGAAGGGAGCAGTCATGACCGTCCGGGTTGGCGTGATCGGCGTCGGCATGATCGGGCAGGATCACATCCGCCGGATCACCGGAGTCCTCACCGGCGGCACCGTCGTCGCAGTCAATGACGTCGACCAGGCCCGCGCCGAGCAGGTGGCCGCCGGCCTTCCTCACGCCACAGTGCACGCAGGAGCCGGCGACCTTATCGCCGACAGCGACGTGGACGCGGTCCTCGTCGCGTCCTGGGGCGCCGCGCACGAGGAGCAGGTCGTCGCGGCGATCAAGGCCGGCAAGCCGGTGTTCTGCGAGAAACCGCTCGCCCCGGCCAGCGACGCCTGCCTGCGGATCATCGACGCCGAGCTGGTGTCGGGCCGGCGGTGTGTTCAGGTCGGCTTCATGCGCCGGTACGACGCGAGTTACCTGGCCATGAAGGCGGCGGTGGACGACGGCAGCATCGGCGCCCCGGTGCTGATGCACTGCGCGCACCGCAACCCGTCGGTGCCGCCGTACGGCTTCTCCACCGAGATGATCGTCAGCGACTCGGCGGTGCACGAGATGGACCTGGTCCGCTGGCTGTTCGGTGAGGAGATCGTGGCGGTGCGCACGCTCACGCCGAGAAGGACAGGCAAGGCCGCAGAAGGCGTGCAGGATCCGCTGATCATCGTGTTCGAGCTGGCCAGCGGCGTCCTGGCCGACGACGAGGTGTTCGTCAACGCCGGCTACGGCTACGACGTCCGCGGCGAGGTCGTCGGCGAGAGCGGGACCGTGGCCCTGGCCGACGCCGGAGGGATCACGCTCAGCGCCGGCGGCCGCCGCACGGCCGTCCCCGCGGGACAAACCAGGGGGGACCGCGTGCCCGCCGACTGGCGGGAACGGTTCTCCGCGGCCTACGACGCGGAGCTGCAGGACTGGCTGAACGCGGTCGCCGCCGGCACGTTCACCGGCCCGAGCTCCTGGGACGGCTACGCCGCCGCGGCGGTCACCGACAGCGCACTGCGAGCCCTGCGTACCGGCCAGCGCGTCACGGTGCCGCTGCCGGCCCGCCCCGACTTTTACGCCAAGACGCAGTGAGGCCAGATCCATGAAGATCGCCCTGGATCCCTATATGTTCCGCACCGTCCCGCTGACTGACCTCCCCGGGCTCGTCGCTGATCTCGGCTACTCCCGCATCGAGCTCTCCCCGCGCGAGGATTTCCTGCCGTTCTTCACCCACCCGCGGGCGAACCGGGCCCAGATCGCGGCGTTCAAGAAGGCCCTGACCGCGGCCGGGGTGGAAATCTCCTCGGTGCTGCCGCTGTACCGGTGGTCAGGTCCGGACGAGGCCGAACGCCAGGCCGCGGTCCGCTACTGGAAACGGGCCATCGCCATCACCGCTGAACTCGGCGTGACCGTGATGAACTCCGAGTTCAACGGCCGCCCCGAGGCGGCGGCGGCCAGCGAGGCCCAGTTCTGGCGGTCGCTGGAGGAGCTGGCGCCGCTCTTCGAGCGCGAGGGCATCCGGCTGGTGCTCGAACCGCACCCGGACGACTTCGTCGAGGACGGCCGGGCCGGCGTCGACCTGGTCCGCGGCATCGACGCGGACTGGGTGTCGTTCCTGTACTGCGCGCCGCACACCTTCCACCAGGGCGGCGACATCGAGGGGATCATGAGGTACGCCGGGCCGCTGCTGACCCACGTGCACATCGCCGACTCCTTCGACCACCGCGCCTCCTCCGGGCTGCGCTACATCGTGAACCCGCCCGGCTCGACCGCGCGGGTCCACCAGCACCTCGACATCGGCCAGGGCGACGTGGACTGGGACGTCTTCTTCCGCACGCTCGCCGAGGTGGGCTTTGACGGGATCGCGACCGTGTGCGTGTTCGCCTGGGAGGAACGGGCCCGCGAGTCCTCCACCCGCAACCTCGAGCAGATCCGGCAGTACCTGGCCAAGTACGGCGAGGTACCCGGGTGATGCCTAGGTGAAGGAAGGATCGACGATGACCCCTCAGACCGTGCGGCTGACCGTCGCCCAAGCCGTCGTGACGTACCTGTCCCGGCAGTACTCGGTCGCCGACGGCCAGCGCCGCCGGCTGATTCCCGCCACCCTGGGCATCTTCGGGCACGGCAACGTGGCCGGGCTCGGCCAGGCGCTGGACCAGCTCAGCGACGAGATGCCGTTCATCCAGGGCCGCAACGAGCAGGCCCTGGTCCACCTCTCCACCGCGTTCGCCAAGCACAGCCTGCGGCACGCCACCTTGGCCGTGACCTCCTCGATCGGCCCGGGTGCGCTGAACATGGTGACCGGCGCCGCGCTGGCCACCGTCAACCGGCTGCCGGTGCTGCTGCTGCCGGGAGACACCTACGCGACCAGGCACCAGGGCCCGGTCCTGCAGCAGTTGCAGCACCCGCTGGCGGCCGACGTGACCGCCAACGACGCGTTCCGCCCGGTCTGCCGTTTCTTCGACCGCATCACCCGGCCTGAGCAGCTGCTCACCGCGCTGCCCGCGGCCATGCGGGTGCTCACCGACCCGGTCGAGGCCGGTGCCGTCGTGATCTCGCTGCCGCAGGACATCCAGTCTCACGCCTACGATTGGCCCGCCAGATTTTTTACTGAACGGACCTGGGCTATCCGCCGCCCGCACCCCGACCCCGGCGAGGTCGAGGCGGTGCTGGCCCTGCTGGCCGCCGCGCACAGGCCGCTGATCATCGCGGGCGGCGGCGTCATCTACTCGGGCGCCACCGCCGAGCTCGAGCGCCTGGCCGGGACGGCCGGCCTTCCGGTGCTCGAGACCTTCGCCGGCAAGGGCGCCGTGCAGCAGCGGGCCTGGTGGCAGATCGGCGGCATCGGGCTCGAGGGCACCCCCGCGGCCAACACGCTGGCCCGCGAGGCGGACCTGGTGCTGACCGTCGGGGCGCGGCTGACCGACTTCGCCACCGCGTCCCAGTCGCTGTTCGCCAACCCCGCCGTGCGTTTCGCGAGCGTCAACGTCAACCCGCGCGACGCCGACCGGCTCGGTGCCACCGGCATCATCGCCGACGCCCGGCTGGCGCTGGCCGCGCTGGCGCAAGGCGCGGATCGCGCGGGCATCCGGGCCCGCGCGCCCTGGCAGGCCCGCGCGGAGCAGCTGACCGCCGAATGGGCCACGGCCCGCGCCGCCGCGCTCGACCCGGACCGGCCCTTCGACCCGGAGCAGGCCGACCCGGACGTGGTCACCACCACCGGCGCGGTCCTGGATCAGGGTCAGGTCATCGGGGTCCTGCAGGAGCACGCGCGGCCCGGTGACGTCGTGATCGCCGCGGCCGGCGGCCCGCCCGGCGACCTGCTCAAGGTGTGGGACGCCACCGGCGGCCGGCGGTGCCACCTGGAGTTCGGCTTCTCCTGTATGGGTTATGAGATCCCGGCCGCGATCGGCGTGCGGCTGGCCGACGCGGAGCCGGGTACGCGGGTCGTCTCCTTCCTCGGCGACGGGACGTTCCTGCTGGCGCCGACCGAGCTGGTCACCGCGGCCCAAGAAGGCCTGGCGATCACCCTCGTCGTCCCGGACAACCACGGCTATCAGGTCATTCACCGGCTGCAGATGCTGCGCAGCGGCCGGGAGTTCGGCAACGAGTTCCGCTACCGGGCCGCCCCACTTCAGCTGGCCGCCGGCCCCGCGCCGCAGGCGCCAGGGGGCAGCGCGGGTAAGCCATCACGGCTGGAGGGCGATTACCTCCGCCTCGACCTGGTCCAGGTCGCGGCCGGCCTCGGGGCCCTCGCGTGCCGGGTGAGCACCGCAGCGGAGCTGCGGGACGCGCTGACGAAGACACGCGGCCACCCGGGCCCGGTGGTGATCGTGGTGCCGGTCATCCCGCACGCCGACCTGCCTGGCGCCGGGGTGTGGTGGGATGTCGCCCCGGCGCAGGTGTCGGCCACCGAGACCACCGCCGGGCTGCGGGCGGAGTACGAGACCGACGTCAAGGGCCAGCGGTGGTTCGGTTGAGCGCGGGTGTCACGCCTCACGCTGGCCCCCTGGACCGTGGTGCGCTGGCCGCCGCGGTCCGGTCCGGGCTCCCCACCCTGGGCATCTTCATCGGCTTCGCGTCGCCGCTGGCCGCCGAGGTCTGCGCCGCGGCCGGGGTCGACTGGGTGCTGCTCGATCTCGAGCACGGGGCCGGGGGGGAGGAGCAGATCCGCGATGTCGTGCCCGCCGCCGGAAGCTACCGGGTGCCCACCGTGGTCCGGGTGGAGTCCGCGGCCCGGATCCGGATGGGCCGGGTCCTGGACAGCGGCGCCGCGGGCATCATGCTGCCCCGCCTGGACACCACCGACGAGGTCGCCGAGGCGGTCAGGCACCTGCGCTACCCCCCGGCCGGTGACCGGGGCGTGGCCACCTACAACCGGGCCTGCCGGTTCGGCCTGGACCCGGGCGCCCTGGACCGGGCCAACGCGGAGGTGCTCGGCGTGGTCCAGATCGAATCGGCCGCCGCGGTCGGCGACGCCGACCAGATAGCAAAACTGGACGGCGTGGACGTGCTGTTTGTCGGCCCTCGCGACCTCAGCCACGACCTCGGCGTCCCCGGCGACGTCACCGCCCCGGCTTTCGTCGAGGCCATCGAGCACGTGCTGGCGGCCTGCCGCCGGCACGGGAAGGCTGGCGGCCTGCTCGTCGCCGACGGCGCCGCCGCCGCCCGGCGGCTCGAGCAGGGCTGGTCCTTCGTGGCCATCGGCTCGGATACCACGCTGCTCGCGACCGCGGTCAGCGCCGAGCTCGGCCGGGCCCGCACCTCATCCGAGCCTTCGTGACAGAGGAGGACGCCCGGCCATGAAAACCCCCGGCATCGGCCTGATCAGCGTGGGCTGGATGGGCAAGCTGCATACCCACGCCTACCAGGTCATCCCGCAGATCTATCCCGAGCTGAAGATCCGGCCGCGGCTCGTGCACGCGGCGGACACCGCCCCGGACCGCGCCGACTACGCCCGGGAGGTTCTCGGCTATGCCAAGGCCGGGACCGACTATCGTGACGTGCTCGCCGACCCCGAGGTCGACGTGGTGTCCATCTGCGCCCCCAACATGCTGCACCGCGAGATCGGTGTCGCCGCGGCCCGGGCCGGCAAGCCGTTCTGGATCGAGAAGCCGGTAGGCCGGGACGTGACCGATACCGCCGAGGTCGCCGCGGCGGCCCAGGCGGCCGGCGTCGTGACGTCCATCGGCTACAACTACCGGCATGTCCCGGCCGTGGAACGGGTTCGCGAGCTGATCGCGGCGGGCGCGCTCGGCCGGATCACCAACGTCCGCGCCCAATTCTTCAACAGCTACGCCGCCGAGCCCAACGGCGCCCTGTCCTGGCGGTTCCGCCGCGACCAGGCCGGAAGCGGCGCGCTCGGAGACCTGCTGAGCCACGTCGTCGACCTGATGCAGTACGTCGTGGCGCCGATCACCGAGGTCAGCTCGCTGCTGTCGACCGTGTACAGCGAGCGTCCCATCTTGCCGATGGGGTCGGCCACCCACTTCGCCGTGATCGAGAACGGCGAGATGGGCGAGGTGGAAAACGACGACTACGTCGCGGCCCTGGTCCGGTTTACGGCCGGCTCGCACGCGGCCGGGGCGGTGGGCACCCTGGAGGCGTCCCGGGTGAGCGTCGGCCCGCAGTGCAGCCTCGGCTTCGAGATCTACGGCACCGACGGATCGGCGACCTGGAACTTCGAGCGGATGAACGAGTTCCGGCTTTGCCTGGGCCAGGGCGGGGCCAACGCCGGGTACACCACCGTCCTGGGCAATGCCCATCTCGGTGACTACGGCCGGTTCCAGCCGGGACCGGGCAACAGCATGAGCTACGACGACCTCAAGGTCATCGAGGCCAAGAAGTTCCTGGTCGCGGTAGGCGGCGGCGACCGGCGCCAGTCCACCATCGAGGACGCGCTGGCCGACGCCGAGGTCATCTCGGCCACGGCGGCGTCGGCCCTCGACGGCGCCTGGCACAAGGTGACACCGGTTCCCGGCGCCACGTTCGGGCACGCCTGATGACCGCCGGGAATGAACAGAGCCTGCCGGTCGTGGTGGCGCTGGGGCCGGTCGACCCCGCGCTGGTGACCGGGGTGTTCGACGGGCACTGCCGGTTCGTCCCCGACCCGGGCACCGCCGAACTCGGTCTCGCCGAGGGCGCGATCGTCCGCGCCGAGGCCCGGGTCGACCAGGCGCTGCTTGACCGGGCGCCCGCGCTCAGGGTCGTCGCCCGGACCGGGGTGGGCGTCGACCTGGTCGACGTGGCCGCCGCTACGACCCGGGGCATCGCCGTGGTGATAACCCCGGGCGCCGGCGCCGCCGCGGTGGCCGAGGGCGCAATCGGCATGGCGCTGCACCTGGTCAAGCGGTTCGGCCCGCTCACGGCGCTGGTCCGTGAGGGCCGCTGGGCTCAGCGCACGGAGCTCCCGGTCGGCGATCTCGGGGATGCCACCCTGGGCGTGGTCGGCTACGGCCGCATCGGCCAGCGGACCGCACAGCTCGGCGCGGCGTTCGGGATGCGGATCCTGGCCTACGACCCGGTCAGCGAGCCGCCTGCCGACCTGCGCTGCGCTGACCTGTTTGACCTCGCCGGGCGCAGCGATGTCATTACCTTGCACGTCCCGCTGACCAGCCAGACCCGCCACCTGGTCGACGACGCCTTCCTCGCCCGGGTCAAGCCCGGTGCCGTGCTGGTCAACTGCGGCCGCGGTGCCCTCATCGACACCGCCGCCGGCCTCATCCCGCGGAACCCGTGCGCACCGATGAAGGAGACCCCGCCATGACCAGCTCCGCTGACAAGATCGCAGGAGCGCCCATCTCCTGGGGCGTGTGCGAGGTGCCCGGCTGGGGCTACCAGCTCACGCCGGAACGCGTCCTGGACGAGATGACCCAGATCGGGCTGGCCGCCACCGAGTTCGGCCCGGACGGGTTCCTCCCCGCCGACCCCGCCGCGATGGCGGCCCTGCTGGCCTCCCGGCACCTCGCCGCGGTCGGCGGCTTCACCCCCGTCGTCCTGCACGAGCCCAGCCACGACCCGGCGCCCGGAATCGAACGGCTGCTCGACAGCTACGACGCCGCCCGGGCCGGTGTGCTCGTGCTGTCCGCCGCTACCGGCCGCGACGGCTACGACACCCGGCCCGACCTCGACGAGGCCGGCTGGCAGACGCTGCTGGCCAACCTCGACCGGCTCAGCGCCGTGGCCGCCGAACGCGGCGTCCGCGCCGTCCTGCACCCGCACGTCGGCACCATGGTCGAGCGCGGCCACGAAGTGCAGCGGGTACTGGAAGGCTCGGCCATCTCGCTGTGCCTGGACACGGGGCACCTGCTGATCGGCGGCACCGATCCGGCCGAACTGACCAGGCAGGCCCCGGACCGCATCGCGCACACGCACTTCAAGGATGTCGACGACCAGATCGCGGCCCAGGTCCGGTCGGGTCGGCTGACCTACACCGAGGGGATCAGGCGCGGCATGTACCGGCCGCTTGGCCGCGGCGACGTGGACTTCGCCGCCATCGTCAGCCACCTGCGCGGCCGGGACTACGGCGGCTGGTACGTCCTGGAGCAGGACACCATCCTCACCGATGAGCCCCACGGCGAAGGCCCGGTCGCTGACGTCAGGCAGAGCGCCACCTACCTGCGCGAGCTGCTGACCGCTGTCCCCGGAAGGAGCGGTGGAGAGCTATGAGCGAGCTGATGGAGGGAGCCCTCGAGTCGAGCCGGCCGCACGGCCTGCTGACGGACCAGGTAGTCCTGATCAACGGCGGCACGGCGGGGCTGGGCGCGGGCATCGCCCGGGCCGCGGCGCGGGAGGGCGCGATCGTCGCGGTCAGCGGCCGGCGTCGTGAGCCGGGTGACGCGCTGGCCGCGGAGCTGACCGCGAGCGGGACCAAGGCGCTGTTCGTGTCGGCCGACGTGAGCGATGTGGCGCAGGCGCAGGCCTGCGCGGCGGCGGTGATCGCGGCGTTCGGCCGGGTGGACTGCCTGGTCAACGCGGCCGGGCTGACGAGCCGGGGCACGCTGCTCGACACCACCCCTGAACTGTTCGACGCTCACGTCGCGGTGAACCTCAAGGCACCGTTCTTCCTCATGCAGGCCGTGGTCGCCGACCTGGTCGCGCGCCAGGCCCCCGGCACCATCGTCAACATCAGCTCCACCTCGGCGCACGCCGGCCAGCCCTACCTGGCCCCCTACGTCACGACCAAGGCCGGGCTGGCCGGGCTGACCCGCAACGCAGCGCACGCGCACCGCTGGGACCGGATCCGCATCAACGCCCTGAACATCGGCTGGACCGACACCGACGGCGAAGACGCCACCCAGCGCCGCTTCCACGGCGCGGGCGACGACTGGCGGGAGAAGGCCGCCGCCACGCTGCCGATGGGCAAGCTCGGCCAGGTAGACGAGATCGCGGACTTCGTCGTGTTCCTGCTCTCCGAGCGCTCCGGCGTGGTCACCGGCTCGGTCATCGACTGGGACCAGAACGTACTAGGAGGGATGGACTGATGCGAATCGGACTGCTCGGCCTCGGCCGGATCGGCGCGTTTCACGCCGAGACCCTGGCTAGCCTGCCCGCCGTCGAGGAACTGGTCATCAGCGACCCGGTGCCGACGCTGGCCGAACAGGCCGCCGGACGGTTCGGCGCACGGATCGCCGCAAGCCCCGAGGCGGTGCTGGCGTCCGGGGTCGACGGGATGGTCATCGCCGCCCCCACCGACTTCCACACCGAGCTCATCGACTTGTGCGTGGCCGCGGGCCTGCCCACCTTCTGCGAGAAGCCGGTTTCGCGCGACGCGGGCCAGGCGGTCCGGCTCGCCCGCCAGGTCACCGACGCGGGCGTGCCGGTCCAGATCGGATACCCGCGCCGGTACGACCCAGCCTTCGCCGCCGCCCGCGCCGCGGTGGCCGGCGGCGAGCTCGGTACGGTCCTGACGGTCCGGTCCACGACGCTTGATCCCGCTCCGCCGCCACGCGCCTACCTCGCCGCGTCCGGCGGGATCTTCCGTGACTGCGCCGTGCATGACTACGACGCCGTCCGGTGGGTGACCGGCCAGGAGGTAACCGAGGTGTACGCCGTGGGCACCAACCAAGGCGCGGAATGGTTCGCCGAGCTCGGCGACGTCCACACCGCCTCGGCCGTGCTGACCCTGGATGGCGGCGCGCTCGCCGTCGTCTCCAACACCCGGTACAACGCCCGCGGCCACGACGTGCGGCTGGAGGTGCACGGCAGCAGGGACAGCCTGGCGGCCGGACTGGGCCCTGGGCTTCCGCTGCGGTCGGCCGAGCCCGGCGTGTCGTTCCCTGACGGCAAGCCGTTCACGTTCTTCATGGACCGGCTGGCCGAGGCGTTCCGCGTCGAACTGACGACGTTCACCGAGGTGGTGGCCGGCCTGCGCGCGTCACCGTGCACGGTTCTCGATGCGGTGGAGACCGGCTGGGTGGCCGAGGCCTGCACGTTGTCGCTGCGCGAGCACCGCCCGGTCCGGATCGAGGAAGTCCGGCTCACCTGATCCTGTGTCCGCTAGCTAGGCCCCAGATCTGGGCCCTCGCCCACGATCGGCCCGCCATCGACAGCACGCATCGTCGCCGCTGAAGACCTGGCGGGTGTTTTGGTGCCGGCTGTGCAGTTGGGGATTTAGCGGCCGGTTAGCAAGGTGAGTGCAGGATTGTTCGTGACCAGGATGATTTGCCTGATTCGCCGGGCCGGCCTCTGCTCCGATGGTCAAGGTGTCACCGCTAGATCATTTCCGGAATAAGGACCACTGCTTTCAGTCTCGTTTGCCGGTTTTCCTGTGCCTTCTACCTCTCCCCGCCGGTAGTGTTTATCCACCGGATACCTCCGGAGACGGGACGGCTTCTTCTTGAGCTGAAGAAAGGCCAGAGGGTTTCGTGAGCTTCTATGGCCGGGAGCAGATCCTGGCGCAAGTCAGCGACCTTATCGCCGTGCATAACGATAACCGCGGTGCAGCAAATTCGATCAAGCCACTATTGATCGTTGAAGGTTGTGGTGGCTCTGGTCGTACCGAGCTGATCGCGGAAATCGCCAGGCTCTGGGTCGGCCGGGCGCCGACTGCGAAGGTCGATGCTCTCGCCTACAAGCCCGCCCCTGGTCAGAAGTCCGTCCCGACCGCGGTCACGGTCCTGCTCGGCGCCACGATGCGCCAGTTCACCGACAGCGTCCCCGGTTACAAGGTCACCTGGGGCCGCATGTCGTTGATGCTGCTCGCGATGGCCACGCCGGTCTCCTCGACCGCGCCTGACGGCGGCGAGCAGGAGATGCGTAGCCGGCTCGCCGCCGCGTCCCGGGACCAGAGGGTACTGGAACGTTTGTTCGGCTGGCTGATGAACCTGTCGCTCAGCATCCCGGTGACCGCCGGGCCGGTGACGGTAGACGTGGGTACGCTCGCCTCGTCGGTGGCAACGCAGGTGGCCAAGGGCCTGAGCCGATCCGCCCGGCACCCGGAAGAGCGCTGGCAGCCTGCCCTGTCCTGGTTTGCGCCCCCAGGGGAGGAAAAGAACACAGGCGCGGCCCTCCGCGAGCTCATCCGGTTCAGTCACATCACCGGAGAGAAGGCCTCCGCGCAGCGACTGCAGGCCGACAGCCTGCTGACGAACGCCTTCCTCTCCGACTTGGCCGACAGCGCCGCCCACCTGCATGGCCGGCGGCCGAACAACTGGGTGCTGCTGCTGGACAACGCGGACTGCCCGGCAGGTGAGGACCTGCTGGCGGCCATCGTCAGGGCGCGGCGCGAGTTGTTCCGATGGCCTGCCGGTCTCGATCCGCTGACCGTCATCGCGACTGGCGGTAAGCCGCGCGTCTTGGACCAGGTCTCGCTGAGCACGGCGGACGGCGCGCCCGGTGTCGAGGACCGCCCCGATGTGGCCAGGCTACGCCTGGATGACCTGGAGTTCCCGCACCTCGTCAGGGTCATGGCCGAGTACCCGTGGGGCCCCGCCGACATCGACCCGCCCGCGCACGTGGTCGCTCACCTGGTCGCCCGGCTGACCGCCGGGCACTGCCTTGCCTCCCGGCTGGTGTTCAAGGAACTCCAGTTCAACCCCAAGCTCGCAGCCCACCTAGACCAGCTCCTCGGCCTGCCGGCCGCCGCGCGGCCCGCATCGGCCCACCACCAGGAAGCGGAGGAACGCACGCCAAGCGGGGTAGCGCAGCGCGTGCTTGACGTGATCGCGGCTGGCCTCACCCCGCACCGTCGTGCCTCCAGGAACCTGCTGCTTGACCTGGTCACCCTGTCCGCCGCTCGGCACCGCGACGAGGCCCGGCGGCTGCACGGACGCCTGCTGACGGCCGAGGCCGACCAGGAGCAGCTGTACTCCGATGTGCTGTGGTCGCATCCCACGCCAGACGGCCACCTGGCCATGGTCCCGGTCGCGCGCCACCTGCTGCTGCGCGAGCTGGCGGCCCGTGACCCGAAGTGGGACAGGGAGACCAGCTGGGAATCCCTCTTCAGGTACCTACGCGGCGGCCAAAACGACAAAGACCGACCCACTGCCGCCACCCCTGCCACCCCTGAAGGCCGCATCCCCGAACCCGATGATCATCAAGCCGACCGGCTACATCACCTCCTCGCCCTCGGCGAGGCGGCCACGGTGGCGGGGAAGCTGACCGCTCTGGTGCCGGCCTGCGCCGAGGCCACCTGGCTGACATGCCTGGACGCGATCACCGTCACCCCGGTACCGAAGCGGTTGCCGCCCGCGGAACTGCCTGAGCAAGTTACCGGCTTGCAGCGGAACATCTTCCAGCTGATCACCGCCCTGCAACAGGCTGCGGACACGTGCGGTACCGACCCGCAGCGTCTGCACGACCTCTACTCGAAGATCGGTTTCTCCTATATCCACATGATCGAGCACACGCCCGCGCACTGGCGGATCATCGTCAACCGCGCAGAAAGTTACCGGGTGCTTGCCGCCCAGATCGCGTTGTAGCGCCCACGTCGAGGGGAATTCACGATGAGCACTGGGAGATTCGGCGTCCCTTGGCCGCCTGACGTCAGCCCACGTCCGGGCGTTCTCAGGCGGATCTTCCGCTTCTGGTTCCCGGATTCGGCCGCCGCGTTCGGAAAGTCGCCGTGGTTCAGATTTAAAGGTTATGCCGTGCTGGCCATCGTCGTGCTGCTCGTGCTCGGCGGGGTCTTCGCCGGGCCGCGCGCACTCGCGCGCGTGCTCTGTGGCCAGTTCTCCCTAACGGCGAACATCTGGCACGACGGCGGCGAGTGCGTCGGGATCAGCGGCGGGTCATATACCTTCGGCCATCCGGCGATGAGCATGGTCGCTGCGGCGAATACCGACACTAGCTGCCCGTCGGATTCGCGGTCACAGGTCGTCACCATCGGTGCGCTGGTCACGCTAGGCGACCTCAACTCGGGTGCGCGCGCCGACCATGAACTCGAGGGCTTCGCGGCGGCCGTGTGGCAGGCCAATCGCGAAAGCGGGGATCTGTCCTCCAAGTGCCAGTACAAGATCCGCCTGCTCGTTGCACAGATGGGGGCGAACGAGCAAGCGGCGGTCGCTGACGCCCGCGCGCTGGCGGGCTCTGGGGTGGTCGCCGTGGTCGGCATGGGCCTGAGCAGTCAGCAGTCTGCGGACGCCGCCACCGTGCTGAACGCAGACAAGATCCCGATGGTCGCTGACGTCATCACGGGTGAGGGGTTCGACCAAGACGGATCTCGAGCCGACGGAGCGGACTTCAGCGGCTGTCAGTCCGACAGTTCCCTTCCCGGCGTCGGCGCCTATTGGCAACAGGACTGGCAGTTCTTCTTCCGTGTCTCTTACCGTGCCCTGACGCAAGTGAACGACGCGCTGAGCTATATGCAGACCCTGCCCAGGTCCGACCGCTACTACGTGGTCCAGCCGACGCAGATCAATGACCCCTATACCTGCAGCACGCTGCCGCTGATCATTACCGGGCTGGCCCACGACGGCATCACCAAGGATCCGGTCAAGATCGACTTCGACACAGCCACGTCGCAGGCCACTCAAGACTCCGCCGCCGGTGCGATTTGCCTGACGAAAGGCACCGTCACCGTGTTCTATACCGCGCGTGACGTTTATTTGGGCTCCTTCCTCGCCGATATCATCGAGGACAAGGGCGACGGTGAATGCAGCCCGAGCCAGATCACCGTGGTGAGTCAGTCCGACGCCGCTCAGCTGCGCGTCCCTTCGCTGTTCAACGAGGCAAGCCGACAAGAGGTACTGACGTCCGGGCTGCTCAATGGCTCGGACGCCTGGCTACGGATCTACTACACGCCACTGGCTGACCCCAGCCTCATCGGAACTGGCGGCAGGCCCGTCCCGCCCGGCTATACGGACCTGACCACCGCGTTCGCTGCGCTGGGTATCTCGCAGCAGGACCTCGTCGACGGCTGGGCGATCATGGCCTACGACGCGGTCGCGACCGTCGCCACCGCCCTCGCGAACTCGCCGGCCGGGATGTCAACGCCTGAGATCACCGGCCCCTACATCCAGTCGCAGATCCAGGATCTGATGAGTTCGGTCTCGGCTCATCCCGCCCCCGGTGCCGATGGTCCCATCAGCTTCGACCGCTACGGCGACCGGATCGGTCCCGGCCCCGGCGTCGTCCGCCTCTGCCCCCTGACGCCGGGTACGTCCGCCCCACCGCGAACGGTTCAGCCGTCACCAGGAAAACCAGGCACCTGCCCCCAGCCGTGACCGGCCCGCCCGGCGGCGTCCCGCCCCGCCAGCGATTGTGGATCGTAAGCGTCGAAATAAGGAGCTAATTATCCACGATCTCCGGTCTGCGGCCCGCTCGTTCCCCTGGCCCTGGTCCGGGCGGCCTGCCATGTGCGCGGGAAGACCGCCACGGCTCCAGTTCTGAACCAGGACACCCAGGAGTCACGCGACACCCTCCATAGCGCCCAAAACTGGCCACGATCATGATTTACGCCCGAAATGGCGCATGTGAAAGCGTGACATAAGGGATATAACGGGCTGCGTTATCGGCGCAGGTCGGTGGCCGAGGCTCTACCACAGCAGGCTGCCACCCGCGCCGCCAGCCGACGCTGATCCAGCCCGCAGCGAAGATCCTGACCAGTGCGGGGAGATGGACGGCAGTGGCGGACGTGACGGCTATCGCTCAGGAAACTACCCGCATCACCATCACGCCTCGTCCGCGGTGAAGATCATGCTGCGGACCGGGGCGAGCCCGGCGAGGTGGGCCGCGTCGGCGGCGGTGGCGCGGCCTTCGGCTGAGGCGAACGCGGCGCGCAGCTCGTCCATGGTGTCCCGGTCCAGCTCGGCGACCAGGTAGTACGGCGGGCCGCC
>JBEKGC010000062.1:0-20551 GCA_050013055.1 Streptosporangiaceae bacterium
TCCGTCGATGAGCAGGTCGCGGCCATCCTGGCCGGAGGCGACCGCCCGTCTACGGCCGAGCAGGTGCGCGAACGCGCGCTCGAGGCGCTGGCCGAGGAGATCAGGCTGATGCTCGACGAAGGCGTCGTCGCGGCCCCCGAGGACATCGACCTGTGCATGATCCTCGGCGCCGGCTGGCCCTTCCACCTCGGCGGGATCACCCCGTACCTGGACCGCGCCGGTATCGCGGAAAAGGTGACAGGCACCAGGTTCCGCCTGTAAGGCCTCCCGTTCGTTATCGGGTTGGGCGGACGGCGGCTACGTAGATCGCCGCCGGGTTGCCTGGCTGCCAGCCGGGCACAATATGGCGGTGCTGGGTAAAGCCGGTCAGCTGGGATGCATGAGCGAGCAGGTGCGGGTGAGATGGGTCCCGCCAGCCTGCGCGCGCAGCACCCGGCGGCGGGTCCGGGTCCAGCGGCCGGTCCAGCACCCTCCCTGCCGTATGCCGGCTGTGAACACCGGCCAGCGCGACGGCTCACGATCGAAGCGACGGTCACGCTCTCAGGCCCGGGACACCGCACCCCAGCCGCCACCCCCCGCCACCCCCGCCACTCCCCCCACACCCGCAACCCGCCCGCCACCGTCTTCGAAAAAGATCGTGGAATATTTGGCTTAGCTGGAGACTTTGGTGCCCTATGATTGCTCAAATCATCCGTGAAGGCCCAATCTTCCACGAAAACCGGACGGCCCGGCCCGCATTACGCCCCGGCCTGACCAGACACGGCACACCCCGCATCACCACACCCAGCCGCCACCGCACCACCAGCAAGACCACACTGGATCTGCGTCCAGCAGCCTATCCAGCGGGCCCCGGCGACACCCATGGTCCATCGCTGTCGTGGCTGGCAATGGCTGGGTTTCCAACTGGCGACGGCTAACAGTTCGTCAGCGCGGGCGGTGGTCGACTATGCGGCGCATCTTGCCGATGGACCGTTCGATCGAGTCGGGCGCCATGACGCTGGTGCTGACGGTGACGCCGATGGTGTTCTTGACCTGGGTTGACAGCTGGGGGCCTGCCGAAGCCGCGTCGGCGTCAGTCACCCCGCTGCGGCGTTCGACGTGGACGGCCAGCTCGTCCATCCGGCCGGTCCGGCTCAGGTGCAGCTGGAAATGCGGTGACAGGGCCGGGATGCCCATGATGAGTTCTTCGATCTGGGTCGGGAACAGGTTGACCCCGCGCAGGATGATCATGTCGTCGGTGCGGCCGGTGATCTTCTGCATCCGCCGCATGGTGCGCGCGGTCCCCGGCAGCAGCCGGGTCAGGTCGCGGGTCCGGTAGCGGATAACCGGCATGGCCTGCTTGGTCAGCGAGGTGAAGACGAGCTCGCCCTCATCGCCGTCGGGCAGCACGTCGCCGGTCAGCGGATTGATCACCTCGGGGTAGAAGTGGTCCTCCCAGATATGCAGGCCGTCCTTGGTCTCCACGCACTCCTGCGCCACCCCCGGGCCCATCACCTCGGACAGGCCGTAGATGTCGGTGGCGTCGAGGCCGAGCCGGGTCTCCATCTCGGTGCGCATCTCGTTCGTCCATGGCTCGGCGCCAAAGATGCCGAACCGCAGCGACGAGGCCGCCGGGTCATCGCCCTGCCGTTCCATCTCGTCGACGATCGCGAGCATGTACGACGGGGTGACCATGATGATGTCCGGGCGGAAGTCACGGATCAGCGTGACCTGCCGTTCGGTCATGCCGCCGGAGACCGGCACCACCGTGCAGCCGAGCTTTTCCGCGCCGTAGTGCGCACCCAGGCCGCCGGTGAACAGCCCGTACCCGTAGGCGTTGTGCAGGATGTGGCCGGGACGACCGCCCGCGGCCCGGATCGAGCGGGCCATCACCGCGCTCCACACCTCGATGTCGTCCCGGGTGTAGCCGACCACGGTGGCCCGGCCGGTGGTGCCGGACGAGGCGTGGATCCGCACCACCTGCTCGCGCGGGACCGCGAACATGCCGAACGGGTAGTTATCGCGCAGGTCGGCCTTGCTGGTCAGCGGGTACTTGGCCAGATCGGTGAGGTCTTGGCAGTCGTCCGGGTGCACCCCGGCCGCGTCGAAGGCTGCACGATAGTGCGGCACGTTGGCGTAGGCGTGCCGCAGCGTCCAGCGCAGCCGCTCCAGCTGCAGCGTGCGCAGCTCATCGACCGACGCCCGCTCGATGGGATCGAGGTCGGCCGATGGCGACGTGTCGTGGCGCATGTCCCGGACTCCTCGGTGGCTCGGCATCGGTGTCGCTAGGCATCGTAGTCAACCGTGATCACCTCGGACGCGGGAAGAGCCTGGCAGGTGAGCACGTAACCAGCTTCGATCTCCTCGGGCTCGAGTGCGTAGTTGCGCCGCATGGTGACCTCACCCTTGACCAGCAGGGCGCGGCAGGTGCCGCAGACGCCGCCCTTGCAGGAGAACGGCAGATCGGGCCGGACCCGCTGGGCCCCGTCCAGGATCGCGGTGCCCGGCTCGACGGTCGTGGTGCTGGCGCGGCCGTCGAGCAGGACGGTCACCTCGGCGCCGGGACCGACGGGCGCCTCGGCGTGCTCGGCGATGGCCGGCGGCTCGTCTTCGACGTAAAACAGCTCGCGGTGAATGCGGTCGCGCGGGACGCCGAGCTCGGTCAGCACGTCGATCGCGTCTGCCACCATGCCAAACGGCCCGCACAGCCACCAGTGATCCACGCCGGCCACGTCCACCGTGACCGGCAGCAGCGAGCGCAGCTTGGCCGCGTCGAGCCGGCCGTTGAACAGCTCGACCTCGGTCGGCTCGCGGCTGAGCACGTGAACCAGGCAGATCCGGGCCGGGTAAGCATCCTTGAGGTCGGCGATCTCGTCGGCGAACATCACCGAGCCGGTGCGCCGGTTGCCGTAGACCAAGGTGACGGAGGAGTCGCGGTGCGCGGCGAGCACCGAGCCGGCGATGGACAGCACGGGGGTGATCCCGCTGCCCGCGGCGATCAGGACATGGTGCCCCGGCTGGTCCAGATCGGGAGTGAAGGACCCGGCCGGAGCCTGGGCCTCGATCACGTCTCCGGCCCGGACGTCGTGCACCAGCCAGCCCGACACCGCGCCGCCCGCCACCTCCCGCACGCCGATCCGCGGCGGCCGCCCGCTGGCCGCGCAGATCGAGTAGGAGCGGCGTTCGCCGTCGCGGCGGACGGTCAGCGACTGCCCGGGGGCGAACGTGAACGTCTGCGCCAGCGCGGGCGGCACCTCGAAGGTCACCGCGGCCGAATCGTCGGTCAGCGGGTCGACCCGCGCGACGGTGAGCGGATAGAACTCGGTCCGGCCTCGGGTCGTCGGGGAGGCAGCCGAGCGTGAACCCACAGCCATCAGATGTCCTTTATGTACTCGAACGGCTCACGGCAGGCATCGCAGCGGTACAGCGCCTTGCACGCGGTGGCACTGAACGCGGCGGTCTGGGTCGTGCCGGGGGAGCCGCACCGCGGGCACGGCACCGGCGGCCGGCGACGGGTGGCGCCCAGGACCAGGGGGACCGGACCCTGCCGGTCTGCGACCGGGGCGGGGTGCGGCGGGGCGATACCGGCCGCCGCCAGCTTCTGGCGGCCCGCCGGGGTGATCCAGTCGCTGGTCCAGGCGGGGGCCAGCGCGGTCCGGACGGTGACGGCGTCGAAACCCGCCTGCCTGAGGCGGTGCTTGAGGTCGTGCGCGATCTCAGCGATCGCGGGACAGCCTGAGTAGGTCGGCGTGATCGTCACCACCAGCTGGCCATCCTCGGCCGTGACGTCCCGCAGGATGCCCAGGTCGGCCAGCGTCACCATCGGCAGCTCCGGGTCGGGCACGCGGGCGGCCACGTCCCGCGCCGCCGCCAGGACCGTGCGGATGGCCGTCACCACGTCGCAGCCGGGTGCGCCCGGGCCACGCTTTGCAGCTCAGCCAGCAGGTAACCGAACGCCTCGGTGTGCACGCCGTCGCGTCCGGCCTTCCCGGCCACCGCGGCCATCGGCGGGCGGTCCGGGCGGTCCAGGCCCGCCGCGGCCAGCACGGTGCGCAGGACCTCGTCGACCTCGCCGCGCAGCATCGCCGGGTCAGCCGCCACGCCGGGCAGCATCGCCGTCACCGCGTCGGCGCGGAACAGCTCGTCGACGGCCGGCCAGATGACCTCAAGCGCGGCCTGCATCTTGGCGTGCGAGAGCGCGGTGCCGTCGCCGAGCCTGATCACCCACTCGGCCGCGTACTCCCGGTGGTAGCTGAGTTCCTTGACGCCCTTGGCCGCGATGGCCGCGATCACCGGGTCGGCCGATCCGGTCAGCTGGCCGAACAGCGCCAGCCGCCAGGCCGAGAAAATCAGCAGCCGGCCGGTCAGCTCGGCGAAGTCCCCGTCGACGGTTTCGGCCAGCCGCACGTTGCGGAACTCGTTCTCGTCGCGGAAGAAGGCGAGCTGATCCTCGCCCCGTCCCGCGCCCTCGGCCCGGCCGGCCCGGGCGAGCAGCATGCGCGCCTGGCCGAGCAGGTCCAGGGCGATGTTGGCCAGCGCCGTCTCCTCCTCCAGCTCCGGCATGCGCGTTATCCACTGCTGCAGCCGGTGCGAGTAGACCAGCGCGTCGTCGCCGAGCATCAGGCAGTACGCGGCCAGCGCGACGGAGTCCACGCCGTCCGGCACCGACGTATCGACCCCCTCGAGCGGATCGGTGAACCCGGTGCCGAACGCCCAGCGGTGATCCTCATCGTCGGCGGCCAGGCCTTCATAGACGGTGAATTCGTCGTCGGTCATGAGCGCGGCCTACATGTGCGGGACATCGGCGGGAATCTCGTAGAACGTGGGGTGCCGGTAGACCTTGTCGCCGGACGGCGCGAAGAACGGGTCTTTCTCGTCCGGGCTCGACGCGGTGATGTCGGCGGACGCGACGACCCAGATGCTCACGCCTTCATTCCGGCGGGTGTACAGGTCACGGGCGTGGTGCAGGGCCATCTCCGGGTCGGCCGCGTGCAGCGACCCGACGTGCACGTGGTTCAGGCCCCGCTTGCCGCGCAGGAATACCTCGTACAGCGGCCAGCCCGAGCGCACTTGCGGTCCGGCCATCACGCGGCGTCCTTCCTGGCGGCCTGCTTGACCGCGTGGGCCGAGGCGGCCTCGCGCACCCAGGCGCCCTCGTCGTGGGCGCTCTGGCGGCGCGCGACTCGCTGGACGTTGCACGGCCCGTTGCCCTTGACCACCGCCATGAACTCGTCCCAGTCCACCGCGCCGGCGTCATAGTGCCCGCGCTCGGAGTTCCACGTCAGGTCGGGATCGGGCAGCGTGACGCCGAGCTTGTCCGCCTGCGGCACGGTCATGTCGACGAAACGCTGCCGCAGCTCGTCGTTGGTGTGCCGCTTGATGCCCCAGGCCATCGACTGCGCGGTGTTCGGCGACTGGTCATCCGGCGGCCCGAACATCATCAGGGATGGCCACCAGAACCGGTTCGTGGCGTCTTGCACCATGGCGCGCTGGCTCGCGGTGCCGCGCATCATCGTCATCAGCAGCTCATAGCCCTGCCGCTGGTGGAAGGACTCCTCCTTGCAGATGCGTACCATGGCCCGCGCGTAGGGGCCGTAGGAGGACCGGCACAGCGGTACCTGGTTACAGATGGCCGCGCCGTCGACCAGCCAGCCGATCACGCCCACGTCCGCGTAGGTCAGCGTCGGGTAGTTGAAGATCGAGGAGTACTTCTGCCGCCCGCTGATCAGCTTGTCGGTCATGTCGGCGCGATCGGCACCGAGCGTCTCGGCGGCCGAGTACAGGTACATGCCGTGGCCCGCCTCGTCCTGCACCTTGGCGATCAGGATCGCCTTGCGCCGCAGCGAAGGGGCACGGGTGATCCAGTTGCCCTCGGGCTGCATGCCGATGATCTCCGAATGCGCGTGCTGGGCGATCTGGCGGATCATCGTCGCCCGGTAGGCGTCCGGCATCCAGTCCCGCGGTTCGATGCGCCGCTCGTGCCCGAGCGTGTCATCGAAGTGGGCGGTCAGGTCGCCCGTCGCCTCGTCGGGGAGCGCAGTCATCGCCACCATCCCTCCGGCTTTGTGTCTTCGCCATCATCGTAGGCACCACGTGGTCCCCAGGCGGACTGTATTATTTACCGGACGTTCGGTCAATAATACAGGAGGAGATGTCCGTGCCGCATACGCCCAGCGTCCAGGCGATGATGACGAGGGATGTGGCCTCCCGTGGCCTGGGTATCGAGCTGGTCGACCAAGGGGACGGGCGGGCGGTGACCAGGATGACGGTGCGCGCCGACATGGTGAACGGGCACGCCATGGCGCACGGCGGGCTGATCTTCACGCTGGCCGATACCGCCTTCGCCTGCGCGTGCAACAGCCACGGGCCGGTGACCGTGGCTGCGTCGGCCGATATCATCTTCGTCGCCCCGGCCCGGGCCGGCGACGTCCTGGAGGCTGAGGCCGTCATGCGCACCCGGTTCGGGCGGTCCGGGCTCTACGACGTGACGGTGCGCCGCGGCACAGAGGTGATCGCCGAATTCCGCGGCCGGAGCCATCAGCTGGCCCCGGACCCGGCCGCGCCCGAGGCCACCGCCGTGCCCGAGGACACCGCCGTGCCGACGGATCCGGCCTCGTGATCGCGCCCCCGGTTCCCGGGCCGGAATCCCGGCACCCGCAAGGGGCCGCGCCGCGCCGCGGGCGCCCGGGCTATGATCTGGCGTCGGTGCTCGCGGTGGCGGTCGAGCTCTTCAACGAGCAAGGCTACGACCGCACCAGCATGCGCGATCTGGCGGACCGGCTCGGCATCGCCAAGTCGGCGATCTACCACCACGTAGCGGGCAAGGAAGAACTGCTCCGCCTGGCCCTGGACCGGGCGCTGGCCGGCCTGTCGACGGCGACGGACCGGGCGAGGGTGCTGCCCGCGCCGGCCATCGAGCGGCTGGAGTACCTGGTCCGGCGTAGCGTAGAGGTGCTCGAAGCCGACTCGCCTTACGTCACCCTGCTGCTGCGGGTGCGCGGCAACACCGACGTCGAACGAGCCGCGCTGGACAAGCGACGCGCCTTTGACCGGTTCGTGGCCGAGCTGGTGGCCCAGGCGGTGGCCGACGGTGACATCCAGCCGGACGCCGACGCGATGATCACCGCCCGGCTGCTGTTCGGGCTGGTCAACTCCGTGGTCGAGTGGTACCGCCCGGCCCGCCGCGCGGACACGCGGCCACTTGCGAACGCGATATGCGCCATGGCCTTCGACGGGCTGCGCAGCACCCCCCGCGCGGCTAAGGCGTGTCCGAACTAGCTCACAGAACCTGGTCATAGGGCACCAAATCATCCGCGAAGGCCAAATATTCCGTGACCTTTCCGAGGGCCGGCGCTTCATGGAGCCCTGGCTTCCCACGAACCACACCAGCATCATCGCGGGGGGCCAGGCACTCGCGGCCGGACACGATATCGGGCCGTCGCTCGCCGTCCTTATCGGGCCGTCGCTCGCCGTCCTTAGTAACGGATCGCGATCTCATCCCCCCGGCGGTCCCGCTGCGGCTGGTCGGGCAGGATGACCGCCTGGCCGGTGGCGATGCGCCAGGCGCTCCAGGCCACCGCGGCCGCGTCTAGGGTGTCGGTCACCGGCGCCGCCTTGGTGACCGGCGCGATCCCGGCCTGGGCCAGCAGTTCGCGGCGCTGCTCGAGCCCGGCGGTCGTGTGCTTGCTGTGCGCGAGCGGCGCCCCCGCCATGGCGCGGAACGCGAGCTCGGGGTGGACCTCGTACATCGGGTGCTGGCACGCCTCGCGGTACTCGTTGGCCTCGAGCAGCTTGGCGCGCAGCCCCCACGCCTGCACGCTGAACCCCTGGCCGGTGAGTTCGCGGCAGCACTGGTTCGCGGCGGGATAGGTTTCCCGCGCCCAGACGGCCCGGGGCGGGATCGCGAAGACCGAGCTTCGCCTGGGGCCGAGCAGACCGCGGGCCGCCCGGTCCGCCTGCCGCCAGCCCGCTTCCAGCAGCCCGAGCGGCATGTCGATGCCGACCACCCAGGCTGGGTCCGGGCCGAGCACGCTCGCCAGCAACCGGTGCACGCGGACGCCGGCCAGCCGGGGGAGCTGAGCCTGCCCGCAGCCTTCCAGGGTCACCGCGACCCAGCCGCGCCTGCAGGCATCGACTCCGGTCACGCGCATACCGCTAACGGTGCCATACCGCTTTCTGCGGTGTTATCCGGCGAGGCAACCTCGTGCCCGGTCCGTGAGCCGCTAGGGTTGGCTGATGGCCGAGGGCGCGACCGGCGTCACCGATGAGCGGGCCGGATATGACCAGGCCGGGGATACCGTCAGGTCCGGCGCGGTCCTGCTCCGCTGCACCGCGCCCGACGCGCTGTCCAACCTCGTCGCCGTCCTCGAGCTGACCGCTGACCGCCAGCTGCGTTACAGTGCGGCCAGCAGGCGGCCGCTGGCCGCGACGGTCCGGCTGGTCGAGGATGTCCTCGTCGCCGGGGACTACTACCAGGCGGATCACTTCGGTGCCAGCGAGCCGATCGCGGCGTTCGCGTGGCCCCTGCTGCTGCAGGCCGGCGGCCTGGCTCAGCTGGCCGGGCCGAGGCTCGAACTGACCGCCCGCGGCCGGGCGGCGCTGGCCCAGCCGTCCTACCAGACGCTCGGCGCGCTGTGGGACAGGTGGCTGACCAGCGTGTCGCACGATGAGCTGGCCCGGGTCGAGGTGATCAAGGGACAGCGCAGGCCGTCCACCTTGACCTCCGTGCCGGGGCGCCGCGCCGCGGTGGCCGCGGCCCTGGCCGCCATCGAGCCTGACGCCTGGACCGACGTCGATGACCTGCTCGAGATCATGGCCACCCAGCGCCGCCCGCTCGTGGTGGCCAGGAGCCTGCGGGCGCTGTGGCGGCTCTATCTCACCGACCCCTACCACGGGTCGCTCGGTCACGCCGGACCTGCGGCCTGGAACGTGCTGTCCGGCCGGTATGCGCTCTGCGTCCTGTTCGAGTACGCGGCCACCATAGGTGTCCTGGACGTGGCCTACACCGGCCCGGCCGGCGCGCGTGAGGATTACCGCGGTCTGTGGGGGACCGCTGACCTGGCCTGGCTGTCGCGCTACGACGGCCTGGTGGCCGTACGGGTCAACGAGCTCGGCACCGCGATCTTGCACCAGCCGGGCGCCGTGGGCGGCCTCGGCCTGCCGTTGCCCCGGCCAGGCCCAGGGTGGCCCGGTTAGCCCGGTTAGTAGGCCACGCTGAAGCGCTGCCTGCGGTGTTCCGGCTGCTCGATCTCGTCCACGAAGGCCTTGGCGTAGTCGGCGCCGGAGATGTTCGAGCTGCCGTCTGCGCCGGCGAGCAGGACGTCGCCGCCGAGGCGGTAGTGGCCGGTCGCCTCGCCCGGGGCGTAGGCCCCGTAGGAAGCCGCCGGGCTCAGGTAGAACCAGTCCACGTCGGCGGCGGTTTCCCGCAGCGCGGCCAGGACGTCGGCCTGGCCCAGCGCCTCGCCCTTATGCTCGTCGGGAAACGTCGGCAGGTCCACCACCCGCGGGCCGCCCTCGGTGACGTGCAGGGAGCCCGCCCCGCCGACGAAGCCCAGCCTGGTGCCGTGTTCAGCCGCCGCCTTGGCCAGCATCGTGACCGCGTCGGCCAGCCGCACGCCGTCCTGCCGGCTGGCCCGGATGGCCACCACGAGGACGTCCGCCTCGACCGCCATGTGGTCGACCAGGGCATGATCGTGCAGGTTGCCGGCCCGTGAGATGAAGCCAGGGGTGCCCGCGGGCTCGGCTTCTGACCGGCTGACCGAGATGACGGTGTGCCCGCGCCGCAGCGCCTCGTCCCTGATCGCGCTGCCCGCGTATCCGGTCCCTCCGAAGATCGCGATCGTCGCCATGTTGTCTCCTTCTCCTAGCTGCCTCACCACGCGCTAACCGGCCGGGTTGTCGGCGATGAGGGGCTCGAGCATGATGTCGGGGTGTTCGCGCTTGACCTGGCCGAGCCGCCACTTGTCGCTGAACAACGCGAGGATGGCGCCGTCGTGGCGGCGGGTCAGCACCTCGACCGCGCGCTGCCCGGCCAGGGCGCGGACGCCGTCGGCGTCGGTACGCCGGGCCAGCGTGTAATCGAGATGATCGAGTTCGGCGCGAGCGCCGAACTCGTGCTCGAGCCGGTGCAAGACCACGTCGAACTGCAGCGGGCCGACGGCGGCGAGCACAGGAGCCTGGTCGCCGCGCAGATCGGAGGCGAGGACCTGGACCACTCCCTCGGTGTCCAGTTGCTCGATCCCGCGCCGGAACTGCTTCTGCTTGCCCGCTTCCTTGCCGCGTACCACCGCGAAGTGCTCAGGCGCGAAGCTGGGGATCGGCGGGAACTCGACCGGGACGTCACCCGCGTACAGCGTGTCGCCCGGGCGCAGCGCGGTGGCGTTGACCAGCCCGATGACGTCGCCGGGAAAGGCTTCCTCGACGGTCTCCCGGTCCTGGCCGAACATCGACTGCGCGTACTTGGTGGCGAACGGGCGTCCGGTCGCGGCGTGGGTGAGCACCATGCCGCGCTCGAACCGGCCTGAGCACACCCGGACGAATGCCATCCGGTCCCTGTGCGCCGGGTCCATGTTGGCCTGCACCTTGAACACCAGGCCGGAGAACGGGGCGTCGACCGGCCGGGGCTCGCCTTTGACGTCGGCGCGCATCGCGGGCGCCGGGGCGTACGTGGTCACGGCGTCGAGCAGGCGGCGGACCCCGAAGTTCGGCAGCGCGGCGCCGAACAGCACCGGGCTCGTCACGCCGGCCAGGAAGGACTCCATGTCGAGGTCGCCGAAGCGGCCGTCGGCATCCCCGAGGCCGCCGTAGATCTCGTCGAGCAGCGCTAGCTCCTCCTGGGCGGTCACGAACGCGTCGCCGTCACGAGCAACCGCGGCCGCGGCATCGAGCCGGGTTTCCAGGGCCCGCCCGGCCCCGCCGGGGGTCCTGGTGAAGGTGATGAAGTCTCCGGTGGTCCGCTCGATCAGGCCGCGGAAGTCGCCGGCCACGCCGACCGGCCAGTTCACCGGGGCCGGGCGCAGCCCGATCCGCTGCTCGATCTCATCGAGCAGCTCAAGCGGTTCCCGTCCGGGCCTGTCCCACTTGTTCACGAACGTGATAACCGGGACGGACCGGCTCCGGCAGACGTCGAACAGCTTCAGGGTCTGCGGTTCCAGGCCCTTGGCCGAGTCGAGCAGCATGACCGCGCAGTCCACCGCGGACAGGACCCGGTAGGTGTCCTCGGAGAAATCCGCGTGTCCCGGGGTGTCCAGCAGGTTCAGCATCGTGTTGTGGTAATCGAAGCGCAGCGCCGCCGAGGTGATGGAGATGCCCCGGGCCCGTTCCATCGCCATCCAGTCGGAGGTCACCCCGCGCCGGCCCGCCTTGCCGTGCACCGCGCCGGCCTGCGTGATCGCCGACGCGTGCAGGGCCAGCGCCTCAGTCAGCGTGGACTTGCCCGCATCCGGGTGGCTGATCACCGCGAACGTCCGCCGCTTGCTCGCCTCAGCCAGAACCTTAGAGTCCAGAGCCTTGGTGTTCAAAACCTTGGAGTCGGGCACCCTCGTGTCGGCGGCACGAGCAGGCGCCCCCGTATCCGCCATAGTCACTTAGTTGAGGATACTGGGTCCGTGGACCGCGTCCTTACCATCCCGAACGGGATCAGCGCCGCCCGGCTGGCGGGGGTGCCGGTCTTCTTGTGGCTTGTCCTCGGGCCACGGACGGCCGTCGCCGACGACTGGGCCGTGGCCCTGCTCATCGTCGCGGGCCTGTCCGACTGGCTCGACGGCAAGATCGCCCGGGCGCTGAACCAGGCCAGCAGGCTCGGCCAGGTGCTCGATCCGGCCGCGGACCGGCTGTACATCGTGTCGACCATCGTCGCGCTCGCGATCAGGGGGATCATTCCCTGGTGGCTGGTCGCCGTCCTCGGTCTGCGCGAGCTGACGGTCGGCGCGGCGCTCGGCGTGCTGCGGCGCCGGGTCGGGTTCGGCACCTTGCAGGTCAGCCTGGCCGGCAAGGGGGCGACTCTGTGCCTGCTTTACGCCTTCCCGCTGCTCTTCCTGGGCGCTCACCCCGGCTGGGGCGGAACCCTGGCCCGGGTAATAGGCTGGGCCTTTGCGACCTGGGGCACAGTGTTGTACTGGTGGGCTGCGATGCTATATCTCGCCCAGGTGCGGAGTCTGGTCGGCGGTGATGCGCGCCCGCAGGCCGGCCACCCGTGAACTTGCCCGCGGCGGGGGTACACCCAAGGGTGAAACCGGGAAAGGAGCCGCGAATCCATTGAAAGCCGTCGTCATGGCAGGGGGCGAAGGGACGCGGCTGCGGCCGATGACCGCCAACCAGCCCAAGCCGCTGCTTCCCGTGGCCAACAGGCCGATCATGGAGCACGTGCTGCGGCTGCTCAGGCGGCACGGGTTCGATGAGACCGTGGTAACCGTCCAGTTCCTGGCCGCGCTCGTCCGTAACTACTTCGGCGACGGCGAGGAATTCGGGATGAGCCTGCAGTACGCCACGGAGGAGATGCCGCTCGGGACCGCGGGCAGCGTCAGGAATGCCGAAGACGCGCTGCGGGACGAGCCCTTCCTGGTCATCTCGGGTGACGCGCTCACCGACATGGACCTCACCTCGCTGGTGAAATTCCACAAGGACAAGGGCGCGCTGATCACGGTCGGCCTGGCCCGGGTGCCCGACCCGCTCGAGTTCGGCATCGTGATCACCGGGGAAGACGGCCAGATCCAGCGTTTCCTGGAGAAGCCGACGTGGGGCCAGGTGTTCTCGGACACGGTCAACACCGGGCTGTACGTGATGGAACCCGAGGTGCTCGCGGAGGTCCCGCCGGGGGAGGTGGTCGACTGGGCGGGCGACGTCTTCCCCAAGCTGCTCAAGCGCGGCGCCCCGCTGTTCGGCTACATCTCCGAGGACTACTGGGAAGACGTCGGGACCCTGGAGAGCTATATGAAGGCGCAGGCCGACGTGCTGGCCGGCCGGGTGCACAGCGACATCGCCGGCTTCGAGGTCTCACCCGGGGTCTGGGTCGCCGAGGGGGCGGAGGTCGACGCGGACGCCGTGCTGACCGGGCCGCTGTGCATCGGTGACTACGCCAAGATCGAGGCGGGCGCTCATCTGCGGGAGTACACAGTCATCGGCAGCAACGTCGTGGTCAAGGAGGGCGCGTTCGTGCATCGCGCCGTCGTGCACAACAACGTGTACGTCGGCCAGGGGGTCACCCTGCGCGGCTGCGTGATCGGGAAGAACACCGACGTCATGCGGCTGGCCAGGATCGAGGAAGGCGCGGTCGTCGGGGACGAGTGCGTGATCGAGCCCGAGGCTTACCTGTCCGCCGGGGTGAAGGTGTACCCGTTCAAGACCATCGAGGCCGGCGCGGTGGTGAACACCAGCGTGATCTGGGAGTCCAGGGGCCAGCGCACCCTGTTCGGCCCGCGCGGCGTGTCCGGACTGGTCAACGTGGAGGTGACCCCCGAGCTGGCGGTCCGGCTGGCCAGCGCCTACGCCACCATGCTGCGCAAGGGCTCCACCGTCACCACCTCCAGGGACGTGTCCCGGGCGGCGCGCACGCTGAAACGGGCCATGCAGGGGGCGTTGAACGCCAGCGCCATCAACGTCGTGGACCTGGAAGCCCAGCCGCTGCCTGTGGCCAGGTTCGAGACGGCCAGAGACAACTACAGCGGCGGCATCGCGCTGCGCACCACGCCCGGCGACCCGCAGTCCGTCGACATCATCTTCCTCGACGAACGCGGCGCCGAGCTGTCCCAGGCGGACCAGCGCAAGCTGGAGCGGGTCTTTTCCCGGCAGGAGTTCCGCCGGGCGTTCCCCGGCGAGATCGCCGAGCTCAGCTACCCGCCCCGGGTGGTCGAGTCCTACACCCACGAACTGCTCGGCTGCGTCGACATGAGCGGCGTGCGCGAGGCCAGCCTGAAGGTGGTCGCGGACTGCGCCGGCGGTACCGCGTCGCTGGTCCTGCCCAGCCTGCTCGGCACCATCGGCGTGGATGTGCTCACCCTGAACAACAGGCTGGACGAGATGTCACCGACCGAGACGGTCGCACAGCAGCGTGCGGGCCTGCAGCGGCTGGCCGAGGTGGTGTCCTCGTCCAAGGCGGCGTTCGGTGTCAGGTTCGACCCGGTCGGGGAACGGATCCAGCTCGTGGACGAAAAAGGCGAGCTGGTCAGCGAGGACCGGGCGCTGCTCGCCGTGCTCGACCTGGTCGCGGCCGAACGCAAGAGCGGCCAGGTGGCGCTGCCGGTGACCACGACCAGGGTGGCGGAGCAGGTCTGCCGCTTTCACGGCGTCCAGGTGAACTGGACGCCGACCTCCATGCACGCGCTCACGCTGGCCGCGGCGCAGGACGATGTCATCTTCGCGGCCGACGGCCACGGCGGCTTCGTCGTGCCCGAATGCAGCCGGGCCATCGACGGCATCGCGGCCTTCGTCAGGCTGCTCGGCCTGGTCGCGCGGACCAGGCTGACGCTGAGCCAGATCGACGCCAGGATCCCGGTCGCGCATCTGCTGAAGCGGTCGATCCCGACGCCATGGGCGGCCAAGGGCGGTGTCATGCGCACGGTCGTGGAAGCCGCCGGCCAGCACGAGATCGACACCACAGACGGCGTTCGCGTCACCGAGCGTGATCGCGGCTGGGTCCTCGTGCTGCCCGACCCGGCCGACGCCGTGACCCATCTGTGGGCCGAGGGAACCGACGCCGACACCGCGCAGTTGCTGCTCGACGAGTGGGCCCTGGTGGTCGAGCAAGCGGGCCGCTAGGGCCGGGGGCGCCGTCGCTGACTGTCCTGGGTACCAGGCGCCGGTCCCCGGATATTCGCGCCGCGCCAGGGTAAGCTGTTTCTTCTACGGGAGAATGCGAACGGCGCTTTAAAACGCCGAATTCGCGGATGTACGCGACTGTGAGACAATCGCGCATTGCGATACGCCCGGCGGTCATCGCCCGCGGCGGGTCAGCGAAGGCGGAGGTGAAAAAGCGGTGTGGCGGAAGCGTCGCGACCAGGGTAACGGGCGTGGACGGCGGGGGCTGTTCGCGTGGCGCGTGGACCGCCCCGCACCCTCTCGCGTACCTTGGGCAGGACCCAGCGAAGCCGAGCACCAGACTGAGGGGAGGGCGAGCGGAGTTATGCCACGTGTCTACTGCGCCCGGTGCGGTCGGCCCAATCCTGACGACGCCCGGTTCTGCTCGAACTGCGGAGCCCAGCTCGGAGCGCCCGTCCCGCCAGGATCGGGGATGCCGGCCGGGCCCGCGGCGTCCGCGCCGGGGACCGGGGGGACGCCGGCTCGTCCCGGAGAGACCACCTCGACGATCTCACTGGGCCGCACGGACGACGGCGATCTGGCCGACGACCTGTTCCCGGACTCCGCCTCGTTTGGCGCCCTGCCGCCAGGCAGCGCGCTGCTGCTGGTCATGCGCGGACCCAACGCGGGCAGCCGGTTCCTGCTCGACGGCGACCTGACCACGGCGGGCCGCCACCCCGACAGTCACATCTTCCTCGACGACGTGACGGTTTCCCGGCGGCACGCCGAGTTCTACCGGAACGGCTTCCGGTACACCGTGCACGACGTCGGCAGCCTCAACGGCACCTACGTCAACAGGGAACGCATCGAGGAAGCCGAGCTGACCGGCGGAGATGAGGTCCAGATCGGCAAGTTCCGGCTGCTCTTCCTCACCAGCCAGGACCTCGGCCCGGCATCTTCGGCTGACCGCCGCGGCAGGGGCGCCCAGGAATACTCATGAGCGGGCCGACGGGCGCGGCGGGGCGGGGGATATCTCATGACTGACCAGGCACCGCGTGGCCAATTCGGTATCGGCGAGGTCCTGGCTCAGCTGCGCCCGGAGTTTCCCGATATCAGCACCTCGAAGATCCGTTTCCTTGAGGCCGAAGGGCTGATCGAGCCGGCCAGGTCGCATTCGGGCTACCGCAGGTTCTCCGCGCCCGACATCACCCGGCTGCGGTACATCCTCACCATGCAGCGTGATTCGTACCTGCCGCTGCGGGTGATCAGGGAGCGGCTCGCCGACGGCGGCGATGCGGCGGCAGATCCGTCCCAGGCCCATGGCGCCGACCGGACCGCGGCCGGCCTGACCCGTCACCAGCTGCTCGACGCCGCCGACATCAGCGACGCGGAGCTGACCGAGCTCGAGGATTACGGCCTGATCCGGCGGGTCGGCCGGCAGTACGGCCGGGACGCGCTCGCGGTCGCCCGCGCGGTCGCGGCGCTGCACCAGTACGGCGTGCAGGCCAGGCACCTGCGTGCGGTCAAGGCGTCCGCGGACCGCGAGGCCAACCTAGTTGAGCAGGTCGTGGCACCGCAGCTGCGTCAGCGCGGCCCCGGCGCGCGCGACGCGGCCGCCCGGACGGCCTGGCAGATCGCCGACCTGACCCTGCGGCTGCACGCGACACTGGTCGAGTCGGCCCTGGCCGAGGCGGGGCTGGCCTGCGGGCCGCTTCGCCACGGCGAATACGAGCTGGACACGGGTGGATCCGGCCCCGATTCCGCGGACGGGGAGCCTTCGGCCGGGGGGCTGCGGTCGGCCTCCGGACGGTGACGGGTGTACCTTGGCAGGGGGAGAGGTGGCCAGCAGAGGTTCCCCAGGCACGT
Source organism: Streptosporangiaceae bacterium (assembly GCA_050013055.1). Classification (GTDB taxonomy): domain Bacteria; phylum Actinomycetota; class Actinomycetes; order Streptosporangiales; family Streptosporangiaceae; genus Palsa-504. The sequence continues at coordinate 16,579 of JBEKGC010000062.1, forward strand.
GAGGACGGAGCTGAAGTGCGGCAGATGGAGGTCATCGGCGTCCGGGTCGAAATGCCATCCAACAGCCCCATCGTCTTGCTCAAGGAGGCGCAGGGGGACAGGTACCTGCCCATCTGGATCGGGGCGGTCGAGGCGACGGCGATTGCCTTCGCCCAGCAGGGCATGGTGTCGCTTCGGCCTCTGACGCACGATCTGTTCCGTGACGTGCTCGAGGTCCTGAATATCCAGCTCCGCACGGTGAACATCACCGCGTTGCGGGACGGTATCTTCTACGCGGACCTGGTCTTCTCCAACGGCGCCGAGGTGAGCGCGCGGCCCTCGGACTCCATCGCGCTGGCGCTGCGCACCGGGGCGCAGATCTTCGCGAGTGAGGAGATCCTGGATGAGGCGGGCGTGCCCATCCCGGATGAGCAGGAGGACGAGGTCGAGAAGTTCAGGGAATTCCTCGACAACATATCGCCCGAGGATTTCGGCCGCGCCACCTGAACCAACCCCGAACACCTGGTGCGTACCGGTATGCCCGGCTGCTGCCGGGAATGTCGCGACGCGCCGCCGGCGGTCGTTGACGCCGCTACCCGGACCGGCTTACGGTGCGAGTACCGTGGGTAATCAGCTCCGGTGGAGGTGGGCGTGGCGGTAACCAGGGGTGATGACGGCGGTAAGGGCTCAGCCGCCGACGGCTCGCAGGGCACCCTGTTCGACGACGACGAAGTTCCCGGCCTCTCCGGTGATGCTCATCACGCGGGCCCGGACGCGGGGGAGATCGGCTACCGCGGGCCGACCGCGTGCGCCGCGGCCGGCATTACCTACCGGCAGCTCGACTACTGGGCGCGCACGGCGCTGGTCGAGCCGAGCGTCCGCGCCGCCCACGGGTCGGGCTCCCAGCGGCTCTACGGTTTCCGCGACATTCTCGTGCTGAAGGTGGTCAAGCGGCTGCTTGACACCGGGATCTCGCTGCAGCAGATCCGGGCCGCGGTGCAGCATCTGCGTGACCGGGGCAGCGACGACCTGGCCCAGGTGACCCTGATGAGCGACGGAGTCAGCGTGTACGAGTGCACCTCCGCTGACGAGGTGGTGGATCTGCTTGCCGGTGGCCAGGGCGTGTTCGGCATCGCGCTCGGCCGGGTCTGGCGCGAGGTCGAGGGCGACCTGGCGGTGCTGCCCGCCGTCCGGGCCGAGGACGGCTTTGTCGCGGTGGCCCCCGGCGGCCAAGACGACCTAGCCAAGCGCCGCCTGCGCCGCACCAGCTAAACAGGTAGGATCACAACTGCTGATGACACCGGCCGGGAGAGATCTCGCGTGAGCTTACGCGGGCGCCGAAGGGGCAACATCCCCGGAACCTCTCAGGCACACGAACCGGGCGGGATAGGCATCTCTGAAGCGGACAGTACGCCGCGACAGATGGGGAGCCGCGTATCCGCTGCGTCCGGAGAGGCTCCATGACCAATTTCACTGCCCGCCACATCGGCCCGTCCGCGGCCGCCCAGCAGCACATGCTCGGCCGCGTGGGCTATTCGTCGCTGGACGAGCTCACCACCGCGGCCCTGCCCGAGGGCACCCCGGTGCCGCAGCTGAGCCTGCCCGAACCCCTGACCGAGACCCAGGCGCTGGCCGAGCTGCGCCGGATGGCCACCAGGAACCAGGTGCTGACCTCGATGATCGGCCTGGGCTACTACGACACGATCACCCCGGCCGTCATCCGCCGTAACGTGCTGGAGAACCCGGCCTGGTACACCGCGTACACCCCGTACCAGCCGGAAATCTCGCAGGGCCGCCTCGAGGCGCTGCTGAACTTCCAGACCATGATCGCCGATTTGACCGCGCTGCCGTGGGCGGGCGCCTCGCTGCTGGACGAGGCCACCGCCGCGGCCGAGGCGATGACGCTGGCCCGGCGGGCGTCCAAGGGCGGGCAGGTGTTCCTCGCCGACGCCGACTGCCTGCCGCAGACCCTCGCCGTGCTGCGCACCCGGGCCGAGCCGCTCGGCATCGAGCTCGTCGTCGCCCCGGTGACGGCCGAGTCGGTCGCCGCGCAGCCCGGCCTGTTCGGCGTGCTGCTGCAGTTTCCCGGCGCGTCCGGGGCGGTCCGTGACCTCGCGCCGCTGATCGAGGCCACCCATGCCCGCGGCGCGCTCGCGGCGGTCGCCGCCGACTTGCTCGCGCTGACCCTGCTGCGGCCGCCCGGCGAGCTGGGGGCCGACATCGCGGTGGGCTCGAGCCAGCGGTTCGGGGTGCCGCTGTGGTACGGCGGTCCGCACGCGGGCTACATGGCGGTCACCGACGCGCTGAAGCGGCAGCTGCCCGGCCGGCTGGTCGGCGTGTCGGTCGACGCCGACGGCCAGGCCGCCTACCGCCTCGCCCTGCAGGCCCGCGAGCAGCACATCCGCCGGGAGAAGGCCACGAGCAACATCTGCACGGCGCAGGTCCTGCTGGCGGTGGCCGCGGCCATGTACGCCATCTACCACGGGCCGGACGGGCTGGCGGCCATCGCCCGGGGTACTCACCGTAGCGCCGCTGTCCTGGCCGCGACCCTGCGCGACCTTGGCGGCCGAACGGACGATGGTGACTTCTTCGACACCATCAGGGTCCGTTTCGACGGCGGTGCGGCTGAGGCGGCTGAGGCGGCGATGCGGGCCCGCGCCGCGGGGTACAACCTGTACCTGGCCCCGGACGGCGCGCTGCAGGTCAGCTGTGACGAGACCACCACCGACGAGCAGTTGCGCGAGGTGGCCGCGGCCCTGTGCGGACGGTCGGGCCCGGACGACGTGCCGCTGTCCGAGGCCGGCCAGGACCGGCTGCCCGCATCCTTGCGGCGTGCCTCGGAGTTCCTCACCCACCCGGTGTTCGGCGAGCACAGGAGCGAGACCGCGATGCTGCGCTACCTGCGGCGGCTGTCGGACTTCGACATTGCCCTTGACCGGTCCATGATCCCGCTCGGCTCGTGCACGATGAAGCTGAACGCGGCGGCCGAGATGGAGCCGGTCAGCTGGCCGGAATTCGCCGGCCTGCACCCGTTCGCGCCGCCGGCCCAGGCCGCGGGCTACGCCGAGCTGATCACCTCCCTGGAGCACCGGCTGGCCGTCCTGACCGGCTACGACGCGGTGTCCGTCCAGCCGAACGCGGGGTCCCAGGGCGAGCTGGCGGGCCTGCTCGCGATCAGGGGGTATCACGCCTCGCGCGGCGAGGCGGGCCGTGACGTCTGCCTGATCCCGTCCTCGGCGCACGGCACGAACGCGGCCAGCGCGGTGCTGGCCGGATTGCGCGTCGCGGTGATCACGTGCGGCTTCGACGGCGCCATCGACGTCGGTGACCTGCGGGCCAAGCTGGAAGCCCACGACGGGAAGGTAGCCGCGATCATGCTGACCTACCCGTCTACGGCCGGGGTCTACGAGCAGAACGTGACCGCCGTCTGCGCCGCGGTGCACGCGGCAGGCGGCCAGGTCTACATCGACGGCGCGAACCTCAACGCGCTGGTCGGGCTGGCCACGCTGCCGTCGTTCGGGGCCGATGTCTCGCACCTGAACCTGCACAAGACTTTCTGCATCCCGCACGGCGGCGGCGGCCCGGGCGTGGGCCCGGTGGCCGTGCGCGCGCACCTGGCGGAGTTCCTGCCCGGCCGCGGCCGGACCGGACCGGTCGCGGCGGCTCCCTACGGGTCGGCGGGCATCCTGCCGATCTCCTGGGCTTACATCGCGATGATGGGGGCCAGCGGGCTGCGCCAGGCCACCGGTGTCGCGGTGCTGTCCGCCAACTACATCGCCAAGCGGCTCGCGCCGCATTATCCGGTGCTGTACACCGGCCGGAACGGGCTGGTCGCGCACGAGTGCGTGATCGACTTGCGCCCGCTGTCCCGACAGACCGGGATCACCGTGGATGACGTGGCCAAACGGCTGATGGACTACGGATTCCACGCGCCCACGATGTCGTTCCCTGTCGCGGGCACGTTCATGATCGAGCCCACCGAGAGCGAGAGCCT
>JBEKGC010000063.1:0-20413 GCA_050013055.1 Streptosporangiaceae bacterium
TCGTCCACGTCTCCGACGTTCAGGTCGGCCACGTTCACGTTCAGCAGGATCCGCTGCGGGGCGTCAATCTGGGCATCTCCGTCCGCCACCACGCCGAGCTCGGCGTTTCCCAGCCGCAGGCCCACGTAGAAGGCCGGGCCGTCCTCGGGGACACGCGAGATTTCCACGGCGCCGAGCAGAGCCTTGTAGAAGGCGAGCAGCAGGGGCAGGCTCGGGGTCACGATGACCGGCTGAAGCGTGGGCGGCATTCTTCTCCTCGGTGCGAGGGGCGGCCTGACTAGGTGCCCGTGGGGTGCCAGACGGTCTTGGTTTCGGTGTAGGCGAGCATGCGGTCCAGGCGGGGAGTCAGCATCCAGTCCTGGTCGGCGGCCCGGACGACCCGCTTGAGGTTATCGGCCGCGGCGACGGCAAGGTCGTCCGCCAGCGAATCCGGCGCTCCGCACAGGTCGATGGCGTTGACGTCCATGTGCGAGGCCAGCCAGGGCGCGATCTCCGCCGTGCGCCCGGTGAGCACGTTGATCACGCCGGCCGGCACATCGGAGGTCGCGAGCACCTCGGACAGCGACACCGCGGGCAGCGGGAACCGCTCGCTGGCCAGCGCCACCACCGTGTTGCCGCTGACGACCGCGGGGGCGACCACGGAGGAGAACCCCAGCAGGCTCGACGCCTCGGGCGCGATCACCGCCACCACCCCGGTCGGCTCGGGCAGCGAGAAGTTGAAGTAGGGGCCAGCCACCGGGTTGGCCGCGCCGCGCACCTGAGCGATCTTGTCCGCCCAGCCCGCGTACCAGACCCAGCGATCGATGACCGTGTCCACCAGCGCCTCCGCCTGCCGCGACCCCAGTCCCTCGGCGGCGCGCACCTCGGCGGCGAACTGGGCCCGCCTGCCCTCGAGCAGCTCGGCGACCCGGTAGAGCACCTGGCCCCGGTTGTACGCGGTCGCCGCCGACCAGCCCGCGGAGGCTTTGCGCGCGGCCGCGACCGCGTCTCTCGCGTCCTTGCGCGAGCCCATCGCCGCGTTGGCCAGGAACCTGCCCTTGTGGTCGGTCACGACGTAGGACCTTCCGCTTTCCGAACGGGGGAAAGCCCCGCCGATATACAGCTTGTACGTTTTCCGCACGGCGATGCGGGCGGCCGCGGCGGGGTCAGCTGCGACGGGGTCAGACATCGAGGTAGGCCTCCAGTCCGTGCCTGCCGCCTTCCCGGCCGTAACCGGATTCCTTGTAGCCGCCGAACGGCGAGGCCGGATCGAACTTGTTGAACGTGTTGGCCCACACCACCCCGGCCCGCAGCCGGGAGGTCATCCACAAGATCAGCGATCCCTTCTCCGTCCAGACTCCGGCCGACAGCCCGTACGGCGTGTTGTTGGCCTTCTCCACCGCCTCGGCCGGGGTCCGGAACGTGAGCACGGACAGCACCGGGCCGAAGATCTCCTCCCGGGCGATGCGATGCGCCTGGGACACCCCGGTGAACAACGTCGGCGGGAACCAGAAACCCTTCACCGGCAGGTCACACGGCGGCGACCACCGCTGCGCACCCTCCGCCTCCCCGACGTCGGACAGCTCGCGGATCTTGGCCAGCTGAGCGGCGGAGTTGATGGCTCCGACGTCGGTGTTCTTGTCCAGCGGGTCACCCAGCCGCAGGGTGGCCAGCCGTCGCCGCAGCGCGGCGAGCACCTCGTCCCGCACGGACTCCTGCACAAGCAGCCGGGACCCGGCACAGCACACGTGACCCTGGTTGAAGAAGATGCCGTTCACGATGCCCTCGACCGCCTGGTCGATGGGCGCGTCCTCGAAGACGATGTTGGCGGCCTTGCCGCCCAGCTCGAGGGTCAGCTTCTTACGGGTGGGGGCACACGCGCGGGCTATTTCCTTGCCGACTTCGGTGGAACCTGTGAACGCCACCTTGTCGATGCCGGGGTGGGTGACCAGCGCACGGCCGGTCTCCCCCGCCCCGGTGACGATGTTGACCACGCCGGGCGGCAGATCGGCTTGCTGGCAGATCTCCGCGAACGCCAGCGCGGTCAGCGGCGTGGTCTCGGCGGGCTTGAGCACCACCGTATTGCCGCAGGCTAGCGCCGGGGCGATCTTCCAGGCCAGCATGAGCAGCGGGAAGTTCCACGGGATGACCTGGCCGGCCACACCGAGCGGGCGCGGCGCCTGGCCGTATCCGGCGTGCTCGAGCTTGTCGGCCCAGCCCGCGTAGTAGAAGAAGTGCGCGGCGACGAGCGGGATGTCGACGTCGCGGGACTCACGGATCGGCTTGCCGTTGTCGAGCGACTCCAGGACCGCGAGCTCACGAGCTTTTTCCTGAACGATCCTGGCGATTCGGAACAAGAACTTGGCTCGTGCCGTCCCCGGCATGACCGCCCAGGTGTGCTCGTACGCCTTCCGCGCGGCCGTCACCGCCCGGTCCACGTCGGCGGGGCCGGCCTCGGTCACCTCGGCCAGCACCTCCTCGGTGGCCGGCGAGATGGTCTTGAAGGCGCGGCCGTCGACGCCGGGGATGAACTCGCCGTCGACGAAAAGCCCGTAGGACTCGCGCAGCGAGACGATGGCCCGCGACTCAGGCGCCGGCGCGTACTCGAACTTTCCCATGTCAGTCCAGGGTGAAGTAGTCGGGGCCGGAGTAGCGGCCGGTCGCCATCTTGGTCCGCTGCATGAGCAGGTCATTGAGCAGGCTGGAGGCGCCGAGGCGGAACCAGCGGGGATCGAGCCAGTCATCGCCCGCGGTCTCGTTGACCAGCACGAGGTACTTGATGGCGTCCTTGGCGGTCCGGATGCCGCCCGCCGCCTTGACGCCGACCTGCCGCCCGTGACCGTCGCGGAAATCGCGCACGGCCTCCAGCATGACCATGGTCACCGGAAGGGTCGCGGCCGGGGAGATCTTGCCCGTCGAGGTCTTGATGAAGTCGGCCCCGGCCAGCATGGCCAGCCACGACGCGCGCCGCACATTGTCCAGCGTGACCAGCTCACCGGTCTCCAGGATCACCTTCAGGTGAGCAGCCGAGCCGCAGGCCGCGCGGACGGCGGCGATCTCGCTGAAGACCGCCAGGTACTGGCCGCTCAGGAAGGCGCCGCGGTCGATCACCATGTCCACCTCGTCGGCGCCCGCCGCGATCGCGTCCTTCACGTCGGCCAGCTTGACCTCCAGGCTGGCCCGGCCGCTGGGGAACGCGGTCGCCACGCTGGCGACGTGCACCCCGCTGCCACCGAGCTCGGCCGCCGCGACGTGGGCCAGGTCCGGGTAGATGCAGACGGCGGCGACCATCGGCACGGTCGGATCGGCCGGATCCGGGCGCTTGGCCTTGGCGCAAAGCGCGCGGACCTTACCCGGCGTGTCCTGGCCCTCCAGGGTGGTCAGGTCGATCATCGAGATCGCGGTGTCGAGCGCCCACTGCTTGGCCGTGGTCTTGACCGACCGGCTGGCCAGCATGGCCGCCCGCGCCTGCGCCCCCACCTGGTCCACCCCGGGCAGCCCGGCCAGGAACCCGCGCAGCGAAGCCTGTGACCACGCGAGGCTCTGCGTCGGCGCTGGCGCATTCATCGGCGGCTCCTTCGATCTTGTAGGTCACCATTGTCACCCAGCCAGGGCGGCCTCGATGACCCGGCCGAGGGCGATGAGCTGCTCCTCACCGCCGGGCGGCCCGATGAGCTGGAGGGAGGCGGGCAGGCCGGCCGCGCCGCCGGGCACGGGCAGGGACAGCGCGGGCAGGCCGGCCAGGTTGGCCGGCGCGGTGAGCTGGATGAGCGACATGCGCTCGCCGAACCGCGGCGGCGGGCCAAGCAGCGTCGGCAGCGCGACGAACGGGTAGCGGCCCAGCGTGGCGGAGAACCAGTCGCGCACGGCCTGGCGGACCTGGTTCGCCTCCGCCAGCCGATCGGCGGTAATCGCGGCCGACTCCCTCATGTTGCCCTGGATGCGCTCGCTGAGCTGGTCGAACCGCGGCATTAGGTACTCGTTCGCCCGGTAGGCCTCGACGTCGATGATCACGTCCGCGGCGCTGGCCGCCGCGGGCAGGTCCAGGCCGGTGACGTCCGTGATCCGCACGCCCGCGGCCGCCAGGGCCGCGTCGACCGCGGCATCGGTCTGGCGGGCGGCCGCGGGCCGGAGCCGGCCGACCGCGAGCTCGCAGGCTCCGGCGGTGAAGCCAGGCTCGATCAGGCGCATGCCGAGTTCCACCGCGGCCACGTCCGCGCCGAGCGGGCCCACGGTGTCCATCGAAGGCGCCAGCGGGTAGACGCCCGGCACGGGCACCCGGCCCCAGGTGGTCTTCAAGCCGGCGATGCCGCAGCAGGCCGCGGGGATCCGCACCGAGCCGCCGGTGTCGGTGCCGAGCGCGACGTCGGCCTGGCCGGTGGCCACTGCGACCGCCGAGCCGCTGGACGAACCGCCGGGTATGCGCCCGGCATCCAGCGGGTTCACCGGCGTCCCCGACCACGGATTCGTGCCGACCGCCGACCAGCACAGCTCGGACAGGTTGGTCTTGCCGACGATCCTGGCTCCCGACCGCCGCGCCGCGGCCACCACGGCCGCGTCCTGCGCGGCCGGCTTCGCCTGCTCGGCGACCGCCTGGCAGCCCGCCGTGGTGAGCAGGCCTTCGATATCAATGCAGTCCTTGACCGCGAGCCGCGGGCCCCCGCCGCCAACACCAGCGCCCAGGGCGTCCAGCCGAACTATCCAGGTGGAGTCCATGACGCGATTCTCGCCTACCGGTGCCCACGGCGACCACGAAAGCACGCCAGAGCGCGGGCCAACCTGAAGGACCTGAGCAGATCTTCAGGAAACTTGCAGCTACGCGGAGCGTTTCCCTCGGGTCGCCTCAAGGTTCCGGACCGATGATCTAAGCGTAACGAAAGGACAACGCCGCCGGATAGTAGCGGCATTGAATTGAGGGCGAGACCGATGAGCCAGAGCTATGACCCGAACGATGCAGCGCACGCCAGCGGATCAGAGCCCGCCGGCGGACCGGAGAGCGGGCCGGGCTGGGCGTACGGCGCCACCCCAAGTTACGGCGCTGGGCCTGGCTATCCGGGCGGTGCCGGTTACGGGGGTGGCGCCGGGTACGGGGGCGGGTTCACCAGTGAGCCGCCGCCTCCGCCGCGCCGGAGCCACCGGCGCGGGCTGATTGCGACCGGTGTGGTTGCGCTCATGGCGGGAGCCGCGGCGGGCGGGCTGATCGGCAGCATGAACACCACGCCGGCGGGCACCGCCACCGCGACCTCCAAGACCGTGCTGTCCGCCAGCCAGATCGCGGCCCGGGTGGATCCCGGCCTGGTCGACGTGGTGTCCACCGACGGCGACGAGCAGGCCACCTCGGCCGGCACCGGCATCGTGCTGACGTCGACCGGCGAGGTGCTGACCAACAACCACGTCATCGAGGGTGCCACCGCCATCAAGGTCACCGACATCGGCAACGGCAAGACCTACACGGCGAAAGTGGTGGGGTACGACGCCACTCAGGACGTCGCGGTGATCCAGCTGGAGAACGCGTCCGGCCTGACCGTGGCCAGCCTCGGCGACTCCTCCACCGTGGCCAGCGGCGACACGGTGGTGGCCCTCGGCAACGCCGAGGGCAAGGGCGGCACCCCGTCAGTGGCCAGCGGCACGGTCACCGGCCTGAACGAGTCGATCACCGCGTCCGACGAGCTTTCCGGCGTCAGCGAGCAGCTGACCGGGCTGCTCGAGACCAACGCGGACATCCAGCCCGGTGACTCGGGCGGCTCCCTGGTCAACTCCTACGGCCAGGTGATCGGCATGGACACCGCGGCGTCGTCGGGTTACTCACTCCAGTCGCCGGCCAGCCAGGGCAGCACGGGCAGCAGCACCGAGCAGGCCTACGCGATCCCGATCAATGAGGCCCTGTCCATCGCCAAGCAGATCGAGGCGGGCACCACCTCCGCCGACGTCCACATCGGCGCCACCGCCTTCCTCGGGGTGGAGGTTCAGTCCGCGAGCAGCAGCTTCGGCGGGCAGGCCGCGAGCGGGGTGACCGTGGCCGGCACCTTGTCCGGGTCCCCGGCCGCCAACGCCGGCCTGACCCAGGGCGACGTGATCACCGCAGTGGCGGGCCAGTCCATCGCCGACTCCCACGCCCTGTCCCAGGCGCTGGTCAAGTACCACCCGGGCGACTCGATCTCGGTCACCTGGACGGACACCTCCGGCCAGTCCCACACCTCCACCCTGACCCTAGCCTCGGGCCCCGCGGCCTAAGGCGACCGGCGAGGGCGGGCCCTGTGCCAGCGATCCTGACCGCCTCCACGGGGTCGCTGGTCCCGCCCTCGCATCAGGCACGGCCGTGCTACCCCAGCACGGCCGTGCCTTTTCTTTTCAGCGCTGCCTTTCTTATCAGCGCTGCCCCGCGCGGGCGGGTTAGCGGGCCGGCCGGACGCAGCCAGGTCCGTTCGGCTACAAAGGGGTGAACGGAATGGGGAGGAGATCGGGTGCGCGCAGCAAGACTCCACGCGGTGGGCGACCTTCGGGTGGCCGAGGAACCGGTACCGCCCGTCGAACCAGGGACGGTCCTCGTGCGGGTCACCGCGGTCGGCATCTGCGGTTCTGACCTGCACTGGTGGGACGAGGGCGCGATCGGCGACGCCAAGCTCACGCGTCCGCTCGTGCTCGGTCACGAGGGGGCGGGGGTGATCGCCGACGGGCCGCGGCGGGGGGAACGGGTCGCCATCGACCCGGCCATCCCGTGCGAGACGTGCCGGGCGTGCCGCGACGGCTACCGGAACCTGTGCTACCGGCTCAGGTTCGCCGGGCACGGTGCCACAGACGGCATGATGCGCGAGTTCATGGCCTGGCCGGCTGCGCAGCTGTACCCGCTGCCCGACCAGGTGTCCGACTCCGACGGCGCGATGCTCGAGCCCCTCGGGGTGGCGGTGCACTCGGTGGATCTGGGACACCTGCCGTTCGGCGGCACCGCCGCGGTGGTCGGCTGCGGGCCGATCGGGCTGCTGCTCATCCGGCTGCTCACGCTGGCCGGCGCCAGCCGCGTGCTCGCGTTCGAGCCGCTGGCGCACCGGCTCCAGGCGGCCGCGCGGCTGGGGGCGGAGGAGGGTGACCCGGACGACCCCCAAGAGCCCGGGGTGGACGTGGCGTTCGAGGCCGCGGGTAACGACGAGGCCGTCCAGCTGGCGATGGCCTGCGTCCGGCCCGGCGGCCGGGTCGTGCTGGCCGGGATACCCGGCGACGACGCCCTCAGGTTCTCGGCCTCGCTCGCGCGCCGTAAGGGGCTGACGATCGCCATGGTACGGCGGATGAACGAGGTGTACCCGCGGGCGATCAGCCTGGCCGCGCGGGGGGTGGTGGACCTTGGTTCCGTGGTGACCGGCCGGGCGGGGCTGGGCGAGGTGCAAGCAGCCTTCTCCGACGCCTCCCGCCGGACCGGTCTCAAGGTCGTCATCGAGCCCCAGCGGTGAAGGGGGCACGGCTGGCGCTGGCCCTGGACTGCTGCTGCGTCCTGGTGTTCGTGATCATCGGCCGGGCCAGCCATACCAAGGGCGAGAGCCTGGCCGGCATCGCCTCCACGGCCTGGCCGTTCCTGACCGGGCTCGGGCTCGGCTGGCTCGCGGTGCGGGCGTGGCGGCGGCCGCTCGGGCTCGTCCCGGCCGGGGTGGGCGCCTGGCTCGGTGCGGTCGCCTTCGGCATGGTGCTCCGGGTGGTTTCCGGGCAGGGTACCGCGGTCGCGTTCGTCGGCGTCGCGCTGGCGTTCCTCGGCTTGTTCCTGCTCGGCTGGCGGCTGGCGGGGCGCGTCCTAGGTAACAGAACCCGGCGCGCATAGCCGCGGGGCGCGGGGCGAGGCTTCAGTCACGTCGAGGCGGCGGATGCCTTCCCGGTGCGGCCTGGACCACTAAGCTCCCGGCCACTACCACGTCGATGTCTGGGCGGTAGCCATCCCGCTACAGCTTGATGGCTGCCTCGATCCTCAAGCGGCGGCGGGTGTTCTCACCGTCGGCATGCCCTGGGAGCCGGTTTGACGGCGGACGACCGATGGCTTAGTGTCTTAGTTAACTAGTACTTTGAAATTTTGGGAGCGGGCGCGTGATCAGCTTTCGGGTAGACGGGCGTTCGGTGGCGCCGCCGTACCTGCAGATCATCCAGCAGGTCAAGCAGGCGCTGCGGATGGGCGTGCTCGAGGTGGGTGACCAGCTCCCCACGGTGCGGGAGGTCGTGGCGGCCACCGCGATCAACCCCAACACCGTGCTGAAGGCCTATCGCGACCTCGAGCGCGAAGGCCTGGTCGAGGCCCGGGCCGGCCACGGTACCTTCGTGCGGCACCGGCCGGCCGGGCCGCCACCCGGCATCCACGCCCGGATGGGCCGCAGCCTGACCCGGTGGGTCACCGAAGCCCGCGCGGCCGGGCTGGACGACGAATCCATGGAATCGCTGCTGCGGGTAGCGCTGCGGGCGCAGATCGAAGAGGAAATCATATGATCGCAGTGCAGGCGGTTCCTGTCGCCACGGCCGCCATCCAGACCAGTGAGCTGTCCAAGCGTTACCGGCGGGTCCGGGCCCTGAGCGAGTGCACCATCACCGTTCCCGAGGGCCGGATATCCGCGCTGATCGGCCCGAACGGGGCCGGCAAGACCACCTTGCTGCGCCTGCTGGCCGGACTGACCAGGCCGACGGCGGGCGAGGTGACCGTGAACGGCGGCACCCCGCGTCAGGATCCAGCCTTCCTGGCCGGCATCGGCTATCTGGCCCAGGAGATCCCGCTCTACCGGCGGCTGTCCGCCGAGGATCACATCCGGGCGGGCGCACACCTGAATCCATGCTGGGACGGCGAGTCGGTGCGAGAGCGGCTGACGGCGCTGACCATCCCCCTGGACCGCGCGGTGGGCACGCTGTCCGGCGGCCAGCGTGCCCAGGTGGCGCTGGCGCTCACGCTGGCCAAACGGCCCCGGCTGCTGCTGCTCGACGAGCCGGTGGCGGCGCTCGACCCGCTGGCCCGGCGGAACTTCCTGGCCATCTTGGCCGACGCGGTCGCCGCGGGCGGCCTGACCGTGGTGATGTCCTCGCACCTGGTCGCCGACCTGGAGCGGGTCTGCGACCACATTGTCCTGCTGGCCGCGTCGCGGGTCCAGCTGTGCGGCGACATCGAGGACGTGCTGGCCGAGCACCGGCTCCTGGTCGGCCCGCGCAAGGACATCTCGGCGATCGAACGCGACCATCGGGTCGTGCAGGCGACCCGGACAGCGCGCCAGATCACCCTGCTGGTCCGGCTGAACGACGGCCCGGTCATCGACCCGGCGTTCGAGGCCAGCGACGTCAGCCTGGAGGACGTCGTCCTCGCCTACATGGGGCAGGACGCACCGTCGGCCCCGGCGCAGCTCAGCTCGATCGGAGAAAAGCAATGACCTGGCTCGTCTGGCGGCTGCACCGCACGCAGCTGTACATCGCGGCGGCTCTGCTGGCCGCGTTCACCGTCCTGCTGCTGGTCACCGGCCTGCAGATGGCCTCGCAGTACCACTCCGCCGTCACCGCCTGCACCGCGAGCCACAGCTGCGCCAATCTCGGCAGCACGCTGTTCCTCGGCAGCCACGCCGTGGGCTTCCTGGTCATCATGACGCTGGGGGTGCCGGCCCTGTTCGGGTTGTTCTGGGGCGGGCCGCTGGTGGCCGCGGAGTTCGAGACAGGCAGCGGCCAGTTCGCCTGGATGCAGAGCGTTACCCGCAAGCGCTGGCTCGCCGTCACGATCGGCTGGACGCTGCTGGCCGCGGCCGCCTGGGGCGGCGTCGTCTCGGGCCTGGTGACCTGGTGGTCAGGCCCGGATAACGCCTTGCAGCTCGATCAGTTCAAACCGGGCCGGTTCGACATCATGGGCATCGTCCCGGTGGGCTACGCGGTGTTCGCGGTCGCGCTCGGCGTGTGTGCCGGGGCGCTGCTGCGCCGCACGATGCCCGCGCTGGCCGTGACCCTCGGCGGGTTCATCGTGGTGCGCGCGGCCGTCGCGCTATGGCTCCGCCCGCACTACATGAGCGCGATCACCGTCACCCACTCGCTGCTCAGCGGGTACACCCCGGCCGGGTCATACTGGCAGATCGCGCAGGGCGTGCTGAACCCGGCGGGCCAACTCCTGCCAAACCCGGACGGCGCCGCCATCGACGGTGTTCCGTTCGGTTCCCTCCCCTCTGCTTGTACGACAATCATCAATCGCGCCGCCGGCCCCAGCCCGGCCTGCCGGCAGGCCCTGGACGCTTTTCATGCGTTCATCACCTACCAGCCCGCCAGCCGCTACTGGGCGTTCCAGGGCATCGAGACCGGCATCTTCGTGGCGCTGGCCGCCGCCCTCGTCGCCGTGACCGCGATCGTCGTGCTCCGCCGCGACGTGTAGCTGTTTCCCGACCCCACTTTGGTGGAGTAAGCCGTCGGGCGTCTGCGTGTGGTGAATCCGGGCCTGATGGTGGATCGGGTGCGCGGGGGGTCCGCTGGACGGGCCGCCGGACGCGGGTCGGTCGCGGGCTTTGATGGTGGCGCGGTGGCTGGTGGCGCGGTGGCTGGTGGCGCGGTGGCTGGTGGGGGTGGTGGTGCGAGGTGTAGGCCGTGCCTGGTCCGGCCGGGCGTGATGCGGGCGGGGCCGCCTGGTTCTCGTGGAAGATTGGGCTTTCACGGAGGATTTGGGCGATCATAGGGTACCAAAATCTCCAGGTAAGCCGAATATTCCACGATTTTTTTCGAGGATTGTGGCGGGTGGTTTCTGGGTGCGGGGAGCGGCGGGGGTGGCGGCCGGGGGTGCGCCGCGGGGGCCGGGGTGCGCCGCGGGGGCCGGGGTGCGCCGCGGGGGCCGGGGGTGCGCCGCGGGGCCGGGGGTGCTCGCGGCGCGGGGGCGGTAGCCGGGCGAGCAACAGCGACCGCGCGGACGAGATGGGACCTACCGACCTATATAACAGATTAATAACGGAGGACAGGAAGGCTTCCCTGTGAGGATGTAACGGGTCATGCTCATGTATGCGCATACATGGAGGTGTGCCCTGTGCCCGAGCGGCCTGGCGCGGAGCGGTCTAGCATGGGGCGGCCTGGCGCGGAGCGGTCTAGCATGGGGCGGCCTGGCGCGGAGCGGCCTGGCGCGGGGCAGCTCGGTTCTGACCGGCCGAATGTGTATGCGGTGGCCAGGCGGGCTGGGGTGTCCACCGCCACCGTTTCCCGGGTACTGGCGGGGCGCGAGCGGGTGTTGCCAGGCACCAGGGACAAGGTGCTTATCGCCGTCGCCGAACTCGGGTACGTGCCAAGCGGCGCGGCCAAAGACCTGGCCGCGCGGCGGACCGGGGTGCTCGGGTTGTGCTTCCCCGATCTGGTCGGAGACCAGGACATCGTGCAGAACGACTCTGGTTACTGGTACGACGAGGTGATCCGCGGGATGGAACGCTCGGCCCGCCGCCGCGGGTACGCCGTCCTCATCGCGGCCAGTCACCACCACGATGACGGACAGCTGGTGCTGAGCATCGCCGGGCGGTGCGACGGACTCGTCGTGCTCGCCAGGACCGCGCCGCTCGCGATGATCGCGCACGTCGCGGCGCGCATTCCGGTGGTGCTGATGGCGACCCAGCGGGTCGCCAACACCGCGGGCGACGGCGACCACGGCGTCGACTACCTGACCGTGGCCAACGAAGCCGGCGCCTACCAGGTGACGTCGCACCTGGTCGACGCGCACGGCTACACCGACATCTGCTTCATCGCGGGGCCGCCCGACTCGCCGGATTCCGCGAGCCGGTTCGACGGGTTCCGCCGGGCCATGGCGGGCCACGAGGTGGCCGGGCAGCCCGCCTACCACAGCGACTTCACCACCGCGGGCGGCCGCCGGGCCGGTGAGCAGATCATCGCCGCCGGGCGGCGGCCGCGCGCCCTGGTGTGCGCGAACGACCAGACGGCGATCGGGGCCATGGCCGCGCTACAGCACGCGGGCCTGAACGTCCCCGGCGATGTCGCGGTCACCGGGTTCGACGGCATCCAGCTCGGCCGCCATTTGCGGCCCGGCCTCACCACCGTCGTTCAGCCGATGGCGGCGCTCGGCGAGACCGCGGTGACGATGCTCACCGACCGGATCGGCGGCGCCGCCCCGCCGCAGCGCACGGTGGAGCTGCCGGTCCGGCTGGAGGTCAGGGACAGCTGCGGCTGCCCCGCGTGAGGAGTAACCCGCACAAAGGAGTGAGGAGGCAACGGATGAGGTTGACGAGGTACTGGTGGGTGGCGGTCGCGGTCATCATCGCGATGGTGGCTCCGCTGCAGCAGGCTCACGCCGCCAGCCCAGCCGCGGCGAGCGGCGGGGTCAGCCGCTACGCCGGGCTGAGCCAGGCGCAGCAGGCCACCTTGCTGTCTATCGCCCGCGACACCTGGAAGTTCTACGACCTGGATGTGGACAAGGCGACGAACCTGCCGATGGACAACATCACCTTCGCGGGCGGTTCGGCCAGCCCGACCAGCTACGGCCAGTACACCTCCGCCGCCAACATCGGGGTTTACCTGTGGGCGGTAGTCTCGGCCCGGGATCTTGGCCTGATCAGCGAGCCGCAGGCGCGCGCCAGGATCGAGGCCACGCTCACCGAGGTGCAGCGCTTGCCGCGCTACGACGGCTTCCTGTACCAGTGGTACGACACCACCAACGGCGACGTGCTGAGCAATCCTGGCCAGGCGGCCTGCCCCGCCGGAGCCACCCCGGCGTTTACCAACTGCTTCTTCGTCTCCAACGTGGACAACGGCTGGTACGCCTCGGGGCTGATCGTGGTCCGGCAGGCCATGCCGGAGCTGGCCCAGCTGGCGGACAGCCTGATCACGCCGATGAACTTCGGGATCTTCTACGACAACCGGGCCGAGACGCACTGCAACGTCAACCCGGCGATCACAGGGGACCAGCCGACCGGGCAGATGTTCGGCGGGTACTACGCCGGGCTGCCGCCGTATCAGGGCGACAACTGGACGCACTACTACCACAACGGCGCTCTGTACAGCGACCCGCGGATCTCCGCCTACATCGGCATGGGATTGCATCAGATGCCGGGCAACGTGTGGTGGCGCAGCTGGCGGGAACTGCCGCCGCCGGCCCCGTACACCGACTGCCAGAGCACCGACCCCGACTTCTCCTGGCAAGGCCAGTGGCCGATGGCCGGGTCCTGGCAGACCTACACCGATCCGCAGTCCGGACAGCAATTCCCGGTCTGGGAAGGGCACTACACCTACCCCGGTTCGAACCTGACCTTCATCCCGACCTACTCAGGTGGGATGTTCGAAGGACTGATGCCGAACGAGATCGTGCCTGAGAGCACCTGGGGCACGCGCAGCTTCGGGCTCGCCGACGCCCGCACCGCCCAGGTGCAGATCAAGTACGCCACCCAGCAGCTGCACTATCCGGTCTGGGGGATGTCGCCGTCGAGCACGCCCGATGACACAGGCGACTACGGCGGGTACGGGGTCGAGGGCCTGACGTTCCCGTATTACGGGACAGGCGCCACGGCCAGCGACCCGAACGAGGGACTCTCGCAGTGCCACGGCTGCGCCACCGAGGATGTCGTCACCCCGCACGCGTCCTTCCTCGCGCTTGACGTCGCGCCGCAGCAGGCGTACGCCAACATCACCGCGCTGCGTCGGCTGTACCCCGGACTGTACGGGCCGGCCGGGTTCTTCGACGCGGTCAACCCGGTCACCGGCGCGGTCGGCCACCGCGACCTGGTGCTCGACCAGTCGATGATCATGGCGTCGCTGGACAACGCGCTGCGTGACCGCGCGCTCCAGCGCGACTTCGCGCGTGATCCGGTCTCGTGGGCCGCGCGGACCTATTTGTCGATCGAGACCATGTCGCTGTCCTAAGATGACGGCCCCCGACCAGCCTTCCGCGCATGCTCGCGCCGACTGGGACCGGCGCGTCGGCCGGCGCCAGGGTCCCGGCCTGGATCCGGCCGGGGGCCTGCCGTCCCCGGCCGGGCTGATGGCACCGGCCGGGCTGCGGGCGGTGGCTGGCCGGGGACACGTGCTGCTGGACTGGGAGCCGGTGCCCGGCGCGGCCGGGTACCTGGTGTACTGGTCGGCCGGCGCCGCCGGACCGTTCGAGCCGCTTGATCACGGCGGCGGTGACGTCCTCGCGGTGCCGGCCGGGCCGTACGCCGACACGACGGGCCCGGCCGGGCAGGTCCGCTACTACGCGGTGTCGGCCGTCGCGGACGGGCAGTCCGCCGGACCGCGCTGCGAGCCGGTCGCGGCGGCGGCTGCCCCGGCCGGGGTGGTGCCGGCCGGGGTGGTGCCGGCCGGGGTGGTGCCGGCCGGGGTGGTGCCGGCCGGGGTGGTGCCGGCCGGGGTGGTGCCGGCCGGGGTGGTGCCGGCCGGGGTGGTGATGGTCGAGGTCAGCGGTGCGGTCAGCGGTGAGCTTGACCGGCCGTGGGAGGCGATGATCGGCTCGGAGCACCTGAGCAGCCTGCGGCGACCGGACCGGACCGGAGGCCGGGTGATCGGCACCGAGCTGCGGGAGGCGCTGCGGATCGCGCACGACGAACTCGGTGTCCGGGCGGTCCGCGCGCACGGCATCTTGTCCGATGACCTGGGTGTCTACCGGGCGGATCATCCGCCCGACTTCGGCGGGATCGACCGGGTGTACGACGAACTGATGGACCTCGGCCTACGGCCGGTCGTCGAGCTCTCCTTCATGCCGCGTGAGCTGGCTCGCGACCCGGAACAGACCGTGTTCGACTACGGCGCCATCATCTCGCCGCCCCGGGACTGGGACCGCTGGGCCGACCTGACCGGCGCCCTGGCCGCCCACCTTATCGAGCGGTACGGCGCGGAGGAGGTCACCGGCCACTGGGCGTTCGAGGTATGGAACGAGCCGAACCTCGAGGTGTTCTGGTCGGGCACCCAAGCCGAGTACTTCCGGCTGTACGACTGCTCCGCCGCCGCGATCAAATCGGTCCACCCCGGGCTGCGGGTCGGCGGCCCGGCCTCGGCCGCGGCAGGCTGGACCCGCGAGCTGCTGGCGCACCTGGATGCCTCGGGCGCGCCGCTTGATTTCCTTTCCACCCACGTCTACGGCAACGTACCGCTGGACCTGCGGCCGACGCTCGCGTCGGCGGGCCGCGCCGGGACGCCGGCCTGGTGGACCGAGTGGGGACCGACCCCGGTCCACTTCAACCCCGTCGGCGACACCGTCTTCGCCGCCGCCTTCCTGCTCCGCGGCATGGCCTCCGCGCTCGGCCGGATCGAGGCGCTCTCCCACTGGGTCGCCTCCGACCACTTCGAGGAGCTGGGCCAGCCGCCGGAGCTGTTCCACGGCGGCTTCGGCCTGCTGTCGGTGGGTAACCTGCGCAAGCCCAGGTACTGGGCGCTGGCGCTGCTCGCCGGGCTGGGACGGCACCGGCTGCGGACCACGGTGACCGGCGACGGAGCCGGCGGGCTGACCCAGGCGCTCGCCGCCCGCCACGACGACGGGGACATCGGGGTCCTGGTGTGGAACGGCACGCTGGACCAGGGCAAGAGGGATGGTGCCCGCGAACTCGACCGCCAGGTCCGGCTGCGGGTCCACCTCACGCCAGGAACCTCGTACACCGTCAGGCACTACCGCATCGACGCCGCGCACTCCAACATCGCCGCCGCCTGGGAGCAGCAGCGCAGCGGCGCGGCCTGGCCGGATGACCGCCAGTGGCAGACGCTGCGGGAGATGAACACGCTCGATGAGCTGGAGCCGCCGGCCCAGGTCGGCGCCGGGGCCGACGGGCCGCTGGAGCTGGCCTTCCCTTTGCCGATGCCGGGCGTCTCCTGCCTGCACCTCGTCCCTGAGGAGTCCCAGGGGAAGTGAACCGCCCGGCGCCTCGGTGCGTACCTGGTAGTGCGGGACGCGCCAAGCGTCCCTTACTGACGTTGGGACGTGATTGGCATGATGCGAGACCTACAGCCTGGGGATCCGCAGATGATCGGGCCGTACCGGCTCCGCGGGCGGCTGGGCGCTGGCGGGATGGGGCAGGTATTTCTTGGACTTTCGGCCGGCGGCCGGCCGGTGGCGGTGAAGGTCATCCGTGCCGACTTGGCCACCGATCCCGAATTCCGGGCGCGTTTCCGGCGCGAGGTCGCGGTCGCGCGGCAGGTGAGCGGCTTGTTTACCGCGCCGGTCATTGACGCAGAGCTTGACGGCGCGGTTCCGTGGCTGGCCACCGCCTACGTGGGCGGTCCGTCGCTGGCCGAGGCAGTGAGCGAAAACGGGCCGCTGCCGACCGCATCGGTGCTTGCGCTGGCGGCTGGGCTGGCCGAGGGCCTGAACGCGATCCACGCCGCGGGCGTGGTGCACCGGGACTTGAAGCCCGCGAACGTGCTGCTCGCCGCCGACGGGCCGCGAGTGATCGACTTCGGCATTTCCCGCGCCGCCGGCAATAGCGCCCTGACCCATACCGGGCTGGTGGTCGGCTCGCCCGGGTTCATGTCCCCGGAACAGGCCGAAGGCCGGGAGGTCGGGCCGCCGAGTGACATCTTCAGCCTGGGCGCGGTGCTGGCCTTCGCCGTTACCGGCGCGGGGCCGTTCGGCAGCGGGTCGACCCCGGCGCTGGTCTACCGCGTGGTGCACAGCCCGGCCCAGCTGGACCGCCTGCCGGCCGAGCTACGTCCCCTGATCGAGCGCTGCCTGGCCAAGGACCCTGGCCAGCGCCCCACCGCGGCTGACCTGCTGGCCGGGCGGGTCCAGCCCGCGGCGGGCTGGCTGCCCGAAGCGGTGACCCGGACGTTCCTCGCCGTTCCGGCGCTGACCGCGCCGCTGGCCCCCCGGGAGGAAACCGGTCAGCCGCCGCGTCGAGAGAACCAGCCTGCCAGGCGCCGTCCCAGGAACCGCTGGCGTCTGATGGCGGCGACGGTGGTCATCGCTGGGCTGCTCGGGGCAGGTGCCACGGCCGGCTTTGCCCTGACCGCCGCCCACAACCCGTCGTCACATGCGGGCCGCGGCCAGACCGCGGCCGGATCGCGCATCGCACCGGCCGCTGCCACCTCAGCCCAGGCGCCCTCGGCCCACGCCCCCTCGGGGCAGGCATCCTCCCCCGCCACCAGCGGGCCCTCGTATGCGCCCGCTAACACGCCGCCCGCGACCACGGCACCGCCGAGCGCATCCCCGACCCCGACCGCGGCCAGCACGTCGCCGAGCCCTGGCACGTCCTCGCCGGCCACCGTGAGCTCGGCGCCAGCCACCCCCGCGCCCACGACCTCCGCGGGGTACTAAGACCGGGTCCTAGCCCCGGGCTTGCGCGCGATCAAGCAGCAGAACTGGTTCCCGCTAGGATGGACACAGCAGCGGGTGATGAGTGCCGTTGTTGCCTATTATTCCGATGTGAATAACGGAGAAAGGGTCGTCCTTATGCTGCTGCCCCGACCTGATCAGGGTATCGTTGCCGCCGAATCACCCGGCTTCGGACCCGGATACTGGTCAGGCGCACCGTCCGCAGTAGCGGGGGACGATGAGATCTTCCTCGCCTACCGGCTCAGGCGGCCCATCGGCCAGGGCCGCGGCTACGCCGTCGTCGTAGCGCGCTCGGCGGACGGCGAGCGGTTCGAGACGCTGCTGACCATCGGCAAGCAGGAGATGAACACCGAGTCGCTGGAACGTCCCGCTCTGGTCCGCACGCCGTCAGGTCGCTGGCGGCTCTACCTGAGCTGCGCGACAACCGGCACCAAGCACTGGCGGGTCGAGATGACCGAGGCCGCGCACCCAGCTGATTTCGACGTCAGGGACCGGGAGACGGTGCTGCCCGGGGACGCCAAGACCGGCGTGAAGGACCCGGTCATCGTCCACCACAGCGGTCAGTGGCACCTGTGGGCTTCCTGCCACCCACTGGACGACCCGGTGCAGACAGACCAGATGACCACCGAGTACGCGACGAGCATCGACGGCCTGGCGTGGACCTGGCACGGCACCGCGCTGAGCGGCACCCCGGGCCGGTGGGACGCCCGCGGCACGCGGGTCAGCGCGGTGCACTTCGACGGGGACACGGTCACCGCCTACTACGACGGGCGGGCCAGCGCCGCGGAGAACTACGAAGAGCGGACCGGGGTGGCGACCGGGACCGATGCGGCCGCGCTGACCCCGGTCGGGCCCGAGCCGCTCGCGTCCTCTCCCTATCATGGCGGCGGCCTGCGGTACCTGGACATCGTGCCGCTGCCCGGCGGACGCCAGCGGCTCTATTACGAGATGACCAGGGCGGACGGGTCCCACGCGCTGCTCACCGAGCTGCGTTAGCGGCTCCCCCGGCTCGGTCAGGAACCGGCCTCAGCGGCTCCGCTTAAATGGGCGAACCGGCGCCCGTTCCTGGCCTGGCCCTGTCCGGCCGGCCTGCCGCCGACCATCCCGCCCGACCGCTGCCTGGGCTGGCTCCAGTCAGCAAAGCTTTCGCCGAGGATGTCCTCGAGGAGCTTGATGTCAGTCTCGAACCTCGGCAGCAGTTCCTGACGCTGCTCCCAGCTCAGCGGCTGCCGCTCGCGGCTGTGCCGCTGCAAAAACCGCTCGAGCGGGCCGGTCAGGGTGGCCGCGGTGAGGCCGGGGATCTTGGTGCCCACCGAGGTGGCGGCCCGCTGCGCGAGCGACACGACGCTATGCGCCAGCGTGGATTCCGGATGTGACGTGACGTTGTGCCGCGGTATCTCGGTCAGCACACCCGCCTCCACCCCCAGGAACCCGCAGATCCGGTCCAGGCTCTGGGCCGGCTCGTCGACGAGCAGCCGGTAGCGCAGGACCAGCACCTGCTCACGCGGGAACAGCGTGAACAGGTACTCGAGTTGCTCGCCGTAAAGGCCGAGGCCGATGTAGTGCCAGAAACTGGCCCAGCCGGCCGCGGCCCGGCGCTCCTCCTCCGCGCAGGCCCGGACGAAGTCGCCGATGGGCTCAAGGCCCGCCGACCACAGGTGGGTCCAGTTGGAATGCGCCCGTTCCACCGGGTCGCGCACGATCACGATCAGCTTGGCGCCGGGCAGCGTCTCCCGTATCCGGCCCATCGCGGCCCGATCGTACAGGTAGAGCGGAGTCGACTCACCGCGCAACGTCCCGGCCGGAGCCGGGTCGAACAGCGCCTCGTAGTCTGGCCGGCGCCAGACATGCTCACGGTAGGTCAGCGCGTCGCCGGGTCCGCCCTTCGCGGGCGGAGGCCCGTCGGAAAGGAAGAACTTCGGCTCCTTGATCGCCGACATGTACAGTCCCGGATGCCCGGCGAGCGCCGCATGCAGCGCCGTAGTCCCCGCCTTCGGGGCACCGATCACCAGGAAGTCGGGCATGGCCACGGGGCCTCCAGAGGAAGAAGACTCCTGCATCTCATAATTTTGACTAGATTAGTGGGTAATTACTCGGCAGACCAAATATACCCAGCTTGCGGGCTTGAATCACGTCCCTGGCCAGGGCAGGCAAGCCACCGGCCGCCGTCCGGGCTTCGGCTGGGGATTGCGGTGCGGGTGGATCAGGGCGGCCGGGTGGGCCGGCCACGTTTAAGCTTGGTGCTAAATCCTGGAGGGTGCATGCTCGGTGACGACGGCAGCTCAGCGGCCCGTCCGTGAGGGCGGTGATCTACTCCGGCTACGGGGTCACTCCGGTGCTCACCCGGGTAGCCGATCCGGTCTGTCCCGCCGACGGGGCGGTGATCGCGGTGGGCGCGACCGGCGTCTGCCGTTCTGACTGGCACGCCTGGAAAGGCCACGATCCGGTGGCGCTGCCCCACATCGGCGGGCATGAGCTTGCCGGAGTCGTGGCCGAGACCGGGCCGGCGGTGACCGGCTGGCGCGCCGGGGACCGGGTGACGGTGCCATTCGCCTGCGGCTGCGGTCGCTGCGAGTTCTGCCTGGCCGGCGATGCGCAGGTGTGCCCGCGGCAGACCCAGCCTGGCTTCACCGGGCCGGGATCCTTCGCCGAGCTTGTGGCGATCCACGCGGCGGACGCGAACCTGGTCCGGCTGCCCGATGAGGTCGATTTCGTCACGGCCGCGTGCCTGGGCTGCCGGTTCGCCACCGCGTTCCGCGCGGTGACCGCGCACGGCCGGGTGCGGGCCGGTGACTGGCTGGCCGTGCACGGCTGCGGCGGCGTCGGGCTGTCGGCGGTCATGATCGCCGCCGCCCTCGGCGCTCGCGTGGTCGCCGTGGACGTCGTGCCCGCGGCGCTGGACCGGGCCCGCGAGCTGGGCGCGGAGTTCGCCGTCCAGGGCGGCCCTGATACCGTCACCGCGGTCGGCGAGATCACCGGCGGCGGGGCGCATGTCTCGATCGACGCGCTCGGCTCGCCTGCGACCGCGGTGAACTCGGTACGCTGCCTGCGCCGCCGCGGCCGGCACATCCAGGTCGGCCTGCTGCCCGGGCCGGCCGCTACCCCGCCGATCCCGATGGACCTGGTCATCGGGCGAGAGCTGGAGATCTACGGCTCACACGGCATGGCCGCCCGTGACTACCCCGCCATGATGACGATGGTCGCGGACGGCAC
>JBEKGC010000064.1:0-20291 GCA_050013055.1 Streptosporangiaceae bacterium
TGGCCAGCGGCGACCTGACCGGTGAGCGCACCACCCCGACCGGTGCGGCCCTGCTCGCGGCGGCGGCCACACCGGGCGGCTTTCCAGCCATGACGGTACGCGCGGTGGGCACCGGCGGCGGTGGCCGGGACACCCCGGACCGGCCCAACATCACCCGGGTGGTCATCGGGGCGTCGGGCGCGGAGCGGGACCTGCGCGAAGGCGACGTGACCGTCGTCGAGAGCACAGTCGATGACCTCGATCCCCGGCTCTGGCCTTCGGTCCTTCAGGCGGTGCGGGCGGCCGGCGCCTGGGACTGCTGGTGTACCCCGATCGTCGGCCGGCACGGCCGCCCGGGGCAGGTCCTGACCGCCCTGTGCGCTGAACCGGTCCGTCGCGCGGTGGCCGCCGCGATCTTCGCCCACACCGGGACGCTCGGCGTCCGCTGGTCCCGGATGAACCGGCTGACCGCCTCCCGGACGTCGGTGCAGGTGGAAGTGGGACCGCCAGGCAGCAGCCAGATCGTTACGGTCAAGGTGGCCGACACCACAGATGGCCTCGCGGGCTTCGGAACGGCCACGGCAGAGCTGGCCGAGGCGGAAGCCGCCGCTCGGGCCCTGGGCTGGCCGGTGCGGGCCATCTGCGAAGCCGCCGTCGCGCAGTACCGCGCCCAGGCAGGAGCCCCACGATTACACCGCCGCTAGGGCGCGTCCCGTGGATCATGGGCCGGGGTCGCCGGTGCGACATCGCCAGCATCTCGACCTGGTACTCCTCGGTCCAGGGCGCTGGTACGACGCCATGAAGGCCAGAGATGGTGTCGGCGCCGTACTCGGTCATGCTGATCGGCTTGTCGGCCCAGGCATTGAGCTCCGCCTCGAGCGCGCGTTCGGCGGCGGGCAGGTCGCCGGTGTTGACGTACCAGCCGTAGTAGCCGTTGAGCATGACCACGTCGACGAGGTCGGCGACGACGTCCTTGCTGTGCGCCTCGGGCGTGGTGTACAGCCAGACCGGCCGGTGCAGGCCTGCGTACTTGAAGAAGTCGTGGAAGTAGCGCTGGCGCGGGCCGTCGGGGGTCTTCTCGACGTCGCCCGGCGGGATCGACTGCCACGTCAGGACGTTGTTCACCACCACGGTGACGCGGTTCTCGGCGCCCGACTCAACGACGCCGGTGACGTCCGCCTCGAACGGCGTGTAGCCGCCCTCGTGCTCTGCGACCTGGCGGCCGTTGACCCACACAACCGCACGATGGGTGGCCGAGCCGAAGCGCAGCACGATCCGCTCGCCGGCCCAGCGCGCCGGGACCCGGACCAGGGTCTCGTACCACACGTCGCCGACGTGGTCGTGCACCTCGGGTTCGGGGAAGACGTCATTGTAGCTGGCGGGCACCGGCATCTGGCGCGCCCCGGCGGGCAGGCCGTCCTGCCAGCCCTGAGCCCGGCCGGCCGCGTCCAGCGCGAACCGCCAGAGGCCGTCGAGGGACTTG
The DNA here is from genome assembly GCA_050013055.1 of Streptosporangiaceae bacterium. Lineage (GTDB taxonomy): Bacteria > Actinomycetota > Actinomycetes > Streptosporangiales > Streptosporangiaceae > Palsa-504. The sequence continues at coordinate 1,463 of JBEKGC010000064.1, forward strand.
CGTTCCCGGGTCGCCGTGGCGCGCGGTGCCAGCATTCCTGCTCCTCAGGCTGGGGGGGTCGGTGCCGGGCGTGGGGTGCGGGCCTGGCTGGCTGCCACGATGATGTCCGCGCACCTGTCCAGGTCGGGCGCAGGCGCGCTTCGCGCGGGCCGCCCAGGTGCACGTGCAGCGCCTAGGGCACCGAGCGGAGCTTCCGCCCGCCCCGTAGAGGCTGGCCAGTGTCACCACCGGAGAATGCTGCCCGCTCGTGGTCATCTCACTGCTCCTGGCGCGCGAACTTCTTGCTCTGATCGACGATGATCGCCACCACGTCGCCGTCAGCGCCGAGCGCCGGGTCCAGCCAGCGGAGGACTCGCGGCACGGCCTTGTCAAGTGGACCTTGGGCCAGCGGGACCACTTCATTGGCCCGCGCGTCGCTGACCGGTGCGCCGAGACCGCGCAGGTGGCAGACCCAAGCGGCCAGCACGCGGGTGGCGCCAGCGGGCACCCGGGTCGCCGCGCGCTCGGCGCGCAGGACGGGCAGGATGCGGATCGGGATCTTCTGCGAGCCATCGGCGGCGATTCGGTCCAGCCGGTCGTGCAGCCGCGTGTTGCCGAAGCGCTCCAGCAGCGCGGCGCGGTACGCGGCGACATCTGCGGTGGGCTGGTCCAGGTGCGGCGACGCCACCGCCCACCACTCCTCTATCCAGGACCGGCACGTCTCGTCGGCCGCCGCCCCGGCCACGGTCGCATGGCCCCTGATGGACCCGGCGTAGGCGAGCAGCGAGTGCGCGCCGTTGAGCAGCCACAGCTTGCGGTGTTCGTACGGCGTTATGTCGTCGGTGAACGTCGCGCCAGATTCCTCCCAGCGGGGCCGTCCAGCCGGGAACTTCCCGCTGAGCACCCACTCGTGCAGCGGCTCGGTCACGACCGGGCAGCGGTCGTCGAACCCGGTGGCCTTGAGCACCGTGCGGACGTCTTCCGGGGCCGCGCGGGGGGTGATCCGGTCGACCATGGTCGTCACGACAGCCACCGAGTCCGCGAGCCAGGTGGCAAGGTCTTTATCGACGAGCAGGGCCAGGTCGCGGACGACCCGTTCGGCCAGCGCGCCGTTGCCGGGCGTGTTGTCGCAGGGCACGAGCGCGAGCGGGCCCGCGCCGGCCCGCCGCCGGGCCGCGATCCCGGCGACCAGGCGCGCGGGAGCGGTGCGCACGACCCCGGTGGGGTCGTCGCGCAGCGCCTTGATGTCGGCCTGGACCTTGGGCCGGCCGGTGTCGAGGCCGCCGTCGGCGCCGCGGAGGTACCCGGCCTCGGTCACCGTGATCGTGACCGCGGACAGGTCGGGATCCTCGAAGTAGCGCAGCCACTCATCGTTGTCGTCCGCCCAATGAGCTCGCGAGAGGCTGCCCAGCACCTCGAACCGGTCTGCATCGGCGGCGCGTGACACGAGTGTGTAGAGTCCCTCCTGCTCGTTCAGCTCACCGACCAGGGGAGAGCGGCCCCTCCCGGTAAAGGCCGCGAACCCCCACTGCGCGGCGTCCGGGGCATGTTCGGTGTACCAGCACGGGTGGGCGCGGAAGAAGTTGCCGAGCCCCAGGTGGACGAGCCGCACCGGCGCTGCGGCTCGGCCCCGCCCTGCCGTTCGCGACAGCCGCGCGGCGCTCACAGCTTGAACACCGCGGCCGGGCGGCCGGTGACAAGGTCGATCGCGGTCCCGGCGGCCTCGTCTTCATCAAGGCGATGCTCGGCTACCAGCCGCGCGAGGACGCCCGCGTTGATGCGACGCGACATGTCATGCCGGGCGGGGATCGAGCAGAACGCCCGGGTATCGTCGACGAAGCCGGACGTCCGGGAGAAACCGGCCGTCTCGGTCACCGCGGCGAAAAAGCGCCCGATGGCGTCGGGAGCGTCGAGGAACCACCACGGCACCCCGACGTACACGCTCGGGTAGAACCCGGCCAGAGGCGCGAGCTCGCGCGACCAGACCGTCTCATCGACGGTGAAGGCGACCAGGTGGAAGCCCGGGTGGGTGCCGAAGCGTTCCAGCAGCGGGCGCAGCGCGTCGGTGAACTCGATGCGGATCGGGATGTCATGGCCGGTGTCCGGCCCGAACCGCTCGTAGGTGGGCCGGTGATGGTTGCGCCGCACGCCGGGATGCAGCGTCATCACCAGTCCGTCGTCGCAGGACATCCGGGCCATCTCCGCCAGCATGTGCCGCCGGAACGCCACTGCTTCCCCGTCCGTGGCCGCGCCGGCGAGCGCCGCGCGGTAGATCCGCGCCGCCCCGGCGGGCTCGAGCGGGTCGGTCCGCACATCGGCGTGGCTATGGTCGGCTGAGGTCGCGCCGTGGCCGACGAAGTAGCGGCGGCGCTCCTCCAGCGCGCGGACATAACCGGCGTAGTCCCCAGTGTCGGTCTTCGCGGCCTCGCCCAGCCGGGCGACCGCCTCGCGCCACCCGGGCTGCCCCGGCTCGAGATAGCGGTCGGGGCGGAACGTCGGGATCACCCGTCCCGACCACGCCGGGTCGGCGGCCAGCGCGGCGTGCGCCGCGAGGTCGGAGCAGGGGTCGTCGGTGGTCGCCAGGACCGTGATGCGGAAGCGGTCGAACAGCGCCCGCGGGCGGTAGGCGGCCTGTCCGAGGCGCTCGGCCACCTGGTCGTAGATCACGTCAGCCGTCTGCTTCGACGGGCGCGCCGTGACGCCGAAGATGCCGGCCAGCTCGGCCTCGAGCCAGAAGCGCACCGGCGTGCCCCGGAACAGGTCCCAGCGTTCGCACAGCAGCCGCCACGCCGCCCGCGACGCGGCTTCGGAGAGCGGGCCCTGCCCCACCCCGAGGGCGTCGAGCCCGACCCCGTCGGCGTGCAGCAGCCGCGTCACGTAATGGTCGGGCGTCACGAACAGCGTCGCAGGGTCTGGGAACGGCTCGTTGGCGAGCAGCAACCTCGGATCGACATGACTGTGCGGCGAAATCACCGGCAGGTCACGCACCGCGTCGTACAGCTGCCGCGCGATCGCCCGCTCGCCCGGCTCCGCGGGCAGCAGCCGATCCGGGTGCAAGTTCTGCGCCGCCCCGGGTGCACCCATATGCTAACCGTACAGATTGGCTTAGCAGCTGGCCAAGGGGCCACCCCGGCGGCCGAGCGCCAGCCAGCGGATGTGGGGTGTGACATGGCCGAGACGGCGGGTCCGGCGACCACGGGAGTAGCGCAGATCGGCGGCCCGCACGTCGTCCTCACCGAGGACGAGATCCGGGCGTTCGTGCACGACCAGCTTGAGGCCGCGCACCTGGACGGGCGCAGCGTGTGCGTGCTGGTGCCAGACGGCACCCGCAGCTGCCCGCTGCCGCTAGTGGTATCGGCGGTCCACGACGTGCTGCACGGGCGCGTCAGCCGCCTGACGGTTCTCGTCGCGCTCGGCACCCACGCCGCGATGAGCGAGCAGCAGCTTGCCGCGCACCTCGGCTACGAGCCCGGCGCTCTGGCCGACCGCTATCCGTCGATGACCGTGCTCAACCACGCCTGGTGGGATCATTCCGCTTTCGCGGAGGTCGGAACCATCAGCGCCGACCGGATCGCCGAGCTGTCCAACGGCATGCCGCACCACGCGGCGCACGTGCGCGTCAACCGCGCCGTGGTCGAGCACGACGTCACGGTCATCGTCGGCCCGGTGTTCCCGCATGAGGTCGTGGGCTTCTCCGGCGGCAACAAGTATCTCTTCCCCGGCGTCTCGGGCCTGGAGCTCATCGACCTGTCGCACTGGCTGGGCGCGCTGATCACCAGCGCGAATATCATCGGCACCCGCGGGATAACCCCGGTCCGCGCGCTCATCGACGAGGCCGCATCGATGGTCCCCGGCGAGCGGCTCGCGCTCTGCATGGTCACCAAGTCCCGCACCCAGGACCTGCACGCCATGATGTTCGCTGACCCGTCAGCGGCCTGGGCGGCGGCGGCGGCGGTGTCGGCCGAAACGCACATCCGCTACCTCGACGCCCCGGTGCGTCGGGTCCTGTCGCTGATCCCGGCCAAATACGACGACATGTGGACCGGCGCCAAGGGCTTCTACAAGGTGGAGCCCATCGTGGCCGACGGCGGCCAGGTCGTGCTCTACGCCCCGCACATCCGCGAGATCGCCACGACCCACCCGGCGATCGAGCAGATCGGATATCACTGCCGGGACTACTTCGTCAAGCAGTGGGACCGCTTCAAGGACCAGCACTGGGGCGACCTGGCCCACTCCACGCACCTACGGGGCGCAGGAACCTGGGACGAGGTCAACGGCGAACACGACCGGGTCACGGTCACCCTGGCCACCGGCATCACCGAGGGTGTCACCCGCGCGATCAACCTCGACTACCTCGACCCGGCCGAGGTCGACCCCGCCGCGTGGGCCGCCGACCCGGACACCCTCGTCGTGCCCGACGCCGGCGAGGACCTCTACCGCCTGCGGTGAACCCGGCCAGCAGGCCAGCGTCGCCGGCCCGGGCAGCAGGGGTGACGCACTGGTCGAGCCGGCGGCTGGCGGACTGGCTGCACCGGGCCAGGGGCATCAGCGTCAGCCATGACTCGATCTCGGTGCTGTGGCGCAAGTTCTGCCTGCAGCCGCACTGCACCGAGGGCTTCGAGTTCTCCACCGATCCGCAAGGCTTGGTGCCGAGAGCCTGCCGGGGTCGCCCAGGTGCCTTACTGGTAAAATGTCAATGCATGATCGTTATCCTGGGCGGGGTGTCCGGCAGCGGAAAGTCCACCGGGCCGGCCTGCTCGACCAGCGGCCTGGGCTTGGCCTTTAAGGACGGCGACGTGCTGCATCCTGCCGCCAACATCGCCAAGATGCGATCCGGTGCCGAGCTCACGGATGACGACCGCTGGCCCTGGTTGCGGGTGGCGGGGACGTGGATCGACCAGCGGATCGCGGCAGGCGAGTCCGCCGGGTTGCCTGCTCGGCGCTCAAGCGCTCCTACCGTGACCTGCTGCGCCGGGGGCGCCCCGCGGTACGTGTCATCATCCTGAACGTTGCCGGGGACGACCTGACCGCGCGGCTCGCGCAGCAGCAGGGTCACTTCTTTCCCGCCCAGCTGCTCAACAGCCAGCTCGCCGAACTGGAGCTTCCAGTTCCGGGGGAACCCTGCCTCGTGGTTTCGCCGCCGGCTCCCCCGCCGCGGTGGCGGAAGAGATCACCCGCCGCCTCGAGCTCACCATCCCCCGGCCGGGCTAGCCCTGTAGCTGCCGCTGCGGCGGCATCCGCTTGACAGCGGTAAACCGGCCTGGACAGACGAGCCGAGCCCCAGTGTGCCGGATTGGGACGCGCCGGTTCGATGCCGCGAAGGCCGGTCACCTGCCGGCGACCAGAACGCTGCGGATTTCCCGGCCGATCTGGAGGTCTTCGCGGGCGGTGACGACGAGGGTGCGTACGCTCGCCTGCGCGTGGCTGATGTCGGCATCGTGCTGCGCACCATCGTTGCGCTCGGCGTCGACGAGGACCTCAAGGTGGCCGAGCCGCCGGGTGGCGGCGGCTCGGACGGCGGCGAGTGCTCGCCGATGCCGCGCGAGCAATACGTATTCAACTGCTCCCTCAGTCACCCCATTCGTCCGGGCCCCGGGCCGCGCAGGACAGCCTCCCTGGAATGTTCAGGAGGTACTCTCAAAGAGAAGGACGTGCAGCAATCGGCTTTCGTCGGTCGTATAGTAGCCGCTTTTATCGATAAACACGCTTCTAAAAGCATTCTGGTAGTGCAGCTGAAGCCTATGGATTGAGCCCGTGTATTTGAATTCCTGCAGAATCTGATCCCGATGCCGGAGAGAGCCCGAGACGTGTTGATGGTCAAGATATAGATGCGTCTCTTCGCCGAGGCGTAGGATACTCTGCTTGGCCGGTACAGATACATCCCAGCTGGTTCGAATAGTTCCTGCGCTCTCTATTCCGTTACTCAGGAAACGTACCGATGCCTCGAAGGTGCTGTTCCGCTCATCCAAGATGGCCAGTTGATCGACCGCGGTAAGCTGAAGAAAGCGGAATGCGACGCTGAGGGCGTTAATGCCTGAGTCGAGCCAGCTATTGACGTACACTTGATCGTGAGAACTTCCCCGATCCTGGTAGGGATCAGCGAATGACGCCATGTACCCCGAGAAGGCGCCATATTTTTCCTGCCACGGAAGCGCATTCTCCACTGCCCACAATACCTCGGGCGCACTGGCCGCGTGATATAGACCAATCACGTCCATGCCGTCACCTGAGCCCAGAATATTATCTACCTGCTCAAGAGAGGATCCCAGCGGCTTCTCGATCACGACTCGTCGGGGCCGATTGTCGTGTGAGGCAAGTTTCCTGTATATGTCGTAGTGAGTAGGCGTCGGCGTAGCCACTATTACTGCCGAAGGGGATCGGTCCAGCAGGTCGTCGATGTTGGTGTAGACGGGCAGTTGCTGCCCCATGTGGGTCAGCGTGCGGCCGGGGTCGACATCGGTGCCACCAATCACTTCCACGCCTTCGATTTGCTCGAGTGCCTGGACATGAAGTTTTGCTATCATTCCGAGCCCGACAATTCCTACGGTCTCACCCATTGCTCCCTCTCTGATCCAATACTGTGATCCATCGCTGCCGAGTGACCTCGGGTCGCCCAAGTCAGCCGGCGGAAGGTGCTACCAGTAGTCAAGCCATAGGGCGGCCAATCGCTATAGCTGCACCTCGTCACGGTTTCTTGAGGATGCTTTCCCAGATAGAGATTACAGTCCTCCGGGAAGTGGGCCCGCTAGATGCTGACGAGGCTCATGGTGGTTATTGGCGGAGTGCAGTCGAGGCCAGCGCGCAATCCTGGGTAATCCAGTTCATCCGTGGCCTATCCTCCCCAGTCTAGGTAGCTGCGGCTTGTCACCGAGAACAGGATCGCTGGCATTTTAAGATAACACGTTGAACCAAGTGTTCCAGCTCGCGACGGTCCCTCCCGCATATCGTGGATGCCAGCCTGGAGCAGGACTTACCAGAGCGCGGCGGCGGCTCATTCCCGGACCTGAGGCCGACACAGGCCTTCCCGCCGCAGCACCGCAGCGTTCTGGCCAAGCGCGGCTTCCTCGTACACGGCCACTACCTGCGACCGGTGCTCCGCGGTGCATGACCGGCGGAGCGGGTGCGCTGCCAGGGTGGTCACCGAATACGGGTCGATTCCTGGCCACAGATGTGCAGCACGACGACTCCGCAGAATCCGGTGACGTCGGGCTGGAATTCGCGATTTCGTCGCTTACGCTTGCCTACGCGGCCACCGCGAACCGGGATCTGGCGCAGGCGAAGATCGTTGATCCGGACCTTGCGGCGCAGATTGCCGCCCTCGCCGCGCCCCAGGTTCCACAGTTCACTCAGGCTGACTGGCAACGAGCAGCCAGTGAGGGGATCGATGCCTGGCGGCAGTTGATCGCGGGGACCGGTCGGGTGGAACTCGACTTTGTCTCACACCAGCTCGGTGTCCATGCTTGAACCGTGTGCCGTGCCAACGCTCGGGTGCGGGTTGAACTGGTGTTTCTGCGATCGTTAGGCTAATCTTCGGTACTCGCCTCCTCACGTGGAGGTTTGGAAACGATCACCCAGACTCGGTTGTCCCGCGTTGGTCGGAGACCGTCGGCCGATTGATGCCATCCTGGGCGCCAGCGGACTTGTTACTCAGCAGTGAGCAGCGGGTTCTGGCGCGGGATTAGGCAGCGAGCGCTTCCCTCGCCGCCGCCGCTGTCCGGTGACGGATAAAATCGGCCCGGTCCACCTTTGACCTGCGGTGGCTCAGTTCCAGTGGTAGGGATTTGCGCGGTTGCGGGCGCTCGTCTGCCAGGCAATCCGAGCCATTTCGGCACGGGGCATGCCGGGTTGGGTGCCTGCGCCGGTCAGGTGAGAGTGGATGCCGTGCGCTCGACGGCCATGCTGCAATGCGGGCGCGGGTCCGCTACAGATGCGCCAGGTGCTCTTCGATCGTGCCATCGACAGCGGGATCACCCGGATCGGCGAGCAGACGAAGCGCGTGCCGGAGGCGAAAGGCGGTCTCCAGCGGGCGGGAGCCGACGTCGAGCCCCCGCGCCTGGGCATACGCGTGCCACCCCCGCGCCCACAGGGCGCTGATGTCGGGGCGGCGCCGCCGCCACAGCCCGGTGCCCCACTGGCCGAGGTCGAAGTCCCAGAACGGGTGGTCGACCCGGGCTGTTTCCCAGTCGATGATGCCGGTCAGCCGGTCGCCATCGGCAAGCAGCTGACCGTCGTGAATGTCGCCGTGGACTAGGACATGAGGGAGCTGGGCGGCGCTGGCCAGCAGGTCCGCCCACACCGGGGCACGTCCGGGCCGGCCGAGAAGATCCGCCGCCTCCGCAGCCGCGCCGACGCTGGTAGCCGGGTCCAGAGCCCGTCGCAGCCAGCGATGATGAGCGGTGTCGTGGTGACGGGGAGGGCGGGCCCCGGCAAGTGCAGGCGGCTCGAGCTCATGCCAGCAGGCGATGGCCCGGCCCAGCTGCTCGATGAGAACCTCGAGCTCGGCTGGCACCTTGCCGCGCAGGCGGGTCACGGCCGCAAACGGGAACGGGTAGATTTCCGGGTCCTCCCAGCAGCCCAGCAGGCGCGGCACGATGCCTAGCTGCGTCTTGGCTAGAGCCCGGTAGGCAGCGAGTTCCCGCTCGAACCACTCCACGCCGGTAGCCGAACGCGGGAACAGGAACACCCGGTCAAAATCGAGCAGGACCAGCTTGTTCCACCCGGTCACGTTCAGGACCAGCCGGTTCGGGTCCACGTCGGCGACCGCTGCGAACCGCTCGGCCTGCGGGGGCGCCAGCACCGCATTGACCGGCCGTCCCACGATGTCGTCGCCCACGCCCACAGTATGGCCGCCAACGCGCGCAGGCGCAGAACCGCCGCAAACCGCAGGCGGACTGTCCATCACGACCGCCACCTGGCAGAGCGGCGGCCGGGGGACCAGGCAGCCGTCAAGCCCTCGATGGCTCAAGTTGGATGGCAGAGATCCGCAAATGGCTCAGACGCGCTGGCAATAGCTCAGATTTGTTGGCAAAGGACACCTGAAGGACCAACGCTTCGGTCACGCCTCCTAAGACTGGCCGGAACCGCGGCCAGCTCGGGTGCCTCCAGGCAGATGACTGGGTCGAACTCGCCGCGCAGGGCGCGGTCGGTGAGGTTTTCCAGCAGCGCGGCGGCCGCGGCGGGGTCCTGGCCGGTGCGGGGCAGGACCCGGCCGAGGTACTTGATCACATCGGCGCGGGTCCAGGCGCTTTTGGCCTGCTGGGCCAGCGCGACGGCTTTTTGCGCGGCGCGAGTCAGCTCGAGCTCGGTCAGGACCGGACCGTCCGGGTCTTGCGTGCGCTTGCTTGCGTGGCCGGTGGTGTTGTGCCACACCGATGGCGCGACGGACGCGAGCGGGACGCCGAGGGTGCGCGCGAGCTTATCGGCCCAGCGCGCGTGCAGTTGCGCGGGATCTAGCGTGCCGGTCTTGGCGGCGCGCGTCTTGAAGTTGGCTGCTTGCGCGAGTTGCGCGAGCTCACGCTGGGAGGGTTTGCGTCCGTAGCGCTGCTCGAACCGCGTGGCGCGGTCGCGCAGGTCGGCGGTGATGGACTCGCGGCGCGAGGAGAACACGCGCATCAACTGGCCGGAGATGCCCTTGATCTCAAAACCGTGGCCGTCGTCGCGCGCGACCCATTCCACGCCGAACCGGCGCGTGAGTGCTTCTTCCAGGTGCTGGGCGACGATGGCGCCGACGGCGCGGCTAATCTCCCGCCAGCCGGAGCGGCGGAACTGACCATGATCATCTGATGATGCATGGGTGTGGCGCTCTTGAAAATGACCATGAATCAAGAGTGGCAAAACGGGCGATCATGATCAGAAACGAAGATCATCATCTATGCCACGTGTTGAGGCATATGAAGTGATTGGTCACGTCATGATCGCCTGGGGTGTCATAGCGGCAACAGGCTCGGCGGGCTTGCCTGCCGGCTGGTATATATATGGCGCAGTTGCAGAAGTCCCGTCAAGTACGGCCATTCGGCTCTTATGACTGTGATAAGTAGGTTCGTGCCGCCGGGAACCTGCACAGACTTCCGCTCGCCCCGCAGTCAGGACGATGGCCTGTGCGGGCGGGGACGCAGAGATTTGTTTCTAACGTAACGTCATGGAAACGCTACAAGGCGTAGCATGCTGGGATGTTGGTGGCCGACGGTGTAATTCGCTGGCTGGCGGGCTGCGGGAGCCGGACGCATCGCACTGTCCTGTTCACCTGCCTGGCCGCCGTCGTAGCGGTGCTTGTCATGATCCAGCTCTTGGTCTTCCTGCGGCGGCCCTTGCTCGCCGACAACTTCAACCAGCCGAACGGGCTGATCACGAACGAGTTCGCCTACTTCAACCCGCATGATCGCGCGGCCAAGGTCTCGGCCGTGTGGCTCGTCACCAGCGGATCCCTGTTCGCCCGCGACCATGCGGGCTGGACGGGCGTTCCCGATCGCGGGTCGCCCGGGCCCCGGTCGGCAAGCACCACGGACTCGTCGGTCTTCCGGCTGGTCACGAGGGACGTCGGCTTCCAGAACGTTGCGGTGTCCTTCTCCCTGCTCGTCCAGCGATTCGCCGCGCCGCCGACCGAAGCCAATCTCACCTGGCAGGGGGTGCACGTCTTCCTCCGGTACCAGAGTCCGGACCTGCTGTACGTCGTCAGCGTGGACCGCCGTGACGGTGTCGTCGTGATCAAGAAGAAGGTGCCGGGCGGGCCGACCGCGGGCGGGACGTACTTTACGCTCGCGATGGCCCACGTCCCCTCGGTCGTCGGGCGCTGGGTGCAGGTCAAGACGAGCGCGGTGAACAACGGCGCTGACGTGGACCTCAAGGTCTGGATAGCTGGCTGGCTACGGCTCCAGGCGGTTGACGACGGCGTAGGCGACACCGCGCCCATCACCCTGCCTGGCCGGGTAGGCCTGCGCGGCGATTACACCGAGTTCATGTTCCGGGCCTTTACCGTCACGCGTTCGTGACGACGGTGACCTGCCGGAAGGTTATCCGGCCTGGCTTACCTGGCGTGGCCAGGCCGAGGGCGATCACGCCGCTGTGGACTTGCGGGCTCACGCTCTGCCGGATGCTGAGGCCATGCCGAATGTCGCCGCCCTGCACGTGCAGTGAGAGCGTCCGGCCGGCCAGGCTGATGCTGACTTGCAGCGCCCCCGCCCCGATGAGGGAAGACGAGGCGCGGGCTGCGACCCTGACCTGTCGCAGCACCGCCCAGCGGCCGACGCTCCGCTGCTTGATGCTCAGGTCACTCGCGCCGAAGGCGATCTCCAGGCATCCCTTCGGGCTGACGTGCAGGTCCACGATCGCCGTGTCGCCCGAGGTGGCCGCGATGCTCAGGCGCAGTCCATAGCGGATCCACTGATCTCCGTTGGCCAGCACGGTACACAGCGCGAAACGGCTGCCCGTCACCTCCAGCCCCCGCCCGGCAATCAGGCAGCGGCCTCCTGCCGAACGCCAGGGTAGGCCGAGCAAGTTACGCGGCGGCGGCGCCTGCACCCCCGCGCGCAGCCGAAGCGACAGCGATCGCAGGCTGTCCGCCGCGGTCATGTTCACCCTGGGCAGCGGGCGGGCGGCCGACCCACCCACCACGAAGCTCGCATCCCCGGCTGCGGGGCGTCCGAAAACCAGCGCGAACTTCTTCCGGAGCAGGGTGTTTCTCATCACCGGCTCGGTTGTTTGCGACGCAATGGAGAACCTGAGCGCGGCCCAGCCGAACGCGATGACCTGACGGCCCGCGTCGCCTTCGAGCTGGCTCAGGGCCTGGGTCACCGCGGCGGACGCCTCCTGGCTGGATCGCCAGCCGCCCGGCAGTTCCAGGCCGATGTCCCAGCGTCCGGAGGACGCCATGGTGGCCAGTTCGCTGCGGGTGAGGAAGTATGACGGGCTCTTGCTCGCAACGTCAGCGGGGTTGATGAAGGCAACCGCCCGGAAGCCGTACCGCCGCAGGATGGGATCCACCGTCGTCCAGTCGGTCGACAACCCGCCGCCGAACGTGAACACGATCGGCCGGCTGGGCAGGCGCGCAGGCCGGCCGGCCGCGACCGCTTCGAGCGTGCCGAGGCCGATCGACTGGTATCCCTCGTGACGCAGCACGGCAAGCTGCGTGGCGAACGCGTGGGGCGTCGTGACCAGCACCCCCGTGCGATGCGACACGTCACGCCAGGTGAGTACCGGTACCTCGGGCAGGCCGCTCAGGTAGGCGGTGAAGTCGGCGACGATACCGGGGGTAAGCACCACTCGCGGCGGCAAGTCCTGGGGGGTCTGATAGGGAAAGGACTTGAGCACGAACGCATAGCCCGCACCGCCGAGTACGGCGACGAGCCCGGCGGCGGCGGTGAGGGCCCGCGCTCGCTGCCGCCATCGGCCGACGGACCGCGCCTGGGTCGTGGTGCGCTGATTGTCAGTCATTCCTGGGCGCATATCCTTCGTCGAAGCGTTCTTTTGCACGTCAGTTCGCGGTCATGGTGTAGTCGTCGGTGACCAGCGTGCCCACCGCGGCGAGGTTCTGCCCGAAGCTCAGCGCAGTCGCGCCCGCCGGGATCGGTGGGGTGGTCCAGCTGGCCTGAGACCAGCCGGCTGAGGCGGCGAAGGCGGGGCTCTGCGTCCAGTACACCCAGGTCCCGCTGGAGTTCAGGTAGAAGGCCACGATGTGGGTCACCTGGGTGGACTGATACCAGACGCCCAGCCGGTAAGTGGACCCCGGGGTGACTCTCGGCGAGCAGGCGTTCGCCCCCTGGGAGGTGACCAGCTTGCGGTCGCCGGTGGTGTAGGCGGTCACCGTCAAGGACTCGGCCCAGTTGCCGGTGTGGGCGCTGCTGGTGCGTGCCCAGGTGTAGCTGTTGGTGCCGGTGCCGCCCTGCTGCCAGCAGTCCGGGGTCGTGGTTCCGGAGGTGTCGGTCTCCAGCGAGGCATTGGCCAGCATGTTCCCGCCGTTGTTGGCCGCGTTCGACACGGTGGCCGACGTCCCGACGCTCGTCTGGGTGCCGCTGTCGTCGGTAGCCCGGGCAGTCACCGTCACCGGGCCGTCCCCGACGGTCGTGGAATCCCATGTGGCGGGGTAGGAGGGCCCGGTCGTGCTGGTGGCGACCACGGCGCTGTTGACGAGGTAGTCGACCCGGGCGATGCCGACCGGGGAAGTAGCGGTGGCGGTCAAGCTCACCTGCCCGGTCAGCGTGCTTCCCGCCGCCGGGGAGGTGAGCGAGACAACCGGGCTGGTGGGCGGGCCGCCGGAGTCTGCCAGCGAGTAGTCGTCGGTGGTGAGGGTGCCGGCCGCGGCGATATCCAGGCCGAAGCTGAGCCCGGTCGCCCCGGCTGGCACGGCCGGCGTCGCCCAGGTCGCCTGCGTCCATGAGCCGACCGCGGCGAACGGCAGGCTCTGCATCCAGTAGTGCCAGCCGCCGTTGCCGTCCCGGTACCAGAGCGTGAAGCGGGTCGGCGCGGTCGACCGGTACCAGGCCGACATGATGTACGAATCGCCAGCGACCACGCTCGGCGTGCACTGGCCCAGATCCTGCCGGGTGATGAGCCTGGCGTCACCGCTGGTGTAGGAGCTGATCGTGACGGTCTGCGCCACCGATCCGGTGTGCGCGTTGCCGGTCTCGGCGAAGCTGGCATTGTTCGTCCCGCTCGTGCTCGCCATCCAGCAGTAGGGGTAGCCGGCGTTGTACTGGTCCGGGGTCTCCAGCGACGAGTTGACTACGCCATTGACACCCGGCGCCGCGGGCGCTACTTGAGGCGCGCTCACCGCGGGCTGCACCGGGCCGCCGATAACCTGGTGGACCGTCTCGAGCGACACGTTCTGTGTCTGCAGCCACGCAAGGAAGGCGCTGAATATCTCCGGCGTCGTGGAGTAAGCTCCGCAGCCGCTCTCGCAGATGTTATGGAAGGTGATCGGTGTCCAGCCGCCGACGGTCTCCGCCTGGGTCACCACCGCTTCGAGGTTGGCCAGTGTCCAGGTGGTCTGCACGGAGTCAGGAGTAGGGATGGCATACGGATCGGCCGGGGGAATCGTGCCGGTCAGCGCGCAGCCGCTTTGGCAGCTGAAAGGCGACGCGAGGTTCTCGTCGAGCCGGCCGGAGTTGTACCCGCACTGCTGGACGATCTGCTCGGTGGTGGATTTGTAGTCCGAGTACGGATACGAGAAGTCGGTGACCGGGAAGCCCCAGCTGAGCAGCGTGTCGCGGGACTGGCAGATCTCCCGGGTAGCCTCGTCGCTGCTCAGCTGCGCCAGCATGGGGTGCAGCACGGTGTGGCCCGCGATCTCGTTCCCGGCGGCGTACAGGGCCTGGAGCTGCGTCTGGGTCATGTAGCCAGAAATGACGCCGGTGAACCCGGTGATGATATAAAACGTCGCCGGCACCCCGTACTGCTGCAGAATCGGGAGCGCGGTGGTGTACTGGTTTTCGAGGCCATCGTCGAAGGTCAGCGAGACGACCGTGCCTGGAGTGGCGGCCCGCGCCGCCGACGCCGGGAACGCCGCCATGCACGCCAGCGTGATGGCGAACAGCATCGTGATTAGCCTGGGCCGGCGAGGGCGGCAATTCATGGGAGAGCCCCTTTCGTAGATCACGTCACCCCGGGCGCCGCGGGACCACCGCGTGTTCCCCAGGATGTGTCGCGGACGCGGATCGCCGCCCAGACGAGTTGCGGCGAGAATGCGATATAGAAAAAGGTGCCGATTATGGCCCATTTCCACAGGCCGTCATTGCGCTGGCACCGGTAAAGCAGCCCGTAAGCGCAGGCGATCATGTACATCGCGATCGGGTACAGGGTCGGCGGGATGCCGGTGGCGGCAGTGCGCCAGAACAGGTTGTACGCCAGCACGAACGGGCTCATCAGGCCCGCAGCCGTCTGGATCAGGACCGCGGGGAACGCGAGCGGCCGCGTCCGCCAGATGTGGCTCAGCAAGATGGGGCCCTCGCGCAGCCATGATTTTTTCCATCTCAGCTGCTGCCGGAAGAATTTATGATATCGCTCCGGCACGTCGGTCCACGCGACTGCGCCGTCGTGGTAGCAGCTCATCCAGCCCGCGCGGAGCATCATGTTGGTGAGGGAGCGGTCGTCGCCGAATGTGCATTCCGTGCCTAGCCATCGCTGCCGCTCCCAGCGCTCGAGAAGCGGGAGCACAGCGGCTCGCCGGTACGCGGAAAAGCACCCCGGATTGCAGGCGACGGCGCCAAGGACGGACTCGGCGGTCTTCAGCAGCTGGAACGAGACGTAATAGCGCGCCTGCTGCATCCTGGTCAGCGCGTTGGTGTCCGCGTTCCGCACCATGGTCAGGCCTGAGGCGGCACCCACCTTCTTGCGCGCGAAGACCTGGACGAGCTTGCGGACGCCATCTGGTTCCGGCATGGAGTCCGAGTCGACGAAGACCAGGATCTCGGCGGAGGTAGCACGCACGCCGGCCGCCATCGCGGCGCGCTTGCCCTGGTTCGAGCCAAGGTCGACGCAGCGGACCGCATCCGGCGGGTACATCGCGGCCGCGGCGACCATGTGCTCCCAGGTATCGTCGGTCGACCCGTCGTTGACGACGACGATCTCAAGCTTGTCGCGCGGGTAGTCCAGTGCCAGGCAGGCGTGGATGGTGCGGGCGACCGCGGGACCTTCGTTGAAAGCCGGGACGATGATCGCGAGCTCGGGCTCGATCCCGGCGTCCGGCGGCGTCCGGTACAGAGCGGCCAGCGCGAACCGGGAAAGGACGTAGCTGCTGACCACCACCGTGTAGACCACCCCGGCACCGGACATCTCGCGCGCCTTCAGCGTGATGTGCCAGGCGATCAGTCCGAGGATGAAGACCAGTACGGCCAGTGCGACGAGCCGGACGACCGGTTCGGCGCGTAGCGTGTCGGCAGTCAGCGGTCGCGGAGCGACCGTGGGCATCTCTGTCATCGCGGGGCGGGCTCAGAGAGCCTCGACCCGGGGTCCTGCGGTCCGCCCTCGGGTATCCAGGACTAGGCGCGCATCGCAGGCGATCCGGTCGAGATCGTAGGCGGAATGATCCTGCAGCAGCAGGACCAGGTCGGCCTCGGCGACCTCACGGTACAGGTCGGCCACGCGCCGGACCGCCTGGCCGTCGATCGCCCACCCGGTCACGTGCGGGTCGTGGTAGGTGAGCACCGCGCCGCGAGAGCGAAGTTTGCGGGCGACCACGCGCGCCGGGGACTCACGCTGGTCCGCCACGTCTGGCTTGTAGCTGACGCCGAGCACCAGAACGCGCGCGCCCTTGAGCGACTTGGAGTGGTCGTTCAGCAATTCGATGGCCCGGTCAACGACGTAGGCCGGCATCCGGCTGTTGATCTCCTGCGCGAGCTCGACGATCCGGAACGGGTATCCGAGGGAGCGGACCTTGAAGGACAGGTAATTGGGGTCGATGGGAATGCAGTGCCCGCCCACGCCGGGGCCCGGCCGGAACGCCTGGAACCCGAACGGTTTCGTCGCGGCACACGCGATCGCGTCCCACAGATCCACACCGAGCTCATGGCAGAAGATCGCCATCTCGTTGACGAGTGCGATGTTTACGTGCCGGTAGGTGTTCTCCAGCAACTTAGCCATCTCGGCCTCACGCGCGGACCTGGCCCGGACGATGTGATCGCATAGCTTGCCGTAAAACCGCACGGCCGCATCGGCACACGATGGTGTCTGCCCGCCGACGATCTTCGGCGTGTTCCTCAGTCCGAAGTCCTGGTTGCCCGGGTCGATCCGCTCCGGCGAGAACGCCAGCGAGAAGTCCCGGCCTGCCGTCAGCCCGGAAGCCTCCTCGAGCATCGGCCTGACCACCTCGTCGGTGGTGCCCGGGTAGGTTGTGGACTCGAGCACCACGAGCATGCCCGGCCGGAGCAGGCGGCCCGTCACGCCGACCGCGGCGCGTACCGCCGACAGGTCGGGCGCACCATCGGCTGACAGCGGCGTAGGAACGCAGATCACGACCACATCCGGCACACCTATCGCCGCCGCCTCGGCGGTGACGCGAAATCCCCTGGACAGCATCTCCGCGATGTCGCAATCGGGAATGTCACCGACATGCGAGCGGCCAGCGGTCAAAGTGGCCACGACGCCCGGGTGCACGTCATATCCGGCCGTCGTCATGCCGCAGAACGTGGCTTCACGGGCTAGTGGCAGCCCGACGTACCCTAGCCCGATAACCAGCAGGTCAAGAGCCATTTGAGAGACCTCACGGTAAGATGACATATACTACTCCATATGATTCCAGCCAGTCCATTGGCGACCTTTTTTCACAATTTACAGAGGCGCAGCAGCCAAACCAGACGATCGCATGAAACCGCAGATCATGAACAACTAGCTCATGACTCGATACCATTTCGTTATCTGCTAGCCTACCCTTTTGGCTCATTTTCCGACATTATCAGGACATGCCATTCTTGAGTTGGCAACAGCCGTCACATTCTATTTAATGTGAATATGGGTCCACCGAAGGGTGATATCTCCGCATATCGCCCCAAGTGGCATGTCCGGATGGCCTGATCGCCGCTACACATGGCAAAGCCCGGGGGCTAAAACATGGCAAAGCCCGGGGGAAAGATCCCCCCGGGCTCCCCGGCGCGTGGATAAGCTCGTGAAGGAGTTCAGCACATCGCTGAACGCCCAGGTCGCCTGCCTGAGACCAGAGCCCGAATTGCTGTCGGCGGTCCCCGGGCAGCTACCGTTATCGCGCTGCACCGCCCAGGCGGTGATGAGATTGATGTGATTGGCCTGAGCGAAACTGAGCACGTTGGCGGCGTCCACGAGTCTCGTCACCTCCGTCCGGTTCGGCGCGCTATCGATTCCTGGCAGGAGCGTAACTCCCTGCATGCGCCAGATATTCGCCGAGCTTGTCGTGGGGTATAGCTGCGACAGCTGCTTGTGCACTCCCAGGAGGGCGCTCTCGGCAGCAGCACCCATATTGACGGTGCCCGCACCTGCGAAGTAGTCGGATGCCATGACGTTCACGACATCCACCCTGGCGCCCTCGGCCACGGCATCCCGCAGGACAGCAAGGCTGTTGGCAAGCAAGCCTGACTCCGCGACCGGAAGCGTGTACTGGACTTGCAGGGGGGTACCGCGCCGGGCCGCCCACGACTCGGCCAGTTTTATGGCCTGGTTCCGGCGCTTGATCCCGGCGGAATTGGCCAGGGATTTACCCTCGACATCCATGTCCAGGCGGGTCACCCCGTAGGTGCGTATCACGGACTCGTACGCTGCGGCTATAGTGCTGGCGGTCCCGCAGGAGTCAGCGATCTCGGTCCGGTCGGCGTCTGCCGTACTCCCGCCGAAGGAGGCGATGACGTCCCCTCCCATGCTCCGCAGCTTGATTATGTCAGCGCCGTAGATGGCCGCGGAAACGGGCTTCCCGGTGTCCCCACTCCAGTAAAGCTTACAGAACTGGCCGGGGACTGTCTGCAGAAAAGCCATCGTGAAATAATGATCCCCGGACAGTTCCGCGGTATGGGTGAGGCTATCGCTAGTCCACGTCTCGAAGTAAGGAGCGTAGACCTGCTGCGGGAACGAGACGGCAATAGCAACAGCCGCCGCCGAAGCAGCGCCACTTGATATTGAGATCCAACTCGCTGCGGCGGTCACCAATCCCGCCGCGACAAGCGAATTTCGGCACCAGATGTGTTGCATAACTACCCCCGGATATTTCCCGTGCTCGAATGACCCTACCGTAAGGATATCCGGGACAGGATAAAAAAACTGGAGTCATTCGACCCCGGCCATATGGCACTTGACAATCAGGCAATGTGCCGGTTATGGTAGAACCATTATTCCCTTCGACAAATTGGCCCATACGCCACTTAACCCCCGGCATTCAGCGGGTGCGGTGAATTAGGTG
>JBEKGC010000065.1:0-19968 GCA_050013055.1 Streptosporangiaceae bacterium
AGCTGCACCCCCGCCACGTACAACTCCCCCGCCACCCCCGCCGGGACCACCCCCAGCCACTCATCCAGCACGAACACCCGCGTATTCCACACCGGCCGCCCGATCGGCACCGGCCCCGCCCCATGCAATGGATCACTCATCGCCACGCATACGGTCGTCTCCGTCGGGCCGTACCCATTGACCATCCGTCGTCCCGCCGACCACGCCCCAGCCACCTCTGGCGAGCAGGGCTCACCTCCGACCACGAGGGCTTCAAGGTCGGGGAAGTCTTCGGGATCCATAGTTCCCAGAATGCTGGGGGTCATTGCGCAGTGGCTAATGGCGGTCTCTTTGATAAACGCTCCGAGCAACTCTCCATGGGAGCCGATTCCAGTCGGCATTACTAGCGAACTGCCGCAGCTAATGGACATGAATATTTCCGCCACGGACATATCAAAACTAACCGGGGTGAGCTGAAGCACGGAGGAAAGCCGGTCTGCGTTGAGGCGTTCACTGAGACATTGCACGAGGTTGACCACACCGGCGTGAGTCACGATCACGCCCTTCGGCCGCCCCGTCGACCCCGACGTGTACATCACGTACGCCGGATGCCCCCCCAGCAGCGGCCCGCCCCGCTCCCCCGCCCCCAGATCCCCGCCCGCCAGCCCCGCCAGCTCCGCCGCCGTCCCCGGATCATCCAGCACCACCACCGGCACCCCGCCAGCCCCGCCCGCCAGCCCCGCCAGCCCCGCCGTCGTCACCACCACCGCCGGGCCCGCATCGGCCAGCATGAACCCCACCCGCTCCGCCGGGTACCCCGGATCCACCGGCAGGTACGCCGCGCCCGCCTTCACGATCCCCAGCAGCGCCACCACCAGCTCCGCGGACTTATCCACCGCCACCGCGACCACCGACTCCGTGCCCGCGCCCCGCCCCGCCAGCAGCCGCGCCAGCCGGTTCGCCCGCTCGTTGACTTCCCGGTACGACAGCGACACCTCCCCGCACACCACCGCGACCGCCTCCGGCGACCGCGCCGCCTGCGCCTCGAACAACCCCGGCAGCGACCCCGCCGCCACCGCCCGTTCGGTGCCGTTCCACCTCGCAAGCAGCTCCCGATCGGCCGACGTCAGCACCTCCACCGCACCCAGCCGCTGCTCCGGGTCAGCCACCAGCGACTCCACCAGCCGCAGGAAACGGTCTTGATGCCCGGCCAGCTCGTCCGGGCCGTACAGTACCGAGTTGCCGTCGAAGTCAAAACGCATGCAGCCATCCGCCGCGCGGCCGTAGACCGCAATAGAAAGATCATCGACCATGCCGTTGCTGATATCGTGGGCCACACTCTGCAGACCAGCGAACGAAATGCCGGGATCGAGAGGCATAATATTGACATGGAGCCGGCTGAAATTATCCCGGCCTGGGCCATCACCAAGGTCTTTGCGCAAGTCTTCGTGTCGATAGCGCTGGTGCCTCAACCCTTCTCTCATCGTCGCGGAAACTTGTGAGATCAGCTCCCCGAATGTCAGCATGGGGGAAACCTTGATCCGCACGGGCAGCAGGTTCGAAACCATGCCAGGCGTCGACCTGGCCACCGGGCCGCTGCGGGCGGTAACAGCCAGGTTGAGGACGATATCGCTTTCGCCCGTCATCCGGTGTACATATACGGCGACCGCCCCCATGATGGCGGCATGCCAGGCCGAGCGGCTGCCGCGTGCAGCCTCGACCAAGGCGCTGACGCTCGGAGCAGGAAGAAAGTCAGTTTCGCGGAGGGCTCTCGCGACACCTGAGAAACGCTGCGAGAGGACGACAGGCTCAGGCCTGTCGGTAAACTGATCCAGCCAGTAGCGGCGGTCTTCAGCAAACTTTTCCGAGCCTCTGTAGATCAGCTCGTCTTCAACAAGGGCCTGCAGGGATCCGAGTGCGGGACTCTTCACATGTCCGTCCGACACAAGTTCCGTGTAGACCTCCGCCACCCTATGCACGAGCAGGCTGCCACCAAAGCCATCCATCACGATGTGATGACTGCACTGAAACCAGAGGCTTCGTTCTTCGGGAAGCTTCAGCAGGGCCATGGAGAACGTAGGGCCGTGGCCGAGATCGATTATCCGGTCGAGTTGACTGGTCATCCAGTCAAGAGCTATGCGCCTGGCGTCTGGAGTATTGTCCAGCTGCAGAATGGGAAATTCCCAGTCATCGGGCAAGGCGCCGAGTTCTTGCCAGATGCCTCGGTCATCCGCTACAAAGCGGACCTGAAGACATTGACACTCGCCAGCTGCGATTCGCACCGCGCGCTCGAATAGATCGCTATCAACCGGCCCGGTTATCTCTACATACTGGCCAATGCAATTACTTTCGGCTTTTTGGTCTAGTTGCTGGGAGTACCACACACCGAGCTGGCCGACGGTCAGCGGCAGACGTGTATTCACACTAGCTCATCTTTCTCGGCCGCGCTGTCTGGATCATGTCAACCCAATGCCCCGCTGTGATCTATGCATCCCCTATCTCGTTGGATGCCGCCATCTAGGAAGCAACGCTCACCGTAACGTAGGCGCTGCATAGGATCTGCATAGAGAGCGCATAAATCAAATTCGCTACGGCGATGCCTGTGGACAACATAGGGGCCGCGCCCGGGTGTGCACCGTATATGTTGTGGCAGGTCTAACTCAGCACTACCGTCACACGCATGCCCGCCGAGTCGAGGGCTCTCGCGGAACCCTCAAGTGCCACGGAGAATGCCTGTGACAGGTGACCAAGGCCCAGACTTGCAGCTAAACGGTTCCGGCCGAGCCGGTGCAGCCACCGCACCTGGCCGAGAGCGCTTCTCCACCAAGTGGCGATCCGGCAGGTGGCGATCCGGCAGGTGGCGATCCGGGCCGCTGGGCGTGCGGAACTTCCGGCTACTCATCGCCGGACAGTTCGCGTCAACCATCGGCGACTCGTGCTATGCGGTGGCGCTGCCGTGGCTTGTCCTGTCGGCCCACGGCGGCCCCGTCTTGCTCGGCACAGTCCTGGCTTGCTACGGCCTACCGCGCGCCATCTTTATTCCGGCCGGCGGCCTCCTGGCCGACAAGTTCGGCCCGCGCATCCTCATGCTTGCCGCCGACTTCTTCCGCTGCGTTATCGTCGCGGCGCTCGCTGTCCTCGCGGCCAGGCATGTTGCGACTCTCGCCGGGCTCGGTCCGATCGCAGCGCTTATCGGCGCGGGCGAGGGTCTGTTCATCCCCGCCTCGTACTCGATCATGCCGTCGCTCCTTGACACTAACCGGCTGATGGCGGGGAACGCCTTGTCAGTCGCCACGGCCCAGGCCGGAGGGCTGCTGGGCCCGGCTCTTGGCGGTGCCCTCGTGGCCACGGCCGGACCAGTCCCGGCCTTCGTCGTCGACGCCGCCTCTTTCGCCGTATCGGCGGTATCCCTCACGCTGATCCCGCACCACTTCGGAAGACGATCCGTAACGGCGAGCGTCGCGGATGAACGTGTCACGATCGACGAGACCGGACGAGCTGAAGAGCTTGCGGACGCCACCGGTGATCAGACCGCAGGGAACGAAGAGGGGGCGAGCGACGCGCCCAGCCAAGGCGTGCTGGCGCTGCTGCGGAAGTCACGCGTCCTCCAGCTCCTTGTCGTGGCGATATTCACCGCCAACCTCGCCACCGGAGGGATGGGCGGGGTGGCATTGCCGTCGCTCGCCCACGCTAGATACGGCGCCGACGGATACGGCGCGCTGCTGGCGTGCAGCGCTGGAGGCATCATCATTGGCACCCTGGCCGCCGCGCGCAGCGCCTCGCTCCGCAGGCCTGCCATCGTCGCCTCGGTGGTGTTTCTTGTCATGGCCGCTGCTCTCAGCGTGGTGCCGTTCCTCGGCGGACTGCTCGGAGCGGCGGCGGCGCTGACCGTCTTCGGGGCATGCAGTGGCCTGGGCAACGTCATCATCATCACCAAACTGCAAATGTGGGCACCGCCGTCGTTGCTGGGCCGGCTGACGGGCGTGCTGCTGGTGTGCGTGATGGGTACTTTCCCGCTGTCGGTGGCCGTCACTGGCCTGCTCGTGCGGCACATAGGTCCGTCTCCGGTCTTCCCCATCGCAGGGGCGCCCATTGCCCTGATCATTCTCTGGGGTCTTACTCAGCGGGAATGGCGTGATTTCGGCACACCCGGCACGAGCCTGGACCAGCGTGACCCGGTGACCGCGGCCCAGTGACGGCCTAGGCGCCTGGGCCGCCAGCTCTCGCCGACCAGGGCCAAGGCCGCCGGAAGCAAGATGCCGCGGACGATGGTCGCGTCGATCAGAACCGCTGCGGCCAGGCCTACGCCGAGTGTCTTGGCTTCGACGACGGGCAGCGTGGCCAGGATTGAGAACACCGCGACCATGATGAGGCCCGCGCTGGTCACCACGCCCGCGCTGGTCGAGATGCCTCCCACCACTGCGTCATGCGCGCTGGCCCCGCGCGCACGCAGCTCGCGGATCCGGCTGAGGATGAATACGTGATAGTCCATGCTGAGTCCGAACAGGAGCACGAACATGAACAGCGGGATCCAGGGGATGATCCCCCCAAACGATGTGTAGCCAAGTAGGCTCTGCAGCCGACCGTCCTGGAAGATCAGCGTGATCAGCCCGTAGCCGGCGCCCACCGACAGCAGGTTGAGCACGATGGAAATCAGCGGGATGACCACCGAACGGAACGCCAGGAACAGCACGAAGAACGCCATGACGGCAACAAAGGCGACAACCACCGGGGTACCGGCGCGCAGTGCCGCATTGTCGTCGTAATTCTCCGCCGTGCCACCGCTGACGGCATAGCTGATGCCACCGATCTTGCCCAGCGCGGCCGGGAGAACCTTGTCCCGCAATATGAGCAGGGCGTCGTTTGATCGAGCATTCGCTCCGTTTCCCGGCAACTGGACATCCACGATCAGCGCGCGACCGTCCGCCACCGGGGTAGCGAGAACTGAGTCGCCGAACATTCCTCTGGCCGCCGGCGCCGACACCTGCGCGTTGAGCGCCGCAGTCACGTCTCGCATGGCCGCGCCAGTGAAATTCTTTCCGGTCACCACGACTTGCGCCGGTGACGAGGCTTGCGGGAATGCGGCCTCGATCCTGTCCGTGGCCTGCTGGACGGGGGAACTTGGTCGCAGGTCGGTCGCTGGGCTGCCGAACCGCATGCCGAGCGCGGGTACGGCCAGCACGAGCAGCGCAATTGCCGCGGCGCCGCCCCAGACTAGCGGGCGCCGCGCCACCCGCCGGGCCAACCCTGCCCACGCTCGTGACGGCCTCGCCGCGACCCGCCAGCGGCCGAGGAACGGGATCCGGCCCCGGTCCGCCCACGGTCCAAGCCATGACAACAGTGCGGGCAGCACGGTCAGCGAACCAAGCACGGCGATTCCGACCACGGCGATGGTACCGAAGGCGATGCCAGTGAACACGTCGTAGTCGACCAAGAACAGCCCGGCCAGCGCCATCATGACGGTCAGCCCGGATATGAGGATCGCCTGTCCTGACGTGGCCGCCGCGGTGCGCAGCGCTTCGCCTAGCGAAGCGCCCTCCCCGCGTGCTTCGCGCTCGCGGCGCAGGTAGAACAACGAGTAATCGACACCCACGGCCATCCCGATGATCAGCACCACCTCGGACGTGACCGATCCGGCTGGCAGCCAGTTACTGGCCACGTTCAGCATCGACAGCGCGGTCATCACCGACGTGACGGCCAGAAGCAGCGGGATGCCCGCGGCGATGAGCGCGCCGAATACCACGACCAGCATCAACAGCGTGATCGGGGCTGACGTAACCTCGGCCCGGCGGAAGCCGCTGTCGAGCACGGAGTTGAGCGCCCGCTGGTAGGAGGCGGGCCCGGCCTCCGCTATAAACAGGCCTGGGTGGTCAGCCTGCACCGCGGCAACCGCCCGCAGCGCGGGCGCCACCGCGGTTGCGTTGTCGGCGACCGGGCCGGGAACCTGGAACGTGATCAGGGCACTGCGTCCGTCCGCGGAAACCAGGGCACGGTTGGATGCCGTAAGCGGCGACCGGATATCCGCGGCGGCACCGGGCAGGCCAGCCAGTGCCGAGGCCACCTGCTGGACGGCCTGCCGCATAGCTGCACCGGTAGCGAGCGTCTGACCGCCGGCGCCTGCCTGGATCAGCACGTCCTCCACCGCCGGGGTCGTGACGCCCAGCCGTTGCAGCGTCTGCTCGGCCTGCCCGGACGGCCCGGCATCGTAGCTGGGCACGCTCCTGATGCCGATCGCCTGTCCGGCCAGGTAGATCACCCCGACCAGGACCAGCCAACCGAGCACGGTGGTCTTGCTGTACCGGGCGCTCCACCCAGCGATCCGCTGCACCAGGGGAGCGGATTTCCGGTGGCTGTGCCGAGCCTCAGCAGGCTGGAGGATCTTATGAGGCTGGTCCGTGCTGGTCTCGCGCCAACCTGATCTGACAGGGTTTCGCATGGGTGCCACCGCATGTTGAGCCGACCCGGCTAGCCTCGGTCCGGACCCATGCTAATTGGCTGCCCGCGTGTTCAACTGTCGCATCGCATCAGTTGAGCGCTCCCGCGTAACTGCGCGGGCGCGGGCGGAAGAATCTGCCGCAGGGTGCGGGGCCGTTCTGGATTAAGGTCGAGTTCCTCCGGATGGCCGAGGGAGACTTCTTCGAACCGCACACCGTCCTGCCAGGTGCTGCCCGGGATGTGCAGGTGCCCGTAGACCACGGCCTGGGCACCGAACCGCAGGTGCCAGTCGGCTGTCCGTTCGGTACCGCACCACTGGGCGAACTCGGGATACTTCAGGACCCGCGTTGGCTCGCGGGTGAGCGGGAAGTGGCTGACCAGCACGGTAGGGGTGCCGGGCGGCAGCGTCGCCAGCCGTCGCTCGCTCGCCTCGACGCGCGCGTGGCACCAGGCGTCGACACTCGGATAGGGGTCAGGGTGCAGGACGGCCTCATCGGAGCACACGATGCCTGTCTCGTACGCTAGAGCCAGCGACTCCGCCTTCGTGGTGACGCCGTCCGGGCGGAACGAGTAGTCATACAGCACGAAGAGCGGCACGATCGTGATCGGCCCGCCGGACCCCGCCCACACCGGAAACGGGTCCTCCGGCGTGATCACGCCGATCCGGCGGCACATCGCGACCAGATACCTGTACCGCGCCGCGCCGCGCAGTTGAACCGGGTCGCGGCTGAGCGTCCACAGTTCATGGTTGCCGGGAACCCAGACCACGGCGGCGAAGCGGGTCCTGAGCGTGCGCAGGGCCCACTCAATGTCCGCGGCTTTCTCGGCCACATCCCCCGCCACCAGCAGCCAGTCGTGTGGATTATCCGGCCAGAGGCTCGCCACGAATTCCCGGTTTTCCGGGAAAGTGACGTGCAGGTCGCTGACTGCCCACAGGCGACCCGGCGGATTTTCGCTCAGTCCGCCTCCTGGTGTTCCGCGCTGTTCTTTTGCTCGGTGGCGGGGCCGGGTCCGGGTTCGGTGTGGTCGTCGGTGAGGGCGGTGAGCAGGCTGTTGAGCCGGCGGACGAAGGTGGTGGGGTCCTCGATCCGCGCGCCGAGGGTGAGGACGGCCTGGTTGAACAGGACCTGCGCCCACTCGCCGATGTGCGGGCCGTCCTGGCTGCGGTTGAGCCGCTGGATGAGCGGGTGGGCCGGGTTGAGCTCGAGCACCGCCTGGCGCGGCAGCCCGGTCCCGCGCAGCCGCTGCATGAGGTTGACGTCGATCTCCGGCTCGTTGCTGATGATGCAGGCCGGCGAGGTGGTCAGCCGGGTGGACAGCCGCACGTCCCAGGCCTGGCCCGACAGGTAGGCCTTCAGCTTGGCGAGCAGGCCCGCGTACTGCGCGTCGGCGTCGGCCTTGGCCTGCTTTTCCTCCTCATCGGCCAGCGCGCCCAGGTCCCCGTCGCCCTGCGCCACCGACTGCAGCTTATGCCCGTCGAACTCGCGCAGGCTGGACACCACCCAGTTATCGACACCCTGGCTGAGCAGCAGCACCTCCACGCCCTTGGTCCGGAACGTCTCCAGGTGCGGGCTGGACCTGGCCGCGGCCAGCGACGGGGCCAGCAGGTAGTAGATGTCCTGCTGGCCCTCCCTCATCCGCGCCACGTACCCGCCCAGCGAGATATCCGGGTCATCGGTCGCAGACTTGGTGGAGGTGAACCGCAGCAGCCCGGCGATCTCGTCCCGGTTGGCGTAGTCATCGGCGATGCCCTCCTTGAGGGTGACGCCGAACTCCTTCCAGAACGTGGCGTACTTCTCCGGCTCGTTCCCGGCCAGCTCGGTGAGCCGCCGCAGCACCCTTTTCACCGCGTGGACCCGGATGTTGTCCACCGCGCGGCTGCCCTGCAAGATCTCCCGGGACACGTTCAGCGGGAGGTCGGAGGAGTCGATGACCCCGCGGATGAACCTGAGGTACTTCGGCAGGATCTGGCCGGTGTCCTCCATGATGTACACCCGCTGCACATGCAGCCGGACCCCCTGGCGGGCCTCTTGCACCCACAGGTCATACGGCGCGCTAGCCGGGATGAACAGCAGCAGCGTGTACTCGTAGACCCCCTCGATCCGGGCGTGCACCCAGGCCAGCGGATCGGTGAACTCACCCGCGACGTGCTTGTAGAAATCGTTGTAATCCCGGTCGGTCAGCTCACCCTTCGGGCGGGTCCACAGCGCCGACGCCCGGTTCACGGTCACGTCCGGCCCCGGCCCGGCCTCCGGCCCGGCCTTGTCGTCCGGCTCGCCGGGCATCAGGATCGGCACGCTGATGTGATCGGAGTACTTCTCGATGACCGACCGCAGCCGCCACCCGTTCAGCAGGTCATCCTCGCCCTCGCGCAGGTGCAGCACGATCGTGGTGCCCCGCCCGGCCCGCTCGACCCTCTCCAGCGCGTAGGTGCCCGTGCCGTCCGATTCCCACCGCACCCCCTCACCCGCCGCCAGGCCCGCCCGCCGCGTCGTCAGCACCACCCGGTCCGCCACGATGAACGAGGAATAGAAACCCACCCCGAACTGGCCGATCATGGCCGCGTCCCGGCGCTGATCCCCGGTCAGCGACCGCAGGAACTCCTGGGTCCCGGACTTGGCGATCGTGCCGATGTTCGCGATCACCTCCTCCCGGCTCATCCCGATCCCGTTATCCGCGACGGTGAGCGTGCCCGCGTCCCGGTCATAGCTGACCCGGATCCGCAGCGGCCCCTCCGCCTCCGGCAGCTCCGACCGCGACAGCAGCTCCAGCCGCAGCCGGTCGATCGCATCGGAGGCATTCGAGACCAGCTCACGCAGGAAGATCTCCTTATTGCTATACAAAGAATGAACCATCAGATCCAGGACCTGCACCGCCTCCGCCTGGAAACTGAAAAGCTCCTGCTCCGCCTGAACCGCCATCCGACGCCTCCACAATTGGCTGAAGACTGCCCACCGCGGCGTTCAGCGTACTCGCGTCCCGGCCCGCTCACCAGCTCAGCGGTCCAGGAGCGAGCAATTTCCGCCCAGCCTCCTGGACGGCCTATGTTTCGGCGCCGATCCGAGATAATCTGCCCACTGAGCCACTGGCAGGAGAACCGCTGGCACGAAACAGGACGAGGGAAGTGCCGGCCCAGGTAGTCCGCAATGCGTCGTGCGGCGGCTCCAGAAGATACCCGGCATGGCGTACGGAATGCGCGAGAAACACGGGTGGGTCGATATCTGAGATGTGCCACGTAGTGCTCACTGGATGACCGGTGCGACTTGCGGTGCCGCCCTGCCTCCCCCCCACGGGGCGGCACCGCAACCCGTCTGATGGCGCGCTTTAGCGGCGTCACTCCGAGGCACGCGAGGTGATGAACAAATGCTGTCCGAAGTGCCGGGGATAATAGATGCGGCTATGACGATTACCCCGAATCCAGATGGCGGGGTGACCCTCAGGGTGCTCATCGGCTCCGGAGGGGATGCTGGACGCGACCTGATTGAGTTGATCATCAAGCCTGAGCACGTCCAGTACGCGCTGGGCAGCACGACGATCCGCACGCTGGCCGCCGGCCATTCGGACGAGAGAGCGCCTACCTTTCCCTGCCACGTAGGCTTGTCCCACATAACGCCGTGAAGGCCGGGGCGCGAGGTCGCGGAGGCAGCAGGTGGCCTACGCCATTTGACAAGCTCTGCGCTGGTGTGCCGCTCGATTACTCGATTGGATGTGTCACCTGCGCTGTTTGCCGGCATGACGACCGCAGGGGTGATTGGCTTGCCGGGGTGCTGCTCAAGGCGAAGGCGGGCGCGCACCTGGTGGACCGCATGTCGGACTACTACCCGGGCTGGCCGTATCAGTTCAGCTGGTCCACCTGGCCGACCGTCGTGCAGAACCAGGTCAAGGACGTCGAGGCGTCCCGTACGCGGGCATCACCAACTTCGAGCTGTGGAACGAGCCCGACAACACCTGGCTCACCTCGAACGGGACGTTCAGCAGCTTCTGGACGACGACCTACGACCGGGAACATGGTCACGGTGGTGCCGCCGGGGACCGACGGGGGCGGGCTCGACGGTGCCGCCTCGGTCAACTCCGCGGGCAACCAGGTCAGTGTCATCTTCGGCGGCGGCAGCGGCTCCACGGCGGTCACCGTCAACGGGCTCAGCTCGCTGCCCGGCTTCGGCGGCACCGCTCACGTGATCCTGGAGCAGACGGTCTCGGCGGGCCGTACCACCGCCGTCGCCGGCCCGGATATCGTCTCGGCCGGCAGCTACCCGATCACCGGCGGCTCCATCACCGTCCCCGTCAGCGCCATGAACGCCGCCAACGGCTACCACCTTCTCATCACGCCCGGCACCAGCTCCGCGTTGAGCGGCACGTACGTGATCAAGAACACCGCGAGCGGGCTGCTGCTCGGCATAAGCAACGAGGGTATCTCGGACGGTGCCGACGCGCTGATCTGGGGTGACAACGGCACGTCCGATCACCTGTGGCAGGTCGTCCCGGCCGGCAGCGGCCAGTACAAGATCGAGAACTACAACAGCGGACTGGTGCTCGGCGTGCTCAACGAGAGCAAGTCCTCCGGTGCCCAGGTGCTCCAGTGGGATGACAACGGCACCCCCGACCATCTGTGGACCCTGACGGCAAGCTGATCTGTGCCGTTGCGCCTGGGCGGCGGGTGCCGCCCAGGCGCAACGGCGGGCCGTCCGGGGTGGACCGCCCGAGGATCGAATCGGTTCCCCTTCACGCGACGCGCGAGCATCCGGCGCGCTTTCGCTTCTCGGGCAAAGGAGCAAGATAGGCGCCGTCATTATGGGTTTCGTCAAATTAAAACTTCCTGGCCAAGGTTCTTGTGCGCTAGGTTGCGCGTCGTTACCATGATCGAATCGATTCGATCCTAGGCAGGCGACTGTGGCGACTATTGAAGACGTGGCTCGCCGCGCAGGTGTGGCGCGGAGCACTGTCTCCTACGCGCTGTCCGGCAAGCGGAGCATCTCGCGGGAAACACGCGAGCGCGTCGAGGCGGCCATCGCGGAACTTGGCTTCACTCCGCACGCCGGGGCGCGGGCCTTGGCCACCTCGCAGACGATGGTCATCGGCTTGTTCGTGCAGTTCTTCGAGGACGAGTTCTCGCCGGCGATGCTGCAGTACGTGCTGCCGATCTCCGATGCCGCGCGCGAAGCCGGCTACGACATCCTCATGGTCACCGAGGCCGACGGCCCGCACGCCGTGCACCGGATTTCGAGCTCGGGGATGGTGGATGGGGTCATCTTGCTGAACGTCGCGCACGACGACCCGCGGCTCGCCGTGATGAGGAAGATGAGGCAGCCGGGGTCGATGGTCGGCTTGCCGCGAAACCCCGAGGACTTCGACGTCTTCGATCTGGACTTCGCCGAGTCGGGGCGAGTTCTTGTCGACCACCTGGCCGAGCGGGGTCACCATGAGATAACCCTTATCACCCCGCGTGAGCACGTCTACGAGCGCGGCGGCGCCTATGCGTGGCGGTTCCGCGACGCGGCACTTGAGCGGGCGGCGAGCTACGGCATCCGCGTCCGTTCCCATTTCGGCCAGACGCAGCAGCCGGCTATCAACCGGCAGCTTGGCGAGATCCTCGACGCGCAGCCGGGGACGGCGATGATCGTGCACAACGACGCCGTCATCGCTGCCCTGCCGTCCGCGCTGTACTCGCGAGGGCTGAGCGTGCCCGACGACCTATCGGTCATGGGCATCTTCTCCGAAGACTTCGGGCGGCTGTTCTCGCTCCCGTACACCGCGGTCGAGACCTCACCGAACGAGCTGGGCCGCCTGGCGGTCCAGGCCCTGGTGCAACGCATGACCAGCCCCGAGGGCACTATCCCCTACAAGGTTCAACTCGTCGCCCCCCGTATCACGGACCGGGGAAGCACTCGCTGACAAAGCACCGCGCCCTCCTCTGGAGGCAGCCGCATTGTCGAACCGGTTCGATTATAGGTCGTCCGATAACTCAAAATGACCGCAAATTTGAACATAACGGCACAGTTCCTGGTCTACCGCAGCAGCGCGGAGCCGGGACATTCAGAGAGGAATGACCGTGCAAAGACATCGCCAGGCGGCCGTCGTTGCCGCGCTCACCTTTGCCGCAGTCGCGCTCGCCGGCTGCAGCTCCGCCAGCAGTTCGTCCGCACACAGCGGCTCGTCCACATCGCCGGCCGGGGGCACCTATACCTTCTGGGATCCGTACCCGCAATATAGCGCGTCGTCCGCCTGGGCCACGCTGGTCACCAAGTGCGGCACCCAGGCCGGCGTGACGGTCAAGCGCACCGCTTACGACACCACGGCGCTCACCACCCAGGCGCTGCTGGCGGGCCAGCAGGGCCACTCCCCGAACATCCTGCTGGTCGACAACCCGGTCGTCTCCACGCTCGCGAGCGCCGGCATCCTGACGACCACCGACCAGAACGGGCTGTCCACGGGCTCGATCGCGCAGAACATCCTCGGTGCCGGCATTATCAACGGCAAGACGTATGGCGTGCCGATCGGCGCGAACACGCTGGCCCTGTACTACAACCCGAAGATCCTGGCGGCCGCGAAGGTCAGCCCGAGCTCGATCACGAGCTGGGCCACGCTGACCGCCGCGCTGGCCAAGGTGAAGGCGGCCGGCAAGAAGGGCATCACCTTCTCGGGCATCAACACCGAGGAGGGCAGCTTCCAGTTCCTGCCCTGGTTCTGGGGGGCCGGCGCCAGCCTGACCAACCTGGACTCGCCCCAGGCCATCGCCGCGCTCACCCTGTGGACGACCTGGATCAAGGACGGCTACGCACCGAACTCGGTCATCCAGGACACGCAGACCACCTCGTGGCAGGAGTTCCAGACCGGCCAGTTCGCGTTCGGCGAGAACGGCACCTGGCAGAAGGCGCTGGCCGCGCAGATGGGCGCGAAGGTCATCCATATCCCGGCCGAGAACGGAGGAGCGGCACCGGTGCCGACGGGCGGGGAGTTCTTCACCATCCCGGTCCAGAAGCAAACGTCGACCTACGCCACCTCGACGAAGATCGTGCAGTGCCTGTCCTCTGGGACCAACATTGTCACCACCGACAACACGCTGAACTACATCGTGCCCACGCAGGCCGGGCAGCAAGCCCAGGTCGCCACTGATCCCACGCTGAACTCATGGGTCAGCGCGGTCGGCGTGGCCAAGGCGCGCACCGGGGACAACCTGGGCACGAAGTACCCGTTGATCTCCCAGCAGATGTGGACCGCGGTGCAGAAGGCCGAGAGCGGCGCGGCTTCGCCGGCCAGCGCGCTGCAAGCCGCGCAGTCCGCGGCCACGGCGGCGATCAATAAGTAACGCAAGGCCAGACCCACGTGAGAACCACACCGGCAGAGCGGTCCAGGGCCAGGTCGGCTGCGCGGCAGCGTGACGGGGCGGCGAACGCCGCCCCGTCACGGGCGCGGCGCGCCCGGCACCGGCGCACGCAGTGGGCGGCGTGGGGGTTCATCGCGCCGGTCGTCGGGTACCTGGTCGCGTTCTACGCGTACCCGCTGTACCGCAACCTCGACCTGAGCCTCCGGAGCTACACCCTCGCTTCCTTCGTCACCGGGAACGCGCCGTTCGCGGGATTCGCCAACTACGTCAACGTGGTCAAGAGCCCGACGTTCGCTCCCGCGCTGCTCAACACCGCGATCTTCACCTTCGTCTCGATCGCCTTCCAGTTCGCGATCGGCCTGGCGCTCGCGGTGTTCTTCTACCAGAGGTTCCGCCTGTCAGGGACCTTGCGGGCGCTCTTCCTGGTGCCCTGGCTGCTGCCGCTGCTGGTGTCCGCGTCGACCTGGTCGTGGATGCTCAACAGCGACTCCGGGA
Organism: Streptosporangiaceae bacterium; assembly: GCA_050013055.1. GTDB lineage: Bacteria > Actinomycetota > Actinomycetes > Streptosporangiales > Streptosporangiaceae > Palsa-504. The sequence goes on from JBEKGC010000065.1 coordinate 14,234, forward strand.
TCGTGAACTCCTTCCTGCAGGCCTTCGGCATCGGGGAGATCGACTGGCTGACGTCGCCGAGATGGTCGCTCGCCGCCGTGCTGATCGCCAACATCTGGATCGGCATCCCGTTCAACCTCGTCATCATGTACAGCGGCCTGCAGTCCATCCCGGCGGACGTCTTCGAGGCCGCCGCGATGGACGGCGCGAACGGGTGGCAGCGGTTCTGGCGGATCACGTTCCCGCTGCTGCGCCCGGTGTCCGCGATCACGCTGCTGCTCGGCTTGGTCTACACCCTGAAGGTGTTCGACATCATCTGGATCATGACCCGCGGCGGCCCGGCGACCTCGTCGACGACGCTGGCGATCTGGTCCTACCAGCTCGGCTTCGGGTCGCTGCTGCCGGACTTCAGCTCCGCGGCGGCCGTCGGAAACGTTCTGATCATCATCGCGGTCATATTCGCGCTCGTGTACATCCGGGCCAGGAACCGACTGGAGACGACATGAAACGCCGTGCCTGGTGGGTGACCGCGATCGGCGTCCTGCTGACCGCCGCGATGCTGTTTCCCGTCTACTGGATGATCAATGTCTCGCTGACGAAGACCTCCAACATGCGCAAGAGCCCGCCTGACCTCTTCCCGTTCGACGGCACGCTCCAGGGCTACACGGTGGTCCTGCACCAGCAGCTCCCCTATCTCGGCACCAGCCTGCTGATCGGGCTCGGTACGGTCGCGGTGACCCTCGTGCTGGCCGCGCCGGCCGGGTTCTCGCTGGCCAAGCTGCGGCCGCGGGGCGGCGGTGCGCTGAGCTTCGTGCTGCTGATCGCGCAGATGATCCCCGCCATCATCATGGCGATGGGGTTCTACACGATCTACATCAAGCTCGGCCTGCTGAACAGCGTGTGGGGGCTGATCCTGGCCGACTCGACCATCGCGGTTCCGTTCGGCGTGCTCATCTTCACGAGCTTCATGTCGCGGGTCCCCGACGAGCTGGTGCAGGCCGCCAGGATCGACGGCGCGGGAAACCTGCGGACCTTCTTCTCGGTCATCGTGCCGGTCAGCAGGAACGCGGTGGTGACCGTCTCCCTGTTCGCGTTCCTTTGGGCGTGGTCGGACTTCCTGTTCGCCAACACGCTCGACGGCGGCGGCTCACTGCAGCCCATCACGCTCGGCATCTACGCCTACATCGGCAACAACAACCAGCAGTGGAACGCGATCATGGCCACCGCCGTGGTGGCCTCGGTCCCGGCGGCCGTCCTGCTCGTCATCGCGCAGCGCTTTGTCGCCGCCGGCGTGACCGCGGGCGCCGTCAAGGATTAACGCAGGCCCCTCAGCAGCCGGGCGGCGCGGTACCCCGCCGCCCGCCTAACGTTTGGACGAAGCAACGAGCATGGTGAGCTACCGCGACGACCACGGCGTCCTTGAGGTACGGCATCGTCACGAGGTGATCCGCATCCAGGCCTGGGGGGCGGACAGCGTGCGGGTGCGTGCTGCCCAGTACCGGATCCCGGCCGACAGCCCCGGCGCGCTGAGCGGCGCCCCGCCGGAGGTGACGGGCCACGTCAAGGTCGAGGGGACGCTGGCCACGCTGGCCTGCGGGCGGCTCCGCGTTGAGGTCAGCTTCGACCCGGCCCAGAGCTACCCGGAACCGCTGATCACCTTCCGCGGCCCCGGCGGAGCCGAACTGCTCGCGGAGAGCCGGGAGCATTTCTGGATGCCGGGAGCGCGCGTCTTCGCCGGCAACCGGTCGGGCGCCTACGAGATCCACCAGCAGTTCGCGGCATATCCGAGCGAGCGCTTGTACGGGCTCGGGCAGCGAACGCACGGGCGGCTGAACCTCAAGGGCCTGGCCCTGGATCTCGTCCAGCGCAACGGCGAGGTGAGCATCCCGTTCGTGCTCTCCGACCGGGGCTACGGGCTGCTGTGGAACTCCCCCGCCATCGGCCGGGTGGAGTTCGCGGAGAACGCGACCCGCTGGCAGGCCGGGCAGGCGCGGGAGATCGACTACTGGTTCACGGCGGCGCCGAACCCGGCGCAGATCCTCGCCAGGTACGCGGACGCTACCGGGCATGCCCCCGAGCTGCCCGCGTGGGCCAGCGGCTTCTGGCAGTCCAAGCTCCGCTACCGCACGCAGGATGAACTGCTCGCCGTGGCCCGCGAGTACCGGCGCAGGGACCTGCCGCTCTCTGTGATCGCGGCCGACTTCTTCCACTGGTCGGCCATGGGGGACTACCGCTTCGACCCGGCCGAATGGCCCGACCCCGGCGCGATGGTCGCCGAGCTGAGGGAGCTCGGCGTTGAGCTGATGGTGTCCGTCTGGCCCACGATGTCCCCGCTCAGCGAGAACTACGCCGAGTTCTTCGACCAGGGGATGCTGGTGGGGGCCGACCAGGGCGCCGAGTTCCAGCAGACCATCCGGGATAAGGGCATGGCCGTGCCGATGCCGGTGGCGTTCTACGACCCGACCAACCCCAGGACCCGGGAACGCATCTGGCGCCTGATCGAGCAGAACTACCTGTCCCTGGGCGTCCGCGTCTTCTGGCTCGACGCCTGCGAGCCGGAGCTCAACCCCCCGCACCCCGGCAACCTGACCCTGTACGCGGGGCCCGGCGCGGAAGTCGCCGGCCTGTACCCGCGGGACAACGCCAGGCTCTTCGCCGAGGGCATGGCCGCGGCCGGCCAGCGGCAGACCGTCCTGCTGTGCCGCTCCGCCTGGGCGGGCGCGCAGCGCTTCGGGGCCGCCGTGTGGTCGGGGGACATCCCGGCCACCTGGGAGTCGCTGCGCCAGCAGGTCCGCGCCGGGCTGAACATCGCGATCTCCGGCATCCCCTGGTGGACCACCGACATCGGCGGGTTCCACGGCGGCGACCCGGGTGACCCCGGCTATCAGGAACTCATCGTGCGGTGGTTCCAGTACGGCGTGTACTGCCCGCTGTTCCGGCTGCACGGCGACCGGCTACCCCGCGTGCCCACCGGCTACGCGATGACCGGCGGCCCCAACGAGGCGTGGTCCTACGGCGACGCCGCCTACGAGAAGATCGCCGCCGCGCTGCGGCTGCGCGAACGGCTGCGGCCCTACATCCACGAGCAGATGCGGGTAGCGGCCGAACATGGCACACCGCCGATGCGGCCGCTGTTCGTGGACTTCCCCGACGACCCGGACGCGTGGCGGCCCGAGGATCAGTTCCTGTTCGGCCCGGACCTGCTCGTCAGCCCGGTCCTTGAGCCGCGGGCCCGCACCCGCGACGTCTACCTGCCCGCGGGCCGCACCTGGATCGAAGCCGCGACCGGCGACAGGCATGACGGCGGAGCCACCATCGCCGTCCCGGTTTCCGCTGACCGGATCCCGGTCTTCGTCTCGGCGGGAGCAGAGGTCCTTGATGTGGTCCGCTGAGCCGGGCGGCCCGGTGCACCCGTCCACCTCGGTCTGGCGCCCCCTCGGGGCCGGCGAGATCCAGGTCACCGGCGGCATCTGGCAGCAGAAGCAGCAGCTGAACGCCGAGGTGATCCTCGGGCACTGCCAGACGTGGATGGAACGCATCGGCTGGATCGGCAACTTCGACCGCGCGGCGGCCGGCGCCATCGACGGCCGGCACTCCGGCATCGAGTTCGTCGACTCCGAGATCTACAAACTGCTCGAAGCCATGGCCTGGGAACTGGGCCGCCAGCCCGCGGCCGGCCTCGAACGCCGCTACTGCGCACTGGCCGAGCGGGTCGCCGCGGCTCAGGAGCCCGACGGCTACCTGCACACCAGCTTCGGGCGGCCCGGACAGCCGCCGCGGTACTCCAGCCTTGAGACCGGGCACGAGCTCTACTGTTTCGGGCACCTGTTCCAGGCGGCCGTGGCCAGGCTGCGGACCGGTCACGACGACCTCCTCCCGCAGGTCGCCCGGCGGCTGGCCGATCACGTCGAGGGCCAGTTCGGCGCGAGCGGCCGCGGCGCAGTCTGCGGTCACCCGGAAATCGAGATGGCCCTCGTCGAGCTCGCGCGGGCCACCGGGGAGCAGCGCTATCTCGACCTCGCGCGGCTGTTCATCGAGCGACGCGGCACCGGGACGCTCGGCGTCCACCCGTTCGGCCGGGAGTACTTTCAGGACGACATGCCCGTCCGCCGGGCGACCACCCTGCGCGGCCACGCCGTCCGCGCCCTCTACCTGGCCTCGGGCGCGCTCGACGTGGCGACGGAGACCGGCGACGCGGAGCTGGCGGGCGCGGTCAGGCAGCAGTGGGCCCACGCCGCAGCGCGCCGCACCTACATCACCGGCGGAGTCGGATCGCATCACCAGGACGAGGCGTTCGGCGATGACTTCGAGCTGCCCGCGGACCGCGCATACGCGGAGACGTGCGCGGGCATCGCGTCGGTGATGCTCAGCTGGCGGCTGCTGCTGGCCACCGGTGAGGACAAGTACGCGGACCTGATCGAGCGGACCCTGCTGAACAACGTGCTCGCCTCGCCGCGCGCGGACGGCCGCGCGTTCTATTACACGAACACGCTCCACCAGCGGACCCCCGGCCTCGTGCTGGACGAGCATGAGCTCAGCCACCGCGCGGAGTCCGGCCTGCGCGCCCCCTGGTTCGAGGTCTCCTGCTGCCCGACCAACGTCGCCCGCACCCTGGCCAGCGTCGGCCTGTACTTCGCCACCGCCAGCGACGACGGCGTCCAGCTGCACCAGTATGGCGACTACCGGGTGACCACGACGCTTGCCGCGGGAACCGTCACCCTGCAGGTCTCCAGCGCGTATCCGGCCAGCGGCACGATCTCGGTGAAGATCGTCGAGGCGCCCGCAGCAGAACTGGCACTCCGGCTGCGGGTGCCCGGGTGGGCGCGCGGCTCCGCCGTCCTAAGCGAAAGCCCGGCCACCCGGACCCCCGGCCATATCGAGATCCGGCGTATTTTCCTTCCTGGCGAATCCATCGACATCAGGTTCCCCGACCAGGCCCGGGTCACCTACCCGGACCCGCGCGTGGATGCCATCCGCGGCACGTTCGCCGTCGAGCAAGGACCGCTCGTCCTGGCCCTGGAGTCGCCCGATCTTCCGCCGGGGTGGAACGTCAACGAAATCGCGGCCGACCCGGAAAGCATCGCCACCAGCCGGGCTGGCGTCACCATCGACGTCTACCGCCCCGCCCCGGCCCCCGACGGCTGGCCGTACCATCCGGCGCCAGCCGAGAACAGAGGCGAACGCGCCCGGACCCAGCTGATCCCCTACCACCAGCGGGCCAATCGCGGCCCCGCTACCATGCGCGTCTGGCTTCCGGTATGCCCGCCGGCTACTCCTGTGGCCGCAGCCGGCCTTTCTGCCTAAACGGCTAGCGGGTCTGCCGGGCTACCGCCGGTCCTGGTCAGTGGCCTGGTCGGGCCAGGCTCCGAGGTGGCCGGGCTCCTCCTGCAGTTCGACCCGGTTGCGCAGGCCGAGGCGCCTGGTCATCTCGCGGGGGAGCTGAACCCGGCCCGCCCGGTCCAGCGTCGCGTACTCGCCTGCGTGCAGTGTGGTCTCGCCCCGTTCGCCGGCGGCCCGCCAGCCGGAACGCGTGACAATAGCCGGAGCCGCGGCGACGCGGTAGAGGACGGGCTGGCGAAACCTAGGTCGTGGCTGCTGCCTTCTCCGTGTTCTGTCCCTGTGGTCAGCTGGGGTTGAAGTCCTGGTTGGTGCCGGGGGCGTTCTTGCACGGCCACTGGTCGAGCTGCTGGCCGGTGTTGCTGCCGGCGCCGTACACGTCCAGGCACAGGCCGCTGTTCTGATTCTGGAATTCCCAG
>JBEKGC010000066.1:0-30165 GCA_050013055.1 Streptosporangiaceae bacterium
GCGTGGTTGGCGTGCCGCTGGGTGTTGTCGTACTCGATGAGCAGCCGCGGGCCCTGCAGCCGGTAGTAAAGCGGTTCACCCGGGCCGGTGGGCCCGGCCCAGGCCAGGTGAACCGCGTCGAGCGCGGTGTCGGCGGCGTAATCCGGCTGCGGCGACAGGGCGTCAGGGACCCGGTCCAGGTAGGTGGCCAGCAGCGCGCGCAGCAGGTCACGCTGCCCGGCGTCCAGCTCGGCGGCCGCCAGCCCCTTCGGGACGCTGGTCAGCTCGAGGCGCTGATGGTCACTGGCGCTGAAACCCGAGGCCCGTTCGGCATCGGCTTCCATCTCGGCGATCCGCTGCGCCAGCGCCGGCTCGGTGAACCGGGCTCGCCACAGTTCGCCGAGGTACATCATCTGGTCGCCCTCCGCCAGGTGCGGCCGGTTGCCGCCGACGATGTCCTCGGGCGCCCGGTCGAGCAGGATGGCGCGGTCCGCCTGGCCGCGGTCCAGCGAGCGGACCAGGTCACGGGCCAGGTCCTCGGCTCCGGCCAGCGGGCGCAGCGGCGTGGGTCCCAGCAGCGGTGAGACCGCCGGGTCGGCTCCCAGGAAGCACGGGGTGGTCGATCGGACCAGGCCGCCGCTGATGAAATTGTTCAGCGAGACGTGGTGGCCGCCGAACCGCCAGCCCCACGGCGTCGCGCCGCCGGGCTCGCCGAACACCTTCAGGTAATAAAGCCCCGGGTCACGCCCCCGTTCGCGGCCCCAGCTGACGCTCCAGCCCTCGACCCGGTCAAGGATATTGTCCAGCCCGATGATGGTGGCCACGGTGACGTACCCGGCCGCAGAAAGCCCGCTGGCGACCAGCCGGTGGGCGAGCCGCTGCTGAGCCGGCCGCTGGGCGTTCAGCGGCAGCCCGCCGTGGTCGGTCGGGGTATAGAACCAGCGCCTGCGCTCGGCGTCCGGCTCGGGGTCCGGGCTGGGCGTGCCACCTGCCGCTGCCGCCCGCTGCGCTGGATCCAGCGCGTCCAGCCAGGCCGCCGCCGCGGCGGCCATCCGGGCCGCGGCTTCGGCGGCCGCAGTTTCCCGCGCCGCAGTCTCCCGTACCGTGTCTTCTCCGTCTGCGGCCATCAGGGTCAGGCGTCCACGTAGTGGAGAAGGATCGATGAGGACGTATAGCCCATGGGCAGCTGATCCCGCCAGTGGGTCAGGTAACGGCCACGGAAAAGCAACGCGTCGCCGATGCCCTGGACCAGCGAGACCTGGCCGTCCTCGGTCATCAGGTGCAGCGGCCACGCGCCGTGCGTTTGCGGGTCGGGCGTCGCATCGATGCAGAGGCTTACGGTGTACTCGCAGGCATCCCTGTCGGTGTGCGGGTCGAGGGTCGCGCCGCCCTGGTACAGGGCCAGGTAGCTGTACGAGGGCACGACGACCCGGCGGATCAGATCGCTCACCGTGCGGGTCAGCTGCTGATGTACGTATGTGGTGGTTGGCTCGTCGTAAGCAACGTAGCGGCCTGGACTCTGCTCGTCACCGAGCACGAACGTGCCGACCCGCGTGTGGTAGCGGTAGTAGCGGCGCAGGGCGCCGATCTGGAACGGTGGCAGCAGTCCGGACAATGGCAGGTAGCCGCGGTCCAGCTGCGCGGCGGCCTGGTCCACCGCGGTGGACCAGGCCTGGCGGCGCCACTCAGCGGCGTCCGGGACGGTGAGGATGTTCGCGGCCAGCAACCGCTCCTCCACCTCTGCCGGGAGGTTGCCGTCATACGGCTGCCCGGGGGCCCAATTCTCCAGGAGCGCCGCGTAGCTCGGTCCGAGCCAGTACGGCCACAGCGTGCCACGGTCGGGATCGTCAACCCAGATCGTCCAGGTAAAATCAAACAGGTTATCGTGTGCTGCGGCGGACGGGGCCAGGGCCGCGGGCAGCGGGCCGTGCCAGCCCAGCCAGCACCGCGGATTGACCATAAGCGACCCGGCGCCCCGCAGGCTGGCGTACTGCTCGAGCGCGCCCGGCGGAACCAGGAAGTCGGGCTGTTCGTCCAGGACGCAGTAGTAGCGGTCCCGCGGGAAGAGCTCTGGGATCATCGGTGTAGCCATCCGTTGTAGGTCAGCCTGCTGTCCTCGAACCGACGCGACTCGCAGTACGTCGGCATCACCTCGTGCAGGTAGTGGCTCGGGAAGAACACGATCGAGTTCTGGGCCGGCGTGATCGTGCTCGCGCCTAGTTGCGCCTGCGGGCTGTCTGCGTCGTCGAACGGGCCGTACATCCTCAGCTGGCCACCGGTAAACGAGCGCGGCTCGCGGTGACAGTAGTAGACGAATGTCAACTCACGGCTGCCGGAGCCGCCCTGACCGCTGTCGTGGTGCGCCTTGAACCACTCGCTGTCATTGCTGGCGGTGACCTGCAGCTCGATCTGACTGATGGCGAACGGCGTGATCTCCAGCCGGCTCAGCACATAAGGGAGAACGCTCATAACGCGGTCGGTCACTATCGGATATGCCTCGGAAACATCGAACAGCACGCGCGATCGCCGGAATTCGGCGTTGCGGCGTGCCTCCGCCTGCTGGCCGATGACCTCGCTGGCGACGAAGTCCGCCTCCCGGTGCATGGCCAGATCCCACAGGGCCGACATCTCGGCGGGCGCGAAGAATTCCTCGAGCAACAGCATGTTGTCGGTCATCGAGCTGCCCTCCTCACGCTTGGTCCGCCTCCGCCTCCACGTCGAGGGGATAGTCGAACGGCAGGATTGACGCATAGACCAGTCGGGAACCGAATTCTGGTGCATCCGAGACCGGCACCAGCGGCGGATCGATGGGCAGGATCTCGAACTCCCGCACCACCAGCCTGAACTGCCCGGGCGGCGGTCGGCGGGCGAAGCGTACCGTGCCCGAGAACAAGACCGAGTCCGGCTCGGCCGGTGCCGGGCTGTCCTCGGTGACGCGCGCGTCCGCGGGCGCGGCAGGCTGCCAGCCGAGATCTCCGGGAACGTCCGGGATGCGGGCCTCGACCGTCGCGGTGAGGTAGGAACTCGTCGGCCCATCAGGAGCCAGGCCGGCGACGACCAGGCGGGCCTTAGTCGGGTCGGCCGGGTCGACGCTGAGCGCCGCGGAACGGTCGGGCGTGAGCTGGGCGAAATCCGCCAGGACCACGTGCGACAGTTCGACGCCGGGAATGGAGTGCGGCTGGTAACGTGCCAGCGCCAGCCGCACGAACGGCGCGTAAGCTGTCGGGTTGTCGAACTCGATATCGCAGTACCAACGCTGGCGTCCCGCGTCGTAGCTCACCTCATGGCCGGCCACGTCGACGGGCAGCGTGGCCTGCTCCAGGGTGAGGCTCGTGGCCGTGCGCACGGCCGCGGGGAAGCTTGCCGTCGCCGGGATCGGGCCCAGCGAGCCGGTCGCCCAGATCGGGTCCAGGCCCCACTGGGTGAGGATCGCCTTGTTGGCCTCGCGCTGGGCGTCGGTGGGCGGCGGGTTGGCGGACCCGTCAGCCTGGCCCGGCCACAGCACCACGCCGAGCAGCTCTGCCGGTCCCGAGGAGTACCACGGCCGGTTGAGGTAGACGCGCAGGCCGTTGCCGTAGCGCACGTCGGTCTTCGTGTTCGTCGTCACCTGTCGGTCCCAGCCGAAGGTGGGCAGCACGTAGTCGATGTCGGGCGGCAGCGGCCGGGCCGAGCTCGGCACGTCCACGGTCAGGCTGGCTCCCGTGCGGGTGGTCACGATGCCGGGATCGGGAAAGTACTCCTGGAAGCGCGAGCTGCTGACCGCCCGGTAGCGGATCATGCGGTGCCTGGTGTCGCCGAGCTGGTGCACCGGCGCGGCCAGCTGGCTCGGCACCTGAACGCCGTCGAGCGTATCGAAGGGAGCGGCGAACCACAGCGTGTCGATCTGCGGGACGTACACCGCCACCTGCCGCGATCCGGAGCCGTCCGCCGGCAGCATGCCACCCCCGAGGCTGCTCAGCTCGATCCGCTCGACGTGACTGGACGACTGGGTGCGGGTCGGGCCGGGTTCGCTCAGGTCGTCGTTCCATTCGATCCACGCGGCTTCCAGATCGACCTTAGCGGTGGTCGCCCCGCTGATCTGCAACGCGCCGAGCAGCACGGTGTGATGCGACCCGAGGCTGCGCCACGCGGTGACCGGGGAGAACGAGTTGGCCAGGAAGGACGCGTCGACCGGGGAGGCCGGGTCGTGCACGATCGGCAGCCGCGTCCACGTCGGCAGGCCGAGCGGCTGCTGCACGGCGTGGGTGAGGGTGACCGGCAGCGAGGGGGTGATGAACTCGCTGGAACCGTCGAGTACCAGCCGGGTCAGCATCCCGCGCCCGGCCGCGGTCCAGACGAGCTCCGCGCCCGCGCCTGGGAACTGCAGCTGGTAGGCGTCGACTTGCTCGAACAGCGTCCGGAGCCAGTCCCATACGCCGAGCAGGTCGAGATCGGCTGGATGGACGTAGCTGCTGAGCGCGGTCTGCGCGGTCTGGCCCTTGGCCAGCGAGACGGTCAGCACCTGGTCCGTTCGGTCCCAGCCGGGCAGTCCCTGACCCTCGGCCAGCCGGATGCGGAACGCGGTAAAGGCGGGCCACGCGCCGCTGAACGGTACATGCGTCACCGATTCGGAGCGCGGATCGACCGCGGAGCCCGCCGCGTAGGTGAGCGCGCCTGAGGTCACGGTACCAGCGGAGTTCGGCGCGGTCTGCGGGAGATCGGTCAGCGCGGCGCCGCGGGCCAGCGGATCAGGGAAGTACGGGATCGGCAGGGCCGGGCCCGGCTCTATCGGGTCGTTGCCCACGGCCGGAAGCTGGCCGCGGTCACGCTGCACGATCATCTGATACGTCGCAGCGTCACCGCGCAGGCGGCCGCTGGAGTCGTCGAGCAGGCCGTGCCGCTCGACCAGCTGGACCGAGGCTCGCGGCGGCGCGACGAAACGCTCGTCGGTGGCGCTGGTCGGGACCGTGTCCAAGGACGGGTCGCTGTTGTAGCTGCGGATCACCAGCTGCGCGAGCGAGCCGCCGGCGGCCGGCAGACTGCGCAGCACCAGGACCGGAGGCGGGATGGGCTCGTAGCGGAAATAGGGCAGCAGCTCTCCGCCGGCCGGAGCGATCACGGAGTCCGGGGCCGACGTGGTGACCGGCACGCCCTGGCCGGCCAGGTCGACGGCCCGCGCCCGCATCCGGTACCGCGCGCCGAACCGGAGCGTGGGCAGCGTACCCGGATGTACCGCGCACGAGAGGGTCATGTCGAACGTCGTCACCGGCTGGCCCATGGTGGGGTCCGCGTCGAGCGCGCGGGTCGGGTCGGGGCTGCGGTTCAGCGGGGTACCCGGCCGCGGCGCCGACAGCGACCAGCCGTTCCAGCGGGCGATCCGCTCGTTGACGTACAGGTCGGTCCCCGGCTGCGGGATCCCCGCCTGCTCCGCTGCGGTATCCACCGGCCGGTTCGGGTCATCCGCCGGCTGGACCACGGCCAGCTGGGTGAAACCCTCCTCGTCATCGGTCGTGATGACCACGCTGCCGCCCCCCAGCCGGTAGACGGCATCGCGGCGGTGCAGGGAGTACCAGGTCCCGGTGAGGTCGGAGAAGACATCCAGCCGGTAGCCACGGGTGAGATCGCGGGCGGTGAGCGGGGCCGCCGGCTGCCCGGACAGCGTGACGTTGAGCGCCTGGTTGTTCTGGATCGCCTGCAGCACCTGCTGGGCGCGGTTGTCGGCCAGCAGCGAGATCCCCGACGAACGCAGCGCAGGCAGCAGGCCATCGGCTAGCGTGTAGTCGCCCGCGTTGGCCAGGTTGTCGGCGAGCGCCAGGGCCTTGAGCATCGCGCCGTCCAGGTCGACCCCGACCAGTTGGTAGTCGGCCGCCGTCAGCGCCAGGAACCCGCCCAGGATGTCGCCCGGCTGAACGGTGCCGCCGCCCGCCAGCGTGCCCGGCGCGGTGGCCGGGGCGGCGGCGAAGCCCCCGGCGCCGCGGGTGTAGGCGGTGGCCGGCAGGCCAAGGACCGGTGGCAGCGCCCAGGTCCAGCCGGGCTGCACCTCGGTCACCTGCACGGCGAGATAATCACCGGCCGACGGCGAGTCCGGGCACAAGGTGCCGGGGATCTCCACCGGGAGGGCCAGGCCGGTGGCGGCCAGCAGGCTCGGGTGCGCGGCCAGGGCGGTGAGGGCCTGGTGGAAGTCGATGAGCCCGGCGAGCTCACCGGCCGTGCTGGGCAGCGGCGGACGGGTCGGCGCGGGCGGCAGGCGATGATAGAGCGCGAACTGCTCGGCCATCGCGCGGATGCCGGCCGGCGGAGTCAGCGGCGCGGCCGCGGCCGCGGCCGACCTGGGCGGTGCCGTCCCCTCGTCGACGGCGCCGTGCTGCGCGCGCCACAGCGTCACTCGAAGCTGGCTGAGCACCGCCGCCAGGACGTCTTTCCGGTCCTTGTCGCGGAAGACAAGATCGCTGAATATCTGCTGAAACAGCCGTCCAGCCACATCTGAGTTGGTCACGGTGGCGGCGCTCAGGTAGGCGTAGCGGAGGAACTCGGCGGCGTCGCGGCTCGGGTAGGAGACGATCAGCCGCTGGGTGAAGTCCGGCATGGAGTAGTCGCTGACGAGCGAGTCGTGCCCGAAGATGGCGTCCCAGACGTCAGGGCGCAGCTGCGTGGTGTCGGCGGCGACCGTCGCGGTCTGCCCGCCGCAGGACAGCACGAATTTCATCCCGTGCTGGCGGACCAGGCCGGTCCATCCCAGCCAGTCGGGGAAATCCGAGAGCAGCTGCGCTCCGGACAGCCGCGGCGTCAGGTAGACGTTGGCCCGCACCGATCCTCCCGGCCCGGTCCCGGCTGGGAGGACCACCGCTACCAGCGACTGACTGATCATGGCGCCCCCTTACCCGAACGCCCCGGCGTACAGCGACCACTGGCCGTCATCGATCACCTGGCCGAAGTCGGGGTCGCCGCTGCCGGCGCTGAAACTGCGCTCCACCGACAGCTGGACCGAGGCACTGAAGAACAGCACATGCACCGAGACGGTGAGGGTGGCGCGGCCTTCGATGACGTTGCCGGCCGGTGATGACTGCCAGCTCAGGCTGATGTTCAGGTCGAGGGAAATCGAGATGATCCCGAGTACCGACACCTCGCCGCCGATGTCGATGAAGCCCGTCAGGTCCGATGAGCTGCCCGCGAGCTGGAAATAGATCCCGGCCATCGCGTGCACCGCGCCGCTCGCCACCCCCAGGTCGAGGGAGAAGTTGGCGCCGAACTCGATCGACCCTTCGACCATCTTGATGCCGTTGGCGTCCAGGATGACGTGGACGAACCCGCCGCCGCCGAAGATCTCGACGGTGACCAGGAACGGGCTGTTCCTGGACGCGAAGGCGAACTCCACGGCGGGCTTGCCGTCGAGGTACGGCAGGTCGAGGCCGGCCATGATGGCGATGTTCTGCAGGGAGAACACGCCGCAGGTGATCGGCGGCAGGCCGATCGTGTAACTGACCTCCAGTTGCGTCTGCGTGAGTTTGATCGAAGGCCCCGAGCCGCCGAACAGGCCAGGCGGCAGGATGTCGGCCAGCGTCTGGATGAACGCCAGCGCCCCCTCAAACTGGATGGCATGCTGCTTGGCCAGGTCCAGCGCGACGGTCGACTTGGCGCCGTTGCTCGAGTCGAAGGTGATCTTGTCGATGTTCAGGCCGATCACGCCGGCTACCGTCAGCTGGAAGTTGGACAGCTCGCCGTGCGACGTCGAGACCGGAGGCGTGCCGTTGAGCTGCTGCTCCAGCTGCACCTGCAGGCTCAGGGCCGATTTCTGGCCGCCAGGGTTGAAGGCGATGGCGACGATTCCCCCGGTCGTCGGCGGGTTGTCTGCCAGCTGCGGCTTCCAGTCGATGACCGTGATGAGCTGCTCGGGGTGGCTCTGGTTCGGGACGGCGCGGGTCCGTATCTCAGGGGCACCCTGCGCCGCGTCGGCGAAGGCGGACCCGGCGATCAGCTGGATGACGTTGCCCAGGTCGATCGCCCCGAACAGCTGGGCGCCGTCGGCGGCGGCGAAGTACGCCGCGGGATTCATCTGCCCGGCGGCGGCGTCATCGGGAGAGCCCGATACCAGTCCCTTGCGTGCGGACAGCGACGTGATCCTGATGTTCGGCTGGGCGAATCCACCGCTGGCGTTCGCGCTGAACGCGGCCGGCAGCGCGCTGCCGGCGACGGTCGCGTAGACGCCCGCGTGGTCGTCCAGGCCGTTCTGCAGGTACGGCAGGTACGGGTTGATGATGATGGCGCCGTTCTGGCCGATGAGCGCGGACAGTGAGGGAACCGTGACGGCCGCGGCGTTCAGTGACGGCAGGAACGGCGCGTCGATGTAGGGCGGCGGCGGGGGCTGGCCGCCCGGCCCGGTGAATTCCGAGCTGAAGTACAGCGCCGTCGTCTTCAAGATGGTGTCGCCAGCCGCCGGGTCGGCATAGGCGATCTTCTGGCCGCGGACCACGCACTGATTCTGGCTGTCGCCTGCCGCATAGGCGGTCTGGACCTCCCCCAGTCCCAGTTCCGTCTCGCTCGAGGGAACGAAGATGATGGGGGCGAGAAAACTGATGTCCTGGCCGGCGGCGTCCGTCCCTACCAGCGGGAACAGGTACGGCGTGGTGTTGATCGTGACCCAGAACGAACCGCTGCTTCCGGCCACCTCGTTGCCGGTACCGAGGGGGCCGGTCATGGGCGGATCGATGTCCGGGGTCACCGCGACCTTGACCCGCACCAGCGCGTCAAAGGGCATCTCGCGGCCGGCGTACCGATACGGCTCCGCGGTGTAGGTCTTCTCCCGCTCGCGCACGATGATGTACATCCGCTGCCTGAGGTAGGCCACCGGTGAGCCCGCCGGGTTGTCGCCGGGGCCGCCGTCCGGGGCCAGCACCTTGCGCTCGGTGACCTTGACCAGGGATGCGCGGTGCCCGAAGGGATGGAGGAAGCCTTCGTAGACGATGCGGACGTAATGCTCGCGGCCCTGAGTGGCGATGTGATCCCACTCGATGAGGTCGAGCTCGGCCACTTCGACCGGGATCACGGCGCGCGCCGCTGCCTCCGGCGCCGCTGATCCGCCGGGGCCGCGGAACAGGAGCGAATACCTGTAGGTCACCGGGTAATCCCAGGATCCACGGGAGGTCAGCCATCCGCCGAGAGCGGACAGAACCAGCCGCTCCGCGGCCACGGGCTGCGGGACATAGGACTGCTCGATCCCGTCGCTGCTGGTCAGCGTGTAACCAGAGAAGCCGGAGCTGAGGATGACGATCTGGTCGCGGTCGGACTCCGACATCGCGGACCGGAACGGCACGGTGTCGGTGGTGTTGCGGTCGGGCAGCGGCCCTTCGGCGACGAAGTCCGGCGACCAGACCACCCGGACCGGCAGCCGGTTCTCCGGCGACGCCTCGGCGGGGGCCGATCCCGGCTGCGTCGGCTGCGCGCCCAGGCGGGTGTGCCAGAGCTCGGTGCGGTTCGCATGGCCGACGGGGCTGGTCGCGTGCAGCCATGTCGGCGTCGCCTGCGCCGAGACGTTGGGCGCGACCATCAGCCGGTACGGAAGCTCCAGCGAGGTCTCGCCGACCTGCGGCTCGGCGATCGCGGGCGGGGACTGGCCAGCCGCCTGGCTGTTGCCGGGCAGTACGGTGGCGGCGGGCGGCAGCACCGGGATCAGCCGGCTCCAGTCGAGCAGCCCCTCGATCGTGTACGGAATGCCGGATAGGTTGTCGGGCACCTGGAACACCAGCCGGCTCTCGCCGCTCATCAGCGCGGCGACCTGGCCGGGCGGATCGGGCTGGTCGGTTGTGGTCGGCGGCGTCGGCAGCTGCGGCAGCGGGGGATTGCTCGGCGGCGGGCTGGGCGGTGTGAAGCCCGGCGCGACCTCGAAGTATGCGTGCTCGATGATCGACTGCGGCGGGAAGCGGAACGTCAGCAGCGCGGGCGGCCCGGCCGACGCGCGCACCAGCTGCGGATGCTGCGGATCGCTGGTGTCCAGGCGCATGTTCGTCGCCTCGACGACCAAGGCCAGCAGGTCGTCGGGCCGCAGCAGCGAGATGGTCAGGTCCATGCGGGCGCGGCTCTCGTCGGCCGGAGTGCGCGAGCAGGCCAGCCAGCCGTGGCGCGGCCGGTCACCGGATATCACCGCCGGCCGTGTCGGTCACGCCGAAGTGGTCGATGAACCACGAGAACGGCCGGGCCAAGGTGGCGTCCAGGTGCGCGCGCCGGGCCCACACGTCGCTGCCGTTCACGATCGCCAGCGCCCGCTGAAACAGGTTCGGGAACTTCAGCGCGTAGTAGCGCAGCATCTGCAGCGCGCCGGCCTCATCGGCGTAGAGCAATCCGAACCGCAGGCTGTTGCACACCATGTGTTCGCGTACGGCGCGGATAAACGCCAGCCGTTCCTGCTGCGGCTTGAAGCGATGCTCGACGAGCAGCTGCGGCACCAGGATCACCTCCGCACCGGACAGCCATGCCCGCAGGCTGAATTCGGGTTCGGCCGCGCCGTACATGATCATCCCGTCGTCGTACCCGCCCAGCCGTCCGAACAGGTCCCGTGACAGCACCGTCGCCGGGCAGGCCGCGATCTGAACCTCGGCCGGACCGTCGACGGGCTCCCTGTTCCAGTAGGTGCCCATGAACGGGACCGCGAGACGGCAGCCGTAGCCGACAAAGGGCGTGTTTGCGTGCGTGACCGGGCCGGCCAGGATCCGGTCGGGGCGCAAGTGCCGGTACACCAGCTCGTCCCACCCAGCCGGGAATCGGACGTGAGCGTCAGTGATGAACAAGATGTCAGCCGTCGCCAGGCGGGCGGCATGGTTACGGGCCCGCGGGACACCGCGCCGGTCGGGGAGCTGGCTGAGGTGAATGTCCAGCCGGTCGTGCCGGGACAGATCCGGCCACGCCGCACGCAGGTGCCCCGCGGTGTCATCGTCCGACTTGTCGTCTGCGATGACGATCTCCACCCGGGCACCGGTGGTGCGGGTCGAGGCGATGGAGTCGATCGTGTCGGCTACCCGGGCTCCTTCGTTGTGCGCGGGCATGACCACGCTGATGTCCGGTGGCACGCTACCTACTCATCGGTCGTTGGACATGCCAGCGATCGCGGTGATCGCGGTGATCGCCGTGGTCGCCGTGGTCGAGACCACCGAGACGAGCCCGACGATCGAGGTACAGCAGCAGCAACCACATCCCGAGGTCATCGGCGGAAGCGGTGGCGGCGGGCACGGCCCCGGGATCCCTGGTGACGGCGCTGCTGGCACCGGCGGGAGCCCGGGCACGGGCACGCCAGGCACAGGCACAGCAGGCACAGGTACAGCAGGTACGGGCACACTAGGTACGGGCACACCAGGTACGGGCACACCAGGTACGGGCACTGACGGCTGCGGGCCCGGCGAAGGGAACTGCGGAACCGGCGCCGAGGGCGGGTAACCGGGAACCGGGGGGCCGGAAGGCACCGGTGGCAGTGGCGCGGACGGCACACCAGGCGCCGGAGGACGCGGCGCGGACGGCACACCAGGCGCGGGAGGACGCGGCGCCGACGGCACACCAGGCGCCGGAGGACGCGGCGCCGACGGCACACCAGGCGCCGGAGGACGCGGCGCCGACGGCACACCAGGCGCCGGAGGGCCCGGCGAGGTCGCGGCTTCCGCCTGCGTTATCCGGAACGTGGACGAAGTGCTGGCCGCGCTGGCCTGGCCCACATCGCTGCTACTGAGGGCCTGGATCTCGGCGTCGGTGAGCCCGAATCGGCGTTTCAGCTGGGATGGGTCGTCGCGCAGCATCTGCAGCGTCGGCGACTCCTGGGCCAGTGCCTTGAAGAACATTCGGAGTTGGGTTGATTCCACTGGTTCACTCCTGTCCGCCGACCATGGCGAGCTGACTGTCGGGCGCCTCGAGGCCGAATTTGCGCGAAAACCACCCGAAGCTGAGCAGTTCCTTCTTTCGCAGCAGCGACCGGCGCGTCCATACGTCACTCGACGCCACCAAGTCGCACGCCTGGGCAACCACCTGAACGGGGTAATCGGTCGTCATGTCGCGCACCATCTTGAGCACCAAGTCGCTGGGCAGGTAGAGCAAGGCGAATCGCAAACGATTGTGCAGCACCAGATGCAGGTCTGCCCGCAACGTCTCGTCTATCTCCTCAGCACTACGGAACCTATGCAGGACCTGTAGTCCTGGCAGGTTCAGCACCTCGGCTCCGCGCAGCCAGGCGCGGACGCTGAACTCGGCCTCATGCGGACCGTAGAAGGGCATTCCCGGGTCGAATCCCCCGAGCGACGAGTACAACTGGCGATCGATGACCATTCCGGCGGACGAGGCCACCTGGACCGGGGCAAGGTCGCCGACCGGTTCCGGGTTCCACCGGATGGTAAGGCTGGGCACTTCCAGTGATGCGCCGAAACCCTGGCCGCCGGTTTCGTCACTGACGATCGTGGCCGCGAGAATGCGCTTGATCCGGGCGTACTCCCGGATGATGGCATCCCAGCCGGGCGTGACTTGGACATGAGCATCCGTCACGAAAAGCCAGTCGCCGCTGGCGTGCCGAGCACCGAGATTACGCGCTTGCGTGATGCCGATGTGGCCGCCGGGCTGGACAACGGTGATCGACGCGTTCCGTTCCCGCAGGCTGAAAAGACGATCGAGCGCATCGCCGTCGACGCCCAGCGGGGACGCATCGTCAACGATGACAAATTCCAATTTAGTACCGAGTGACCTGGTATCCAAAAAGGACTCGATGGTCCGCGGAAGCGCCTGCGTGTCGTACCGCGTTGGCGTCACCACACTGATGTCGGGTCGGCCGGTCCCGCTCAATCGGCTCAGCTTGGCGCCGGGTGTCCTGATGGCTGGGGTCGAGGCGGCGCTGCGACGAGGCCTGGTCCGTACCCCCCCGGGCCGGTCCGCGAGTTGAGCCCGTAGCCGATCCGACTGTACCGCGAGCGCGCGAGCGTCCTCAGCCGTCACGTTTGCGCTGGCCGCGGTGGCCGTCAGCCGACGCAGCTCATCGAGGCTGCAGCGTCCGGCAATGTATTCGCGGAAGCCTTCGTAAGCTCGCTCGTAGAGCGCATTGAGCTTGGCGAGAACCTCCATGCGAGCCTGGGAGGCCATGCCCGTATCTGGCGAGCTGGACAGCGAGCCCTGGCGCAGATCGTGGTGGTACAGGGGCACGTCGATGTAGGCGAGCCTGGAGGTCAGGGACAGCAGCCCGGGTATGACCGTGTCGTAGGCGAAGCGGAAGCCGCCGTAGTAGCCGCCGATTGACCGCAGGGACTGGGTCCGGTACAAACCGAAATGGTAGGCAATAGGCGTCAATTGCGACGGCGGCGCCAGCGTGCACTGCGGGGAGCTGTGCTTCCGCTGCCGCCCAGCCGTGTATCGGTATATCGCGGAGAATGCCGCATCCGCGTTATTCTCGCGGAGAACTTCGTACAACAACTCCGCCCGGTTAAGAGAGCTCCAGTCGTCAGCGTCCTGGATCATGAAGTAACGATCAGATGTTGCCGACAACGCGACCGCGTCGGCGAAATACCTGCCCCGGTTCGCGTCGAGGTCGAACCGGATGAGGCGGCGGTCCTTGATGTCCGCCAGGAGGTCCCATGGGCTGGGCTGTTCTCCGTCATTCAAGACGATCAGGGTCAGGTCGCCGTGACTCTGCGCCAGCACGGATTCGACCGCTCGCCGCAGGAACGGCCGGCAGCCAAAATACGCTACCGAGACCGTAATAGTTCGTTCAGCTGCCGGCGTCATGTAAATCGCCCGCAACACATCTGGAGCGGGGCGCCCGCGTCCGCTTCTTTGTCATCGCAGTCGCCTTCCTGCAAGGCGGTCACACTGCTCAGGTAGTTGATTGACGTCAAGCAACTAAATTTGACCGGCACCTTCGCGTCGCTCCCGGAGGCTGCCAAACACCGGGCCATCGTGGCACCCCGCCAGGGGACACAACGTGTGCTCGCTCGCCGGGCTCGAGTCTGCCTGCCTCAAGCCTCCGATCATGTATCCACGCCACGTTAGAACGAACGTACACCCCTTGACTTGATATTCAAGTAGCTTTCATCTCAAGTCAAGGGGTGGTGATTGACGATCGCTGCGCTAACATGAATGGCATAGGCGCGCTGAGCCGCGAGGAGGAGCGGAAGTGCGTAGGATCCAGGAGCTTGTCGCGGCGGTTGCGGGTGACGACTCCACGTTGCAGAATTTGCGCTTCGATCCGGCCAGTCTGGCCCGGTCGCTGAGCCTCGATCCGGAACATCTCGCGGCGCTGCATAGCGCGGAACGCTTCTTCGCCTCAGAAAAGCCCATCCTCAATGATCCGACCACTACGCCAACTCCCGCGCCTACCGTTCCCGTGCGGGCCCGAGCAATTCTGCCGATTCCGTCATTGGGGCAGGAACTGGTCGCCACGGCCGATACCGGGACGCTTCATACCGGCCCGACAAGCGGAACGTACACCATCAGTTCGTCCGCCGCCTTCGCCGGGACCGTGCCCGTCCCTGGTCCGCCCCGACCCTCGCCCCCCACCCCGCCGGGCGGACCCGCCGGGCCATCGGCTCCCGGCGGACCCGCCGGGCCGTCGGCTCCGGTTACTCCCCTTCCACCGCACCCGGCTCCCGGTGCGCCGGTTTCCCCTGTAGCGCCCGTCGGCCCGGCTCCCGGGCAACCCTCCACGCCTAGTTGCCCCCCATCACCCGGCGTACTCCGACCGCCCGGCGGACCCTCCGCTGGCCCGCCCGAACGTACGCCGCAGGCGCCGGGCCCGGCCGCTGACCATCATGCCTGCTGTCACGCGGCTATCACGGCCATGGTGACCACGGTCGGCACGACCGCCGACACCGCGCTCGTTGCGCTGACCGCGATCGCGCGTCAACATCGGCCTTCCGGCGGGAGACACGCCCGCTGTCCGGCCCCCTGACTCCGATGCGCCTGCGCCACGTCCTGCTCACGATGTTCAACCGCCGGATGGGCGTCGGCCGCTTTCCCACCTTCGAGTACGTCGACCAGCTAGACGAAACCTGGCTGCGCTACCGGTGGCAGCTTTTCATGAGGTACACGGTGCCGAGCGTCACTGCGCAGAGCGAGAGCGACTTCACCTGGGTCGTCCTGTGCCACCCGGAGAGCCCGGAATGGCTCCGGACGTGCGCCGTCGCGGTGACCATGAAGGCGGACGTCCATTTTTCCTTCCTGCATCAGGATCCGGTCGTCGACCGCTTGGCCGACGGCGACCTCGATGCGCTGCTGGTCACGAGGATCGACTCCGACGACGCGTGGCACCGCCGGGCGATGGAGCGCATTCGCGAGGATTACGCGGCAGATCCGTATACCAGCGAGATCCTCGTGCTGACCGATGGGTACCTGCTTGACCACGAGGCCGGCCGGATGCGGCCGTATTTCGATGTCTCGCCGTCCTTCTGCACCAAGATCAACCTTGAGCCGGACCTGAATCCGCTCAACATGGGCGGCGATCACAGCATGGTCAGGCGCAGGTACGCGGCCCGGTC
The DNA here is from genome assembly GCA_050013055.1 of Streptosporangiaceae bacterium. Classification (GTDB taxonomy): domain Bacteria; phylum Actinomycetota; class Actinomycetes; order Streptosporangiales; family Streptosporangiaceae; genus Palsa-504. The sequence goes on from JBEKGC010000066.1 coordinate 15,447, forward strand.
GATCAGCGACGGCGAGCCGATGTTCGTCGTGGTTACCCATGAGGAACGTCACCGCGGCCGAGCCTGCGACCCGGCCGATCCGCGCTGGCTGACGTCAGACACGACCGCGGAGATCCTCAATCGCGACTTCGGTATCGCACCCACCCCCGGCGGCCGCAGGCAGTCGGGCCAGCCGGTCGACCTGACGGGCCAGCGGCCAGCCCAGCCTGCCGCGGAGTTCCCGTCGCGGCCCGTGCCGACCGCAACGGTCCCAGGTCAGCGGGTGGTCGTCTCCATCCCGTGCTTCCAGTCCTGGGGCTCGGTCGCACGAGCGGTCGAGAGCATCCTGGCGCAGACCTACTCGGATCTACTGGTAGTCGTGGCCAACGATGGTGACGAGAACCCGCGCTGGGACGTCCTTAGCCACGTCGATGATCCGCGCCTGGTCCGGATCGACCTGGCCGTCAACCGTGGCCGTTACTTCGTCGACCAGGTAGCGCTGATGGCCCGTCTTGGCCGGTACCTGCTCCTCCACGACGCCGACGGCTGGAGCGAGCCGGACCGCGTGGAGGCGCTGCTCGAGGAGCTGCGTCGGCGGCATAGTGTTGCCGCCGTCTCCTCTTACTACGAGTACGGGTCTGGGCCATCCACCGACCAGCAGACCCGGTCGCCCGGCTGGCCGACGCTGGTTAGTCCGGGCTCGACCGTCGCGCCGGTGACGGCGCTCTACCTGGATCCCCCCGGCCGGCCGTCGTGGTATCGCGCTCTATTCGACGCTTCGCGGCTGCTTAACGTCGGCGGTTGCTACGCCGGTCACCGTGTCGGGCAGGACACGTTCCTGTTTCATCTGATGCGCATGACAGGCGCCATCGTCACCCTCGAGCAGCCGCTCTACCATCGCTCGCAGTCCTGCGGACCCCGGGCGAGCCGCCTCGGAACAGCCTCCGATGATGCCTCCCCCGCCGAGCTCGCCAGGCTGCACGGGGAGGCCTACCACGTGTACTGCGAATACCTCCAGGGAAACATCGGCTTCTCGCTCCTTAGCCAGCAACTGCGATCCCTCGCGTGGCGGCATGTATCCACCTCCGAATGGCGGGTCTTGCGCGACGAGGCCTACCGGCTGCGCTGGACCGTGCGGGCGAACGGCAACGGCCGGGTATGACTGCTGTGGGTCACCGAGGCGGCCATCAGGTGGAAGCCGTCGTCATTAACTGGAGGCGCCCGCACAATGTGACCGCCATCGTGTCGGCCCTGCGACGGCAGACGGTGCCCTGCACCATTACCGTGTGCGACTGTCACGATTCACCGGAATTCAAGCTTCCACCTGAAACGTTTTCCGCTATCGACCGGGTTTACCGGTGGAAACACAACTTGGGAGCCTTCAGCCGTTATGTACCGGTCGGGGGTTACGATCACAAGTACACGTTCTTCATCGACGACGACATGCTGCCTGGCGTGCGCTGCGTCGAGCATTTCCTGGCCGGGGCGGAACAACTGCGTGCGTTCGGCGCTCTCGGTCAGCTGGGCCGCATCCTGGACCCGGATGGCTCTTACCGGATGGGGGACGTCGCGAGAGGTCCCGGCTTCACTGAAGTAGACATTATCGTCAGGGCTCTTCTGGTCCGGACGGATTGCCTCGTTCACGTCCCGCAGATACGCAATCTTCTCAAAGAATTCGACGATCCCGAGGATGACATACTTCTATCGGTGGGACTGGCCATGTACGCCGGCCTTCCCTGCTACCTCACGCCTGACGATCCCGATCCTGAAACGCTCGTTAACGTGTATGAGCTCGGTAGTCCGCATTCGCGTTCTACCAGGCCGCACCACCTAGCGGCCAGGTCGCGGCTTCTGCGCAGCGCCATGAACCTGGGCTGGCGGCCAATCCGCAGCCGCCGGCGATCTGAATCTGAGACCGTCCGTCACGACGGCGTGGCTGAGTCAAGTTCCGGTGTCCTCTACCTGGCTGTCGGCGATGAGGACCGTGAGCTGACTATTGCCAGTGTCTCCTCGCTCCGGCGTTATGGCTACCACGGGCCTATCCGCGTCGTGACCGATGAGCCTGATTGGCTGCCTGCAGGGTTGGAATGCCAGAGCGCGGTGGTCCTTGGCGTTGGCGCCGACGACGCACGATATGACAAAACCAAGCTATTGGAATTCGCCTTCGAGTCGACCCTCTTCCTGGAATCCGGCACAATTCCCATAGCAGATGTCAACGACATATGGGGATACCTCGGCGATGGCAATATCGCCATGGCGGCCGACTTGCGGCCGACTGTTGGTGACCTGATCCAACAGGCTAGGCCTCAGCTTCGGAAAGACGAATACGACCTGATGATCCGCCTCGGCCTGACCAGCCGCACATTTTATAACACGGCAGCCATGCTGTTCAGGAGATCGGCTGCTATTGCGGCACTATTCACCACATGGCATCAGGAGTGGAAGCGTTTCGGGGAGACGGACCAGATGGCACTGGTACGCGCCGAAGCGCTTACCGGGACGAGCGTGCGGACCTTGCCTGGCAGATGGAATTGCCCGGCCCGCCGATTCGGTTCAATCCGGGCGGCCCAGGCCGCGGACGTCAGGATGCTGTACTTCCCGTCGTCCGATCGTGGCGCCCTGACAGACGGACTGGTGTCGGCGCTCAGCGACGTCGACAGTTATCCGCCAGGCGGCGAGTGGGAGCTGTCGAATCTGCATGGAGGGGGGACGCTGGCCCGGACTGATAGCTCATTCGGCCGGTCACATCGGCGTGGCCGTGGCGGTGGTTTTCTGGTCGACACGAACATCGGGGTCACAGGAAATCTCGAAATGGTGGTACCTGGTCCGCGCAGTGGTGTCGTTAATTATCGGCGTAGCCGCGATGCGTCTGACGATTCCTGGGACGAGCCGATAATAATCGGCGAGACGTGGGGAAGGGTAGATTCAGCCAACCTCATACAGAGCGACGTCGGGAATCAGGGAAACCTCGAGCTCGTGATACGAGCTGGAGCAAGACTGGGGTACTCATGGAGGGACCCCGCTCCCGATGCACAATGGCAAGAGGTGAGCTGGTTCGCAGACGGCGTCACTGGCAATCCGAGCTTCATTCAGAGCGACTACGGGCAAGCTGGCAATTTTGAGTTGGTAGTCCCCTGTCTATCTGGCGGAGTGGTGCACTGCTGGAGAAACAACGATGACCCCGCCCGATCATGGATCGAAGGCGACATATTCGCCCTGGACTTGGGCAGGGTGGACGCCGTCGCACTCATTCAAAGCGCCCTGGGTCAGGGCGGAAATCTAGAGGTCATAGTCAGAGCGGGAAGTGAACTGGCGCATTACTGGCGATCGCCGCGAGGCGAGCTATGGCACGGTCCGAAGTTTTTCTTCTCCGGGGCCGCAGGAATTCCTGGCTTTATTCAGGGCAACGGCGCGGGACCGGGGAATTTTGAGCTCCTGACCTCTGTGCAGGACGGCGGTATAGCGCATCTGTCGCGCGACAACCACAGCGCGTCTCGTCCGTGGAAGATCAGCTCGTACATCGATCGAGTCGGTGCGCCGGCGGAAGCGGTGTCCCTGATACAAGGCAAAGATTGTCATTCTCAGCTGGGTAACCTTGAAGCAGTCGCCCGCTGCGGTGATGAGGTGACATGGTATCAGTGGGATGGGCAGCCGAGAAAATGGTCGTGCATATCACGATGGTCAGCCAACGTGTGACCGCGGTAGCGTATCGCTGGAGTCAAGCACAGAGACCGAGACGGGAGGCCCGCGGTGCCCCTCTTCCCCAGTAACTTGCGATGATCACGGTTTACTACTCGCTGGCCGCCGATCCCAGCGGGATCCGTGAGTGGCAGTGGACCCGCAGCGTGCGAAGCTTGCGCCGGTACAACCCGGACGTCAGCGTCGTGCTGTTCCTGTACGGTGGCGCCCGCGCCGAGCTGGTGGATACTGCCGACCGGGCGGGCGTGCAGATCGTACCGATGGGCGAATTCGCCGAGGCGCTTGGCGATATCCCGTCGCACTGGCGCGATGCCCTATCCGCGTTCCCCACCTTGCACAAGCTCCTGTCACTCCGGGGGCTTTCTTCGGCAGGCTCGTTCAGCCACCTCATCTACCTCGACTGCGACACCTATTTCTTCGGCGACGTGGCCGCTCTCACTGCTCGCTACGGCCAGTGCGACTGGTACGCTCGCGAGGAACCGGGCAGCAGCCGCAGCCATTACGGCTACGACCCCAGTTACCTGGACGAACACGCGCTCGGCGCGATGGCGCACTCTCAGGGCCTGATACAGGTGCCGCCGTACAACACAGGCGTGATGGTCCTGCGCGCGGACCTGGCCCGCACCCTGGTGACGCTGCTTGACGACTTCATATGGTACGCGGGATGTGCCTATGGAGTCCCGGGCTGCTGGGGGCTGAGGCGGTCGGCAACGTGCGACGGGCCGTCTCAGGACCAGGTGACCGCCGGCTTGCCCTGCCCTACCCGTCGAGCAACCCGTGGATCATCGAGGAAATCGCCACGTGGCTCACGCTGGGTCGGGTCCCCGGACTTTCCCACGATATGCTGGGCCAGCCCGCGGTCGCGCAGGGCGATGAGTACTCGGGCTGGCCGCAGGGCTTGATCGTCGCCCACTACTACACCACCGCGCAGGACCGCTTCTTCGCGCATTTGAAGGAACGACGATGATTTCCTACGCGCAGTGACGCAGATATCGCTGGGGTCTAGTATTCACCATGGTCCGGTTCGGCGTATCCCCCAAGCCCGGGCTCATTGCCGCTCCAGTCCCTCGGGCCACGTCCGCACCCGCCGTTTCGCCCCCGCTGGTCTCCGCCGGCAGTGAAACGAAGCGGCCACGACGATGGTCCGTTGGTGTTGCAGGGGTTCGCTGGTCGGGCCCCGGAGGCGGGTCCGGCGCGGTCGTGCTGGTGGCGCGGTGGCGGCTGGGGGTGGTGAGGGGGGTGTGTGCCGTGCCTGGTCCGGCCTCGGCGTTGTGCGGGCCGGGCCGCCGGTTTCACGTGGAAGATCGGGCTCCCGCGGATAGTTTGGTACCCGATAGGGTACCAAACTATCCAGGTAAGCCGAATATTCCACGACTTTTTTCGATTTTTGTGACGGACGGGTTGCGGGTGCGGGGAGCGGCGGGAGTGGCGGGAGTGGCGGGAGTGGCGGCGCGATCTGGTGGCTGATCAGTCTCGGCAAGGGGAGGACGTGCCGCTTTCTGGGGGGCGCATGACCAGCGGGATGGTGCGCCGCGGCGACCGGCTGCTGCGTCCGATGGGTCCGTGGTCGCCTGCCGTGCACGAGTATCTGCGCCATCTGGAGACAGCCGGGTTCGAGGGCTCGCCCCGGGTGCTTGGCACCGAGGACAACCGGGAGGTGCTCACCTTCATCGACGGGGACGTCGCGGTGGACCCGCAGTGGCAGCCCGGGCACGGGAACCGGCTCCCCCGGTATGCCCGGACCGATCTCGCCCTGCGCGGCGTGGCGGACCTGCTCCGGGAACTGCACTCGGCGGCGGCCGGCTTCCGGCCCGCCATCACCGGCGACCGTGTCCACCCGCATCCGCCCCGCGCCGGCGAGATCATCTGCCACGGCGACCTCGGTCCGTGGACGCTCCGAGCTGGTGCGGTTGCCGCCGGTCAACTAGGCTCCGACCATGCGCGGCTTCCACGTCACGCAGGTCCCTCAGGGACTGGCCGTGGGCACACTTGTAGTGGCCATCGCGCTGGCGGTATGGCTCGTCGTCGCGGTGCGCCGGAAATAACGTGGCGGCCGCCCCCCGGGCCGCCTCTCCCTATGCGGGTCGCATCCTCACGCTTGCGACCCGTAGGCCGCGGCTATGGCCTCCGAGCCGGCCCACCGGCTGTAGGTCGGCGATTGCGGCCAGCCTTCTGGTGAGTCCTGCCACTCCTCCTGTCGTCCGTAGGGCAGCAGGTCGATCAGCCCAAAGGTGTGACTGAGCTGCTCGGTGCCGCGGCCGTCGGTGTGCCAGGTGCGATATACGGTGTCGCCATCGCGCAGGAACACATTGACCGCGAACCCGCCGCCTGGCGGTGCGCCGACGTCGCTGCCGAATCGACTGTTCGCGGAGGAATACCAGGTCATCTTGTTCCCGGCCCTCCGCTTATACGCGAGTGCCTCGTCGATGGGGCCCTGGGTGACGATGACGAACCGGGCGTCGTAACTGTCCAGGAACTCCAGCCGGGTGAACTGTGAGGTGAACCCCGTGCAGCCCGGGCACTGCCACGTCTCGCCCGGGAACCACATGTGGTTGTAGACGATCAGCTGCGACTTGCCGTCGAACACGTCGGCTAGCCGGACCGGTCCCTGTTCACCCTCCAGGGTGTAGTCGGGCATCTTGACCATCGGCAGTCGCCTGCGCTGAGCGGCGATCGCGTCGAGCTCCCTGGTCGCTGCCTTCTCGCGAGCACGCAGCATGTCGAGCTGGCGCTGCCAAGTGCCTGCGTCAACGACGGGCGGTAGCGTGGTAGCCATAGGGCCTCCTCACTCATCATGTTCGCGGTCGGCGATCTGCAGTATAAACGCGGGCCGGCCGGGTCAGCGGAGGTGGTGGACCTCCTGCAGGGCGTAGACCGGGGTAGGGACGCCCACCTGGCGGGCCTTGAGCTGGAGCGCCAGGTACAGCGAGTAGTGCCGGGACTGGTGCAGGTTGCCGCCCATGAACCAGAGCGCTTCGGCCTGAGTGGGCTTCCACATGTTGCGCTCCTCGCCCTCCCACGGGCCCGGGTCCTTGGCGGTGCTTGAGCCCAGCCCCCAGCACTTGCCGACCCGGTCCGCGACGTCGGCGGAGATCAGGTCGGCGGCCCAGCTGTTCATCGAGTTGTAGCCGGTGGCGTAGACGACGAGGTCGGCCGGCAGTTCGGTGCCGTCCGCCAGCACCACGCCGCGGGAGGTCAGGTGGTCGACCTGGCCCCGGACGAGCTTGACGTCGCCGTTGGCCACCAGGTCGGCGGCGCCGACGTCGATGTAGTAGCCGGAGCCGCGGCGCAGGTACTTCATGAACAGGCCGGAGCCGTCCTCGCCCCAGTCGTGGTCGAAGCCCGCCTTCTCCAGGCGCTCGTAGAAGTCCTTGTCCCGTTCGCGCATCTGCTCGTACAGCGGGATCTGGAACTGGTGCAGGATCCGGTACGGCACGGACGCGAAGATCATGTCGGCTTTTTCTGTCGTGATACCCGAGGCCACCGCTCGTTCGGAGTAGAGATCGCCGAGGCCGATGTCCATCAGCGTGGCGGACCGGACGATGTGGGTGGACGAGCGCTGCACCATCGTCACGTCCGCGCCGACCTCCCACAGGGCGCCGCAGATGTCGAACGCGGAGTTGTTGGAGCCGACGATAACGCACCGCTTGCCCCGGTAGGCGTCGGGCCCGGGATGGGCGCTTGAGTGGTGCTGCTCGCCGCGGAAGGAGTCCATGCCAGGGAAGGACGGCACGTTGGGCTTGCCCGACATCCCGGTGGCCAGGACGAGCTGCCTGGGGCGCAGCACCATGGGCTGGCCCTCGCGCTCGACGTTGACCGTCCATTCCCCGCTGGCCTCGTCGTAGCTCGCGTTCTTGGCCTCGGTGTTCGGCCAGTAGTTGAGCTCCATGACCCGGGTGTAGGACTCGAGCCAGTCGGCGATCTTGTCCTTGGGCGAGAACACCGGCCAGTTGTCCGGGAACTTCAGGTACGGCAGGTGGTCATACCAGACCGGGTCGTGCAGGCACAGGCTCTTGTACCGGCTCCGCCACTGGTCGCCCGGCCGGGGTCGCTTGTCGATCACGATCGTGGGCACGCCGAGCTGGCGCAGCCGCGCGGTCAGCACGATGCCCGCCTGCCCGCCGCCGATGACCAGCACGTACGGCTGCTCGGTGACGCCGAGTTCCCGCTCTTCGTGCTGGCGTTTTTCCAGCCACGTGGTCCGTTCCCTGGTCACGCCATGCTCGGCGCCCATGGGCCGGCGCAGCCCCCTGGGCTCCTCGTAACCCGTCAGCTCGTACAGGGTGGTCAGCAGCGTCCAGCACTGGCCATCGCGCAGCCGCAGGTGCCCGTGCCCCCGGCCGGCTGAGGTCTCGAAGTCGATCCAGGCCTCGGTGATGCCGCCGGCCTCGGCGGGTTCCTCGCCGGCCGTGACCTTCCAGCCGGAAGGCCTGACGAGATCCAGGGTGGCGGTCAGCATGGCGGTGACCTCGGCGCGTCCCTCGAAGGTCCTGATGTTCCAGGTGAACGCGATCAGATCGCGCCAGAAGCAGTCTTCGGTGAACAGGGCGGCCGCCCGGCCCTGGTCGTTCGCGGTCAGGGCCGCACCGAACTCGCCGAGCCAGGTGGTGACCGCGGTCATGGATTCGGTCGGCTGGGTGGTTATCGTCATCGGCCTGTCTCCCATCGTTGGCTGCGATCGCGCCCGAGGGCCGCACCCGCGCACACGTTCCTGATCAGGCTGCTACGGGCGATCCCGTGAGAAGTCCCGCAGGCCGCCGGTGATGCCGTCCTCCCGGAAGCCCGCGTGCCTCAGAACGCCCGCAGACGCCGCGTTACCCTCCTCAGTCTGCGCGATGATCCTGGAAACCTCCGGCTGGGACCAGGCCAGGCCGCAGATGGCCACCGCCGACTCACCCACCAGGCCGCGGCCGCGGTACTGCTCGACGATGCTGTAGCCGATCTCGACCGTCCCGGCCTCATCAGGCGGCCCGTGGAAACCGATGTCGCCGACCACCTCACCGGTCTCCCGCAAGATGATCAGGAACATGCCCCACGGACCCTGGCCGCCGTCGGTGGCGGCCTCGGCCTGCCGCAGGAAATTCCGCGCGGCCTCCCGGCTTCCTGGCATCGGGTAGCCGGGCGCCCAGGACGGCGAACGGGGATTATCCGCCTCCGGATCAGCCAGGACCCGGGCCAGCCCGGCCGGGACCTGCCGCAACTCGACGCGCTCGGCCCCGACACGATCCGGCTGGACCACGCTCATGACTCTCCCATCATGATCTGCTCACGTCCGGGAGAATATTCAGCCCGCGGCGCGAGCACCACCGTCCGTTCTGAAGACCAGATTGTCACAGAACGGACGGTGGCGCTTGCCGTGCCTCACAGGCTGATGACGACCTTGCCCCGGGCGTGGCCGTCCCGCATGTACTGGATGGCCTCGGGGGTCTGGCTCAGCGGAAAGGTCCGGTCGATGACCGGCCTGACCTGGCCGGACTCGATGAGCTCGGTGAGCGCGAGCAGGTCAGGCGTGTTCTCCGAGCAGATCAGCGTGGTCAGCGTCTGACCGGTGAACGGGGACAGCAGCAGCGCCCGGAGCTGACGGTCGCTGCCCGCGAGCCACCGTCCGCCGGTCTCGCCGCCGACAATGACCAGCGTGCCGCGGGGGTCCAGGACAGAACGGAGGTGCTTCAGCGCACGGTTGCCCCCGATGTCGATGATCACGTCGTAACGGCGCCCGCCGGCCGCGATGTCCGCACGGGTGTAGTCGATGACATGGTCCGCGCCGAGAGACCTGACCGTGTCCATCTTCGCCGTGCGGCACACGCCGGTGACCTCGGCGCCTGCGGCCTTGGCGATCTGCACGGCGAAGGTCCCCACGCCGTCGGCGATGCCGAACACCTCGTCGCCGACGTGCAGCGTCGTGACGGCCGACCCGGTCGCCTCGACCCGCCCGGCGACCTCCCGGCCCCGCACCGGGGTCTTGGGGGCGCGGATCCCGTAGCCCGCGAGGCGCACCGGATAGGGCAGGCCGGTCATCAGGTGCCAGACGCCCCGGTCCACGCCGGCCGCGTGGACGCGCAGCAGCACTTCCTCGTCGCCGATCGCGGGCCGTCCGATCTCCTCAAGCCGCAGCACGTCCCCGGCCTCGCCGTAGCGGTCCTGGGTGATCGCCCGCATCGTCGTCCCGTCGGTCGTCCGCAGCCTGGTCGTCATGGTCGTGGTGTTCATGAGAGTTTCCTTCTCTCGATGTGCTTGCTGTCGTGGTCGCCAGCGTGCGCCGGGCGGCTGAGACGGCACTGTCGCGGCGCTGAGGCGGGACCTATGGTGAGGTCATGCAGGTGCGGCTGTTCGGCGAGCTCGAAGCGGTGGCCGAGGGCGTGCCTGTGCCGGTCCGCGGCGCCAAGCAGCGGGCGCTGCTGGCTTTGCTGGCGCTGCAGCCGGGGCGGCCGGTCAGCGCGGACCGGCTGATCGACGTGCTGTGGGGCGACGGGCAGGCGTCCAACCCGGCCAACGCCCTGCAGGCCCAGATCGGTCAGCTGCGCCGTACCTTCGGGGCGGCGGCGATCGGAACCAGCGAAGCCGGCTATACCCTCGCCGTCGGCCCCGATGATGTCGACGTCGTCCGTTTCGGGCAGTTGGTGGCCAAGGGGCGGCGGCTGGCGGGAGACGGCGAGGCGGCGCTGGCGTCAGCGACCCTGGGCGAAGCGCTCGGCCTGCGGCGGGGTGAGCCGCTGGCCGAGTTCGCCGACGCCGGCTTCGCTGACGCCGAGCGGGCGCATCTGGACGAGCTGACCCTGGTGGCCGTCGAGGCCAGGGCCGGAGCTGACCTCATGCTGGGCCGCCACTCCGAACTCGCCGGCGAACTTGAGGCGCTGTGCCGGCAGCACCCGCTGCGTGAGCGTCTGTGGGAGCTGCACATCCTGGCCCTGTACCGGGCCGGACGGCAGGCCGAAGCCTTGCGCGCCTACACAGAAATCCGGGAGCGCCTGGTCGGCGAGCTGGGCATCGATCCCGGCCCGGCGCTGCGGGAACTCCAGGCCCGCATCCTGACCCAAGACTCCTCGCTCGCCCCGGCCAGCCCGGCCCGCCCGGCTCAAGTCCCGGCGGGCGCGCCGCCGATGCCAGCCGGGAACCTGCGCGCCCGGCTGAGCCGCTTCGTCGGCCGCGAGGCGGAGCTGCGCCAGCTGCGTGAGGCGGTCCGCTCCAGCCGGCTCGTGACGCTGACCGGCCCGGGCGGTGCAGGCAAGACCCGCCTGGCGGTGGAGGCGGCCGCCACCCTGGGTGATGAGCACAGGGACGGCGCCTGGCTGATTCCGCTGGCCGGCCTGGTCGAGCCAGCCGGGGTGGCGCCGGCCGCGGCGGCAGCGCTCGGGGCCGCCCTCCCGGGCCCGCAGCCCGCGGGATCGACCACGGACCTCATCGTGCGCTACCTGGCCGGACGTTCGCTGGTGGTCGTCCTCGACAACTGCGAGCACGTCATCGGCGAGGCGGCCGCGCTGGCCGACACCCTGACCGGAGCGGTGCCCGGCCTGCGGCTGATCGCCACCAGCCGCGAGCCGCTCGGCGTCCCCGGGGAGGTCCTGGTACCGGTGGGTGGCCTGGCGCCGCTGGCCGCCGTCGAGCTGTTCATCACTCGCACCAGGGAGGTCCGGCCCGGCTTCCTCCCGGACGGGCCCGGCCGCGACCTCATCGAGGAGATCTGCCGACGGCTTGACGGCCTGCCGCTGGCCGTCGAGCTCGCCGCCGCTCGCCTCCGGGCGCTGCCCCTGGCCACCGTGGCGGAACGTCTCGACGACCGCTTCCGGTTGCTCAGAGGCGGCGCTCGCACCGCCTCGCCGCGCCAGCAGACCCTCCGCGCCGTGGTGGACTGGAGCTATGACCTGCTGTTCTCCGACGAACGCCACCTGCTGCGGAGGCTGGCTATCTTCACCGGCGGCTGCGGGCTCCCCGCGGCCGAGGCCATCTGCGCGGACGAGCAGGTGCCCGCCGAGGAGATCCTCGATGTGCTGAGCCGGCTGGTCGACAAGTCCCTCGTCGTGGCCCAGGGAAACGAAGGCGAAGCCCGGTTCAGCCAGCTCCAGACGCTGTGGGAGTACGGCAGGGACCGGCTGGCAGAATCAGGCGAGGCAGACGCCATGCGGGCCCGCCATGGGGCGTACTACCGGCAGCTGGCCGGGCAAGCCCACCACGGCCTGCGCGGCGCGGCCGGGCCGATATGGCGGGACCGCCTCGTCACGGAGTCAGGCAACCTGCGGGCCGCGCTCGACTGGTACATCGCCACGGGCGATGCCGACGCGGCCCTGTCGCTGACGTCGGGCATGGCCTGGCTGTGGTTCATCAACGGCGACTTCACAGAAGGAGCCCGCTGGCTCGGTGATGCGCTGGGGGCCGAAGGGCCGCGCCGTCCCGAGGTGGAAGCGGCGGCCCGCGTCTGGCGAGGCTATTGCGTGGGCATGTCGACCGACCCGGCGGCGGGCGTCATCGACTGTGAGGAGGCCGTCGCCGTCCTGAGGACAAGCGACGACCGGGGCCGCCTAGCGGAGTCGCTGGTGGTGTACGCGACGGTGCTGGGGTTCGGGCATCATTTCGACCGATCACTTGAGGCGCTGGGCGAGGCGCGGGACCTGCTGGCACAGGCAGGCGACGGCTGGCTCCTCGCGGCGCATGACCTGATCGTGGCCTGGAACCTGCTGTCGCTGGGGCGGCTGGAGGACGCCGAGCCATTCGCCCGTTCGAGTCTGGCCCGCTTCGACGCCGCCGACGAGGTGCTTGTCGTCGTCTCCCCGCTGAACGCCCTCGCCAGCATCGCCGAGGCCAGGGGGGACCTCGAGGCGGCCGCGGCGGCCTACGAAGCGCTTGTGCAGCGATGCCGCGCCACCGGGCAGCCCATTCAGGTGCCGTTCAGCCTGGTCGCCCTGGCCGCGCTGCGGGCCAGGCAAGGCGATGACGCCGCCGCCGACGGCCTATACGCCGAGGCGATCGGCTGTAGCTTCAACACGTGGGTGACGGCCGACGCCCTGGTCGGTCAGGCGGCGGTCGCCCGGCGCCTCGGTGACCTGACCCGGACCCGGGCCCTGCTCGACGCGGCGGCCGGTCACTACCGGCTCATCGAGCTTCCGGCCGGCCCGCCTCGTGTGCTCGCCAGCCTGGCCTGGTGGGCGCTGGCGGCCGGCCAGCTCCACGACGCGGCGGGATTCGCCGCTGACGCGGTCGAAGAGGCCTTGGCCAGCGGGGATCCAGCCACCCAGCTCCTGGCCGAGACCGCCGTGGCCGCGGTCAAGGCGATCGCCGACCCGACCCGCGTCCACGTGGAGGGCTTCCTCGCCCTCGCGCAGCGACGGGCCAGGGGACCGGCATACCGCTCTCTGATCGACGAGCCAGATGTGGCCGCCCTGGCCGCCCGCCTCGGCTGACCTCAGCCGGGCTCCCCCGGGTCTGTCCTGGGTGCACGCCGGGCGCTCCCATGATCGCGAAGACTTTTTACCCGCCTGCGGGGGTCAAGTCTTCGCGATCATGAAACTCCGTCCGTGGGGCCGTCGGTCACCGGATCTCCCGGCATACCGGGCAGGCGGTTCTCGCGCAAGCAATCGGTGGGTCGCGGCCGGACATCCAGGCCGCGCCGGTTAGCGCGGGCCCGCGTCGATCACGGCGCGGACTCCCGCCTCGGTGGGCTCCAGGCCAAACAACGTGACGGCCCAGGTCAGGCCCGCCCGTTCCCATGGGCCGAGATCGGTATCCGGAGGGAGCTCGGTGATCAGGTCGAACACGCCGCCGTCGGGGCGGGCGGCACGGACCTCCGCCGCCAGTTCGGCCAGCGCCCCTGGGCCGGGCAGGCCGATGGGGAAAAGGCCGTCCCAGCGCAGCGCCCGGCGCACCGGCCGCCGGTGCGGCCACTCCCCCGCCACCCACACCGGAGGCCTGGGCCGCTGCACCGGGACCGGCTCGAACTCCCCGGCCCAGTACCTGGCCAGATCGTCCAGCCCCTGATCGAGCAGGCGGGCACGCTCGCGCGGGTCGGTCACCTCCCCGAACGGCTCAAGCTCGTTGTTCCGCGCACTGCCGAGCCCCGCCCCGAAAATGAGCCGGCCCGAGCTGAGCAGGTCCAGCGTGGCGGTCTCCCTGGCCACCTTGTGCACCCGGCGACGGGACAGCGGGGTCACCAGCGCGCCGATCCGCAGCCGGGACGTGGCGCAGGCCACCGCGGCCAAGGCCACCCACGGGTCGGCCACCGCCCGCACCGGCGCGCGGTAGGCGATGTGATCCCAGACGAAAAAGCCGTCCCAGCCCTGCTCCTCGGCCCGGGCGGCCAGACGGGCCACCACCCGCGGGTCGGCCAGCTCACCAAACAACCCGACATCGATCGCACGCTTCACGGGAACGATCTTAACGGGCGGTCTCATCGCCCGGCTGGCCCGCGAAGGACCGGCGAACCGTGAGATGCTCTGGCGCCCTTCGTGACCCCAGCCCGCATAACCTACCGATAATGTCGTAGATTACGCGGAGGCCGCAGCCGCGCTGACCACGTCTGCGGGTTACCAAGGGAGGAAACCATGCCACTGACCATCGGCGATACCGCTCCGGACTTCGAGGCGGAGACGAGTGAAGGGCCGATCAGCTTCTACGACTGGCTCGGGGATTCCTGGGCGGTCCTGTTCTCGCACCCCAAGGACTTCACCCCGATCTGCACCACCGAACTCGGCTACATGGCCAAGATCAAGCCTGAGTTCGACCGGCGCGGCGTGAAGATCATCGGCCTGTCGGTCGATTCCACCGGCGACCACGAGCGGTGGGCCGCCGACATCGCCGAGACCCAGGGCACGGCGCCCAACTACCCGCTCATCGCCGACCAGGACTTCAACGTGGCCAAGCTGTACGGGATGCTGCCGGCCGACGTCTCAGGCGACGCCAAGTCGCGCACGCCCGCGGATAACCAGACGGTGCGGAACGTGTTCGTGATCGGCCCGGACAAGAAGATCAAGCTGGTCCTGGTGTACCCGATGACGACCGGGCGCAACTTCGACGAGGTGCTGCGGGTCGTCGACTCATTGCAGCTCACCGC
>JBEKGC010000067.1:0-27587 GCA_050013055.1 Streptosporangiaceae bacterium
AGCGTACCGTGACGCAGGACTCGCCGGGAGCCGCGAAGGGCGACGGCCAGCTTCCCGGCTTTGACCCGGGTGTCGCGAACGCGGCCCGCATGTGGAACTACTGGATCGGCGGCAAGGACAACTTCCGCGCCGACCGTGAGGCCGGCGCACAGGTGCTGGCGGCGATGCCCGCGCTGCCGCTCGTCGCCCGGCTGCTGCGGCGCTTCCTGATCACCACGGTGGACGAACTGACGGCTGCGGGCGTCCGCCAGTTCCTGGACATCGGAACCGGGCTGCCCACCGCCGACAACACGCACGACGTGGCGCAGCGAGCCGCGCCCGGGGCACGGATCGTCTACGTGGACCATGACCCGATGGTGATCAGCCATGCCCAGGCGCTGCTCACAAGCAGCGCGGCGGGAAAGACGGACTACATCCAGGCCGACCTGCGGGACTGGCCGGCGATCTCGGCGGGTGCGCAGCGGACCTTGGACTTCAGCCGCCCGGTTGCCGTCCTGCTGATCGCGGTGCTGCATTTCGTTCTCGACGCGGAGGACCCGCACCTGGTGATCTCCCGGATGATGGCCGACCTGGCCCCCGGCAGCTACCTGGTCATCGCGCATGCCGCCAGCGACATCCAGGCCGGCACCGCCGCGGCGATGGCCAACAGCTACAACGCCACCTCATCGCTGACGATCACGCCTCGGGACCGGGCCACGGTGGCCAGGTTCTTCGATGGCATGGAGATGGCAGGCCCTGGCCTGATGCCGCTTGACCAGTGGGGATCCGGCCAGGCCAGCACAGCAGGCTCCGGCCTGAGCTGCTACTGCGGCATCGCCAGAAAGCCTTAGCGCGCAGGGTGCGCGCGCGGTGGCGGCGGCGTTCGATGGCCGGCTCTCACGTCGCCGCGGCCATGAGTTCCAGGATTCGAGCCGGGGGCAGGTGCTGCTCGTAGATCCGCACGCCGAAGGGTGAGAGCGCGTCCTCGATGGCGTTCACGACCGTGGGCGGTGCGACGATCATGCCACCTTCGCCCACGCCGCGGAAGTTGACGTCAGCGTCGAGCGGCACCGTCGCGAGGTGCTCGATCTCGATGCGGGGAATGTCGCAGGTGGTCGGCATCAAGTAGTCCATGAACGTGGCTGACTGGAAGCTGCCGTCCTCGCCGTACGCCGATCGTTCGAGCAGCACCGCGCCGATGCCCTGCGCGACGCCGCCCCGGATCTGGCCCTCGACGACGGCAGGGTTGATAAGGGCGCCGCAGTCCTCAACGGCGACATACCGCTCCACCTTCACGATGCCAGTCTCGACATCGACGTCCACGATCGCGCAATGAGTGCCGCCGGACCATCCGCCTTGCCCGCCGTCGAACGTGGCCCGGACCTCGAGCGCGGCATCCACATCGGCACCGAATTGCCCTGATGCCGCACGCCGCGCGACTTCGCTCACGGCGATCGCGCTGGCCGGGTCGCCGCGCACCCAGACATTGCCGTCGGTGATCAGGAGATCCTGCGCGCTGGCCTCCATGAGATAGGCCGCGACCTCGAGCACCTTGGCCTTGAGCTGCCGGGCGCCGTGCAGCGCCACGCCTCCGGTCATGGTGGCTGACCGGCTGCCGCCTGTCAGTCCGAACGGGACGACGTCGCTGTCGCCGACCACCACGCGGACCTGCTCGAACGGCACGCCGAACTCGTCGGCGGCGATCTGGGCCAGGGTCGTCTGGTGGCTCTGGCCGTGCGGCATCTGCCCGGTGAACAGCGCGACGATGCCGTCTTCTTCGAGCCGGAGGCGCATCGACTCACTGCCCAGGGCGCCGTCGGACCCCCGCGGACCAGGGGCGGCTTCGATGAACGTGGCCACCCCGATGCCGAGGTGGCGGCCGTGTGCTCGTGCCTGCGCCTGCCGGTGCCGGAACGCGGGGAAGTCCACCAGCTGGGTGACCCGCTCCAGTGACTCGCTGGTCGTGACGCCCACCAGCGGACGGCCGGTGATCATCGAGGCCGGCGGGTCGGTACGCGGGGCGACGTTGCGCCGCCGGATCTCCACCGGATCGAGGCCGAGGTCTTTCGCGATGAGGTCAAGGAGGCGTTCCCGCACGAACGTCTCGGATGCCCACGGCCCGCGATAGGCGACATATGACGCCTTGTTCGTGATGGCCGCGGTTGACTCGAAACCCAGGGCCTGGAGCTTGTAGGGACCGGGCAGCATCGCCTGCATGATGTCAGGGACCATCGCGCCAAGCCCGGGGTACGCGCCGGTGTCGACGACTACCTTCACGTCCAGCCCGAGCAGGTCGCCGTCGTGGCTGACCGCGGCCCGGACGTCGAAGCTCTCCTCGCGCGCCTGTCCCGACGCGATCAGGTTCTCGCCGCGGTCCTCGACCCATTTGACCGGCCGGCCGAGCTGACGCGAGGCGGCGGCCACGGCGAGCTCCTCACGTGAGGCGCCAATTTTCAGGCCGAACGAACCGCCGATATCCCCCGCCAGGACACGTACCTGGTCAGCCTCGAGGCCGAGCCGCGCGGCGACGCCATTCCTGGTGATGTGCACGCTCTGGGTGGCCGCGTAGACCGTCATGGCAGCCAGGCCGGCATCCCAGCTCGCGACGCAGCCGCGTCCTTCCATCGGCACGTTCTGGTGCCTGTGCACGTCGATGTGGAAGTCGATAACCCGATCAGCACGGGCGAACGTGCCGGCGACGTCGCCGAACTCGTTGCGCGAGCGCGGGCGGGCGATGTTGTCACCCAGATTCGCGAACAGCGGCGGGCTGCTCGGGTCGAGCGCGAAGGCGGCATTCACCACCGCGGGCAGTTCGTCATAATCGACCTCCACCAGCTCGCAGCCATCCTCGGCGAGGTAACGGCTCTCGGCGATGACGACCGCCACGGGATCGCCCATGAAGCGCACCTTGTCGGTAGCCAGCAGGGTGAACTCCGGGGTGGGCCCCCCGGTACTGAAAAGAGCAAGCAGCGGATCCGGCGCCGGGACCGTCATCGCCTCCAGATCCGCTCCCGTCAACGCCGCGACCACTCCGGGCAGCGCCCGCGCCGCCGAGGCATCGACCGAGAGCACCCGACCGTGCGCCAGCGGCGAGCGCACGAACGCGGCGTGCAGCATCCCGGGCAGCTTGATGTCGTCGACGTACCGGCCCGCGCCGGTAAGCAGGCGCGGGTCCTCCGACCGCCTGATGCTGGCGCCGGTGTAGCGCTCAGCCGCAATTCCTGTCATGGTCGCTCCCTGCTCAGCGCTCACGGTTGCGTTGGGCGGCCAGTAGGACGCCGTCGATGATGCTCTGGTAGCCAGTGCACCGGCAGATGTTGCCGGATAGCGCTTCGCGGATCTGCTGCTCGCCGGCCTCAGGGTGGTTCCTGAGGAACGTGGTGGCCTGCATGAGGAACCCTGGCGTGCAGAAGCCGCACTGAAAGCTATGCGAATCCCACATCGCCTGCTGCAACGTGCCCAGCTCGCCGTCCGCGGCTAGCCCCTCGATGGTCGTTACCTCGCGGCCGGCCGCCTGGACCGCCAGCATCAGGCATGAGCGCACCGCCCGGCCGTCGACGACGACCGTGCACGCGCCGCAGACCCCGTGCTCGCAGCCGACGTGGGTGCCGGTGAGGTTGAGGTCATCCCGCAGGAAGTCCGCCAGCGTCTTGCGCGCCTCCGGCGAACCCTCCCGCGTCGCACCGTTGACCCTCAGGGTGATGTCCACCATCAGTCACTGCCTCTCGCGGCGTTGTCCGCAGCTGCTCGCAGGCCGCGGCGCACGATGGCGGCCGCGACCGTCTTCCGGTAGTCCGACGACCCGTGAAGGTCGGCTGGCGGGTCGATGCCGTCGGTCGCGCGGCGGGCCGCCTCCTCGAAAAGCTCCGCCGACGGCCTCTCGCCGACCAGCAGATCCTCCGCGGCAGTAGCCCGGACCGGCACATCAGAAACACCGGCAAACGCCAGCCGGGCATCACTGATCACACCGCCGGACAGCAGCAGTGACACCGCCACGCCGACCATGGCGAAGTCGCCGTGGCGCCGGGCGACCTCGGCGAAACTCACCCCGGTGCCCCGTCCTGCGGCCGGGAATCGCACCTCAACCAGCAGCTCGTCGGGACGGCGCGCCGTCGTGAGATAACCTTCGAACCACTGCGCCGCCGGGATTACCCGCTCGCCGGCCGGGCCGCGCACCACGAACCCGGCATCGAGCGCCCGGGCGACGGCCGGCAGTTCTGCGGCCGGATCGGCATGCGCCAGGCTGCCTCCTATCGTGCCGCGGCTGCGGATTGCTTCATGACCGATCAACGGCAGAGCGGCCGCCAGCAACGGCACGGCATCGGCGACGGCCCCGGATTCCTCGGCCATGTATTCCCGCGTCATGGCGCCGATTGCCACCCAGCCGTTTGCCGCCGAGACCCCGGACAGCTCAGCTATGCCGTTGATGTCGATGAGCACCGCCGGGCGGGCCAGCCGCAGGGCCAGCAGCGGTATCAAGCTCTGGCCGCCGGCCAGCACGCTTGCCTCGTCGAGGTGCTCAGCCAGCAAATCGATAGCTTCAGCAATGGTTGTCGGCGCCTCGTACACAAAAGGAGGCAGCTTCATCGGCGCGGCCCTTCGATCGGGGGTAACTCTTTCCTAGCCCGCCACGGCTCATTAGTTACCCTAACAACCATGGCGGCCTCGATGCCGTGTCCTGGGCTTAGCCTGGCGATATGAGGATCGGTCATCTGCGCGCGCTGGCGCGTCAAGACGCCGCACAGCCGGATTCCGGGTCACGGCCTGGCCAGCTGCTGCCGCGGCGGCTCTGGCAGGCGCCGGGGAGCGTCGGCTGGGGGCCGCTGCCTGAGCTGCTGCTGACTCTCACCTTCGTCACCGGCATCGTGGACGCGGTGTCGATCCTGGCGCTCGGCCGGGTCTTCGTCGCGAACATGACAGGAAACGTGGTCTTCGCCGGCTTCGCGATCACCGGGGCTCCGGGGTTTTCCCTTGGCGCGTCCTTGTTCGCGCTGGCCGGCTTCCTGTCCGGCGCGTCCCTTGGCGGCCGGATAACCGCGAAGGCCGGCCATGACCGCGCCCTGCACCTGCGGACCGCCGCCGTCAGCGAGCTCGCCTTGCTGGCAGCTGCCCTGATCACCGCCGTAGCGTCCGGGGGTGCGGCGGCCGCCCACGGCACGCTGCACATGGCGACGGGCACGGCCACGTTCGGCACCGCCATCATCGACGCACTCGCCGCCCTCCTCGCCGTCGCGATGGGCATCCAGAACGCGGCCGCCCGCAAGCTCGCCGTGCCTGACCTCACCACGACAGTGCTCACCATGACGCTCACCGGCATCGGCCAGGACTCCCGGTCCGGCCACCGCGGTCACGTCACGCTGATCCGCCGGGTCCTGGTCGTGGCCACCATGCTGGCAGGCGGCGTGGCCGGCGCGGAACTCGTGCTCAACGTCGGCACGATCGTGCCGCTCGCCCTGGCCACCAGCCTGCTCGTCATCGTGACGGGCAGTGCCGCCGTCACGGTCCGCCACCCAGGCGAATGGCGCAAGGCCGACGGATGAGCCCCGTTCGCCGGGGACGTCCGGTGCCAGACTAGGCGGCAGACCAGGCGGCAGCCCGGTTCAGACTGAACTCCGGCGGGGCGGCCCGCCAGGCGGGCTCTCCGCGTGCAGCCGGGCCAGGTACTCGTTCCAGGCCCGGAGCTGGGGATCAGCCGGCTCCTCAGCGGCCGGCCCGCCTGTTCCTGCCGCCGACGCGGCGCTGACACTAGCGCTTGCGCCCTCCTCCTCATGCAGCAGACGCCACCACAGACGGCCAGAGAACGCGGCGAAGAACGGCCATTCGAACACGTAGACCCAGCTGAGCTGGTTGCCAGCCAGGGCCCTGGTCAGCTCGAACAAGCCCGCGGCCAGGCAGCAGGGCACGACGAGCAGCAGCGCCAGGTGCAGCCGCAGGGCTCTGGGGGACAGCCATCGCCGCTCGGCTGGCCTGCGCCCGGGCCCATCCGGCGCCAGGTTGGCGGGCTCCGTGAGCCCGGCCGTCTCGGCCGGGAGCGGTCTGCTCATGCGGGCCTGAGTCGGCTCTGCCGACGGTGCGCGTCGGCCGGAATGGCCAGCTGCCCGAGCTCCAGAGCACGGTCGGCGGCCGCGATCGCCGCCAGTGAGCTCTCCGCCAGCCGCTTGGTCAGCGCCTGCAGCGCTCCTGACCAGGTCGTGTGCATCGGGCAGACGTCCTCCCAGTGGCACGGGCCGTCGCGCAGCACGCACTCGGCTGGGGCGAGCGGGCCCTCCATGGCCTCGATGATCTCCAGGATGCTGATCTCGTCGGCGGGCCGTGCGAGGGCGTACCCGCCGGTGCGGCTCGGGCTCGACAGGACCATCTGCGCCCGGGTGAGGATGCGCAGCACCTGCCGCAGGTAGTTCACCGACAGTCCCATCTTCTCCGCGATCTCGGGTGCCGCAGTCCGCCGGCGCTCGGCCGAGGCCAGGTAGATCATCGCCTGCAGCGCATAGTCGGTCCGCCGGGACGGGGTAACTCTCATGCACTCATCGTATTGAGCGGATTTGCGAGCAATGAACGGCCGTGACGCTTCTGTCCTAATCTGCCATCGTAACTATCTTGACGTTCTTAACTTGACGATAGCCACGATAGCCCATCAAACTGCCTAAGGACAGATGCCGTTCTGCTCGGGTCAGGGGTGGGCGAAATGCGGATGTGGGCGGGAGTGGCCGGGGCAGTCGCCGGCGGTGCCGTGGTGGCGACACTGCTCGGAACCTCGCTGTCGCTGGCGGCAAGCTCGCCGCCGCAGCTTCGCGCCAACGTTCACGGCGTCGCGCAGACGTCGGCCGGCACCTTGCCGCACGCGTTCATGACCATCTCGAGCTACCCGGACAGCCTGGCGGGCGAGCACGGCGCGAACGGCGGACCGCACCCGGACTGGGTCAGCTACGGCCCGGACACGAACCTGGAAGTGCCCGCCCACGCCCTGGTGACGATGACGATCGACCAGTACGACACGGGCGGAACGATCACTAACTCCTACTTCGCCGGCGTGCACGGCACGCTCGGCGGGACCGAGACCGTGAACGGCAGGACGGTCACCGGGATCAGCGCCGGCAACGTGGCGCACACCTTCACCGTGCACATGTTCCCGGCGAATCAGCCGGAGGTGTTCATCTCGGTGCCGCTGCCCGCGGTCTCCGGCAGCGCGCCCAATCTGGCCAACGGGTACCCCAAGCCGAACGTGGTGACGTTCTCCTTCATCACCGCAGGTCCCGGTAGGTACGTGTGGAATTGCGAGTACCCGTGCGGCACCGAGTACGCCGGGTTCGGCGGCCCGATGTCCACGCAGGGCTACATGGACGGCACCCTGACGGTCGGCTGACCGGCGCAGCGGGAGCGGAAGAGCGGAGCGAGCAGCGATGGCGGAGACAACGACGGCGCCGGACCCCCTGGCCGCCCCGGCACCGGATGAGCGGTCCCCGGTCAGGTCCATCCTGGTGATCTGGGCCGTGCTGACGGTCGCGCTCGAACTCTTCGCGATCTTCGTGCCGGCCCGGCTGATGGGCGTGGCCGCGTCCAAGACGATGGCCGATATCAAGGAATCGGTGACGGTCTTCACCGTCGTCGCGGCCCCGGTGGTCTCCGTCGTCTGGGCCATCGCGATCCACAGCCTGCTGCGCTGGCGCCATCGCGGTTCCGGGCCGCCTCCGCAGGACGGTCCACCGCTGCGCGGGAACCTCCCCGTGCAGATCACCTGGGTCACGGTGTCCAGCGTCCTGTGCCTGTTCCTGTTCATCTGGGGCCTGGTGGCCATGCAGACGACCAGCGCGCAGGCCACAGGGAACGCGCTGGTGGTCGACGTCACCGGCCAGCAGTGGCTGTGGACGTTCAGCTATCCCGGCGAAGGCGGAGTCACCTCCGACGTGCTCTACCTGCCGGTCAACCGCCCGGTCCTGTTCGACGTCACCTCGGATGACGTCGTGCACTCCTTCTGGGTCGTCCAGATGGGGGTCAAGGTCGACGCCAATCCGGGTGAGATCACCACCGTCAGCGTGACGCCCGACCGGATGGGCTCTTACGTGGTCCGCTGCGCCGAGCTGTGCGGGCTGTACCACGCCTACATGGTGTCCCAGGTGCAGGTCGTCTCGAATACCGCGTTCCAGAGCTGGCTGCACGCCAACGCCGGCTCGCGGAGCTGAGGAGGGGTTATGGCTGACACGATGACCGCGGAGCCGGCCGCGGCACCCGCCCACGGCGGGATCATGCGCCGGCTCAACATCCTCACCGGCGTGGCCGCCGGCCTGGTGCTCGGCGCCGTCGCCTGGGTCATCGCCTACGCCACGCTGCGGCACAGCGACTTCGGCTCGGACCGGGTCATCTGCATCACGATGGTGGGCTGGCTGCTCGGCTTCATGATCGGCATCGGCGCGTTCGCCGGGCCGGTGCGCTGGCTGCTCGGCCAGGACCTGACCGAGGAAGAACAGCAGTTCATGGCGGGCAAGGACCAGGGGGTGGCGCGCTACTTCAGGTACACCACCGACCATAAGGTGGTCGGCATCCAGTACCTGGTGCTCAGCATGGTGCTGTTCTTCGTCGGCGGCGCGCTGGCCATGCTGATCAGGACCGACCTGATCACGCCCGGATCGCACCTGTTCGGGCTGCAGACCTATAACTCCGTGGTCGGCCTGCACGGGATCATCATGATCGCCGCGACGATCATCATGGTCAGCGGCCCGTTCGGCAACTTCATCCTGCCGATCATGATCGGCGCCAGGGACATGGCGTTCCCCCGGCTGAACGCGCTGAGCTTCTGGCTGGTCGTGCCGGCCGTGCCGGTCCTGCTGTCGGCGGCCTTCCTCGGCGGCATCCCCACCGGGTGGTCGGCCTACGCCCCGCTGGCCGACCAGGCGCCGCCGGGGATGGACGCGTTCCTGCTCACGATCATCGGGTTCTCCGTCTCGGTCGCCCTGTCCGGCGTGAACATCACCACCACCGCGATGACGATGCGGGCCCGGGGCCTGACCCTGGTCCGGCTGCCGATCTTCGTCTGGGGCACGGTGGCCAGCGTCGCGCTCGGGCTGGTCGCGTTCCCGATGTTCATGTCCTCGCAGATCCTCGAGGGCCTGGACCGGACCATGGGGATGGCGTTCTACGTCGCCGCGGACGGCGGCAGCGTCTGGCTCTACCAGAACCTGTTCTGGCTGATGGGGCACCCGGAGGTGTACGTCATCCTGCTGCCCGCCTTCGCCGCGGTGCTCGAGCTGACCCCGGTCTTCTGCCGCAAGCCGCTGTACAGCTACACCGGGGCCATCATCGGCATGGCCGGAATCGTCGGGCTCAGCCTGTTCGTGTGGGCGCACCACATGTACGTGTCCGGGTTCGCGCCCGACCTCAACGGCCCGTTCATGCTGACCACCGAGATGATCTCGGTGCCGACCGGCCTGCTCATCCTGGTGCTGGTCGGCACCGTCTGGCGCGGCCGGGTGTGGACCAGGCTGCCGATGCTGGCCGTGTACGCGATGATCTGGAACTTCATCATCGGCGGCGTGACCGGGATTTACCTGTCCGACGTCCCGGTCGACGAGGCCATGCACGGGTCCTTGTTCGTGGTGGCGCACTTCCATTACACGCTCATGGGCGGCGCCCTCACCGGGGCCCTCGCCGCGCTATCCTACTGGTTCCCCAAGATGTCCGGGCGGATGCTCAACGAGCGGTGGGCCTCGGTGGGGTTCTGGACCGCGCAGGTCGGGTTCCAGGTCACGTTCCTGGCCATGTTCGCCGCGGGCCTGGGCGGGATGCCCCGGCGGGCCGGCGACTACGCGCCGGAGTTCGCCACCGCCAACTTTGTCGCCACGATCGGCGCCTACGTGATCATGATCGGCATGCTCATCTACCTGGGGGCCCTGATCACGTCCTGGGTCTCCGGCGAGCCCGCGCCGGCGAACCCGTGGGGCGGCAAGACGCTGGAATGGCAGGTGACGACCCCCGTGCCGCTGGAGAACTTCCCTGTGCTTCCGGTCGTGACCAGCGACTTTTACGGCTACGGCGAGAACGGGTCCGGGCCCCAGAAGGCCGAACCGGAACGTGAGGACGAGCCGCCGCGCCGGGCCGAGCCGCAGCCCGTCGGCGGGCCGGCCGTGCAGGCCGTCGCCGAGGAGGTAGCACCGTGACCGCCGGCACTGTGTCCCGCGGGCACCCGGCCGAACACGCCCACGACCCGTCCCGGGGCCAGCAGGTCGGCGTGATCCTGCTCATCACCGCGGACGCGGCGTTCGTGCTCTCGCTCGTGTTCACCTACTTCTACCTGCGCGGCCTGAACACGGACAATGGCTGGATTCCGGCGGGCAGTCATACGCTGAGTCCCGTGAGCGGCTGGATCATCGCGGCCGTGGTGGTGCTCAGCGCCCTGGCCTACCGCTGGGGTGACCTGGGCATCCAGGCCGCCGACACCAGGCGGCTGAGGACCGGGACCGCGCTGGCCATGCTGCTGCTGCTCGCCGACCTCGGGCTGCAGCTCTGGCGGATGACGAGCATGCCGTTCGGTGCGGGCACGGGTTCCTACGCCTCCACGGTCCTCGTGATGGCGGGTGCACACGTGGTGCACCTGCTGATCACCGCGATACTCGGGGTGGCGATCTTGAACCGGGCCAGGCGCGGACTGATCAGCGGGAACGCGAACTGGCACGTCCGGCTGGTGGGCTACTGGTGGTACTGGGTGGCGACGTCGGCCGTCCTGATCGCCTTCACCACGTCCTTCGTCGCCAGCCCGCACGTGGGCTGAGCACCAGGCCATGCATGCCTGGCAGCTGCTCGGGACGTGGACGTTCGATCCGCTCCCCGCCGCCGGCATCATCGCCGCCGCCTTGGCCTACGGCTGGGCGGCCGTGGCGGTCAGCCGGCGGGAACCGGGCAGGCCCTGGCCCAAGCGCCGCACCGCCAGCTTCCTCGGCGGGCTGGTGCTGACCTGGATCGTCCTGCTCGGGCCGATCGGGGCCTACGACGACGTTTTCTTCTGGGCGCACATGGTCCAGCACATCGCGCTCATGATGGTGATCGCGCCGCTGCTCCTGCTGGGCAGCCCGGTCCTGCTCCTGCTCCGGGTGACCCGGCCTGCCCGGCGACGCCGCTGGATCGTCCCGGTCCTGCGCAGCAGAGCCGTCTATGTGCTAACCGGCCCCGTGCTCACCTGGGTGCTCTTCGCCGGGGTGCTGCTCGTCACGCATTTCTCGCCATTCTACGATTACGCGCTGCGGCATCCCGACGTGCATGAGTTCATTGAGCATCCGCTCTACCTGGGCGTGGCCTTGTTGTATTACTACCCGTTGCTTGACGCCAATCCGTGCCGGCGCTTCATGGCGCCAGAGCTGCGGGTTCTCTCGCTCGGCCTGATGATGGTCCCGGAGACCCTGACCGGCTTTTTCATCTACGCGTCGAACTACATCTTGTACCCCTTCTACACCACCGTGTCGAGGCCGTTCGGCCCGGGGCCGCTGGCCGACCAGCAGATCGGCGGCGTCCTGATGTGGGCGGGCGGGATGATCATCGACACGGGCTGGCTCGCGCTGGCCTGCGCGGCATGGCTGCGCAGCGACCGCGTCAAGACCCGGCGGCTGGACGCTCAGATCGCCCGCAGCCATCGCGTCACTCACTGACCGGGCGAACCGCCGCGTGGATCCCGGTATTCGGGGATAGCGGGGCGCGGCTGGTGATGGTCATGATGGTGGCTCCTTGGGGGGACTGTCGGGGGCGGTCCCCGGGCGTGATGCCCGGGGACCGCCGTTGTCGGCTCAGCCCCCCGCCGCACCGCCCGGCCTCCGGTGCTGCTGGTTCTTCCTCCTGCAGAGGGTTACGATCCGGGTTGGGAGAGAAGATGGGCAGCAGGAGGCGGCGGCTTGACCCGGTGGGTCCGTTCGGCAATCCGGACGGGTCACGAGCCGACATAGAGGACGTGATCAGCGAGTTCGTCGACTTCGGCGGCGATCCGGCGTTTGGCCACCTCGCGACCCGTGCGAACGACTCCATGGTGCGGGTCATCGTGGGGAAGCTTGGCGCGGGCAAGACGGTCTACATGCGGCGTCTTCAGGATTTCCAGTCGCATCAGGACTCCGTGTACGCCGGCGTGCCGCAGCAGAGCTTGCCGAAGACCGAAGTTGTGGTGAAGGCGTGCCAGTGGTTCTCGGACCGTGTCCTGGTCGAGAAGTGGATGCAGATCTGGGATCGGGCGATCATGCGGTCGCTGGTCTCGCACCTGGTGTGCCGGCCCGAGTTGCGTCAGCAGTTGCGCGACGAGCAGGTCGCCGAGATCGAGCGGTCGTACGGGCGCCTGCTTGAGGACTTCCGCCGGCCCCGGTCAATCTACAGCCAGGTGCGCGACATCATTAATCAGCGGCAGACCGCCTATCAGCTGTCTACGTATCTCGACGATCCGCTCTGGGATGACCTCGAGGATCTGCTGGGCGAGGTGGTGGGCCAGTGCAAGCCGATTTATTTCTACCTTGACGCGCTGGACGAGGAGTTCGGCCACGCCCCGATGTACTGGCTGAAATGCCAGGAGGGGCTTTTCTATCAGGTCATGCGGATGCTCCGCGACCCCAGGCTGGGCGGCCGCCTGCATATCGTCGTTTGCATTCGCGATATCGTCATGTCGTCGGTGTACCGGTCAGAACATGCGCCGCGGTACTACAACGAGCCGCATATACGCGTCCTGACCTGGGACCGCGGCTCGCTGCTCTATCTGCTGCAGAAAAAACTTCAGCGGCTGCCGCCGTCACTGCTGATGCGGCGCGCCACCGTCGGCGCTCCTACGATCGGCGACTGGCTCGGGGTCAACGGTCGCTGGCCGGGATCCGATGGTGAAGAAACCATCGAGGATTACCTGCTCAACCACACGAGGCTGATCCCGCGCGACATCATCTCGCTCGGCAATGACCTGAGCGAGGAGGTCCTGCGGCAGAAGCGGGCGGGCCACGAGGGCCTGCCGCCGGCGGATCTGCAAAGGGTGGTGCAAAGGTGCGCCAAGCGGTTCGGCGACTCCCAGCTGGCCCAGTGCGCCAATCAGATCTCGTCGGACCTGATGCCGAAGAACGCGGCCCTGCACGACTATTCCGAATTGTTCACCAGCACCCAGGCTTACATTAGCGGCGTACAGGAAGAGGTCCGCTCCTTCGTCCGGCTGATCGGAGTTGACCGATTCTCCCGGGCGGATCTGGAGGTCCTGCGGGAAGTGGCGAATCTGCACTTCGAGGAGGCGACGGATCTCGCCTCCGTGCTGTGGCAGAACGGCCTGCTCGGGTACATCGACGAGTCCGGGCGACGCCGGTTCTACTCCATGGGCGACGTGGAGCAGTTTCACGTCCCGCCGGACGTCGGCACGTACGTGCTGCATCCGTGCCTGGTGAATACCGTGGGGGGCATCGGGCATGTCCGGGCGGACTCCAACGGAGCGCCGGCTGCGCGCCGCACCCGCCCGCTTACGATTCCTGAACGCTCCGATCTTCCCGCCTCATCGGCACCTGCGTCGCCTGCGGGCGGCGGCCGGGTGCTCCCGGCACCTGACTCAGCCCACGTGCGATCCTCGGTCGGGGGCAAGGCGGCTGACTACGCCGTCGGCGACGTCCTCGACGGCCGCTTCGAGATTGTGGGCATTCTCGGGCGGGGCGGCTTTTCGACGGTCTATCGCGTCCGCGATGACGTCGAGGGTGAGGAACGGGCGCTCAAGCTCTTCGACAGCGCGGCCGGCTATGAAGCGGTGCGCCGCGAGATCGGCGCCTTGCGGAAGGTCCATCACCCCAACGTGGTGGAGGTCTTCTGGGCCGGCCAGACCAGCGCCGGGGACTGGTATCTCATCACTGAGTTCATTGACGGGGAGTCACTCGATGAGTTTGTCGCCGGACCCAGGCGCCTCCGCGACCGGGAGGCGGTAGATGTCGCACTGGATCTGCTTGACGCGCTCGTCGCCTTTCATCCTGATTCCGTGCGCCTCAAGCTGCTTGATGCCAAGCGTCGCGAAGGCGGCCTGAGCGAAGCCGAGTCGCGGGAGTGGACGGAGCTGACGGATAACGGGCTTGTCCACCGTGATATCAAGCCACTCAACGTGATGCTGACCCGCACCGGGGTGAAATTGCTTGACTTCAACATCGCCTCCCGGGTCGGCGATCCCGTGCGCACGCAGTCGGGCACACCGCCGTATCAGCCACCCGACCCCGGCCTGGATCGCTGGGACGTCACCACCGACCTGTTTGCCGTCGGCGTACTGCTCTACCGGCTCCTGGTCGATGGCCACCACCCGTTCCCGAATGCGCAGCCCAGGGCCGACGTTCCGGTGACCGACCCGAGAACGATTCGCCATGACCTGAACCGTGACCTGGCCGAGTTTCTCATCAAGGCGTGCGCTCCGGCCGGCGCTGATCGCTTCCGCACGGCGGCTGACATGCGGCTCGCCTTGCGCAACGTCCGCGCTGATTTGTGAAAGCCAGCCGGCCCCGGCGGGTGCTGGCCGGGCTCAGGTCCGGGCCGGCGCGGAGCGGGCGATAGCGAGGAACCAGCCGCCAGCCGCCAGCGACAGCGCCCCGACAACCAGGAAGAAGGCGGCCCATCCGTAGACGCCGTTCCAGAGGCAGATCAGGCCCGCGGCGGCCGCGACGCAGCCGGCGGCAGTACGCGCGATGCCGAAGAAGCGAAGGCGGCGGTACTCCCATGGGTTGATCACGCGTTGCAGGCCGGGTCGCGGGGGAGTCAGCCACCACTCGCGCAGGCTTTTGCGAGCGGTGTGGTCGTTGCGTGCGTTCATCGTGATGCCTCCTGCGGAGTGTGGTGCCGGCCATCCGAGCATCTATCAAAATGATATCACATTGATAGTCGATCGTCAATGGTGCCGAGCGAGGCGACACCAGCGCCGCTAGCTGACGCCCTCGGCGGTGTCTCGCCCGTGCGTCCTGCTGGCCCCGGCAGCGGCCTCGTTGACCAGCGCCGACATCCGAGGGTCGTCCCAGTAACCGGCGTGCCCCTGGGGCATGGCCGGGTCTTCCCCGTAGATCCACCAGCAGCATGCCGGGTCGCACAGGGTCACATCGACCGCGTGGCCAGGGGCCGAGGATAGGTTCGCGGTACGGGTCCGGCGATGGGATCGGTCGGATAGTACAGGTTGCGCCAGTCTCCCAGCCGCCCCGGGCCGCCTGGCTCTAGCGGCCCAAGCAGGTCCGGGTGGACATAGGCGGGAAAGCCCCAGGCGTAGAGCGTGCCTACGGAAGACCCGAACGTGACCAGGCCGGGGTATTCGCCTTCAGGACGGCATCCGGGCTGGACAAGTGCTGCCACCGCCCACATCGCCCCCTGACCGGCCGCCACGAGGACCACCTTCCTGCCGATGGCGCTCAGCAACCCCATCCTGACCTGAAGCTCCGGCACCGCGCGTTCGGCCTGGCAAGGCGGCGAGAACGGGTGATAGGACCGCGCCAGAAGGTGGCGACGTCCCAGAAGATCGTCAAAGTGCGCTGGGCGTGGTCCCGCCATCGCAGCCGCCGGGTGAGTTCGGCCACGGTAAAGGTGGCGCCCGCGATCATGGCCGCCAGCGCCGCCAGCGGAACCCCCGCGGTGATCAGATAGGGCACGTAGATCATGCGGTGCGCAGGGGACACGGCAGCGGCTGCGTTGCTGGTCACCGGGCCCGCGATGTGCGCCGCCGCGATCCCGGCGCCGAGCATGACCGTGTTGAGCAAACTGAATGCCAGCACGAGCGTGACCCAGGGCCCGCCGAAGAACGCTGGCCTGCCGCCGCGGGCGGCGCCGAGGAGCATAGAAACGAACGCCGCCACGACCGGCACCGCGACCGCCAGCGTGGTCCAGCCGATCACCGCGGCCATTCCCGGCAGTTCGGCGGGCCGCCCGGCGGCCCTGCCCGGCTGCAGCCAGGCGAAGACACCGGCGGCGATCAGGGCGGCCGCGGCCGGCCCGGGCAAGTACACCAGCCTGCGGCGGAGGAGATCGGCGAGCGCGCCGCGGGGCCGGCGCGGATGCGGACTGAGGATCGGTGTGCTCCATGCATCCAGGCAGATGTAGGCCACCCCGAGAGCGATCGTGGCCGCCCCCAGGCCGATCGCGAGCCGCCCCAGGACGATGACATGCGCCGATCCGGTGGCGGTGAGATCCGTCGCCGTGACGCCGACCACGATGGCCAGGAATCCCGCGGCCACGGCGACATGCACCGCGGTGAGCAGCCGGGCGCTGCCTTCCCCATCCCAGAACTGATCGTCGGCCAGGCCTGCGGTGAGCGCGGCCGCAGTGACCATCCTGCGCCGCCTTATCCGTTCCGCCCCGGAGTGATACGGCGGCCGCGCGGCTTCGCGTCGGGATGATCTGGTCGCCACCCCGGCCAGGACCAGCAGGAGAAGCACCGCCACCACCACGCCCGACCAGGACCTGGCGGGCCGGATGACCCGCAATTCCATGCCAGCGCAACGGCGCGGTCCACCACTGATGGCCCGCGAGCCCGGCTCGTGAGACCTGATAAGCCAGGATGTCCGCGGCGATCATCACCGTGAGCAAGAGGGCATTCACGGTCAGCGCCAGGGCGCCCAGCCCGTACGCCAGCCGGTGCAGCCTGAATCTCCAGCCCGACTGCCTGGTCCGGACCGAGCACATC
This sequence comes from Streptosporangiaceae bacterium, assembly GCA_050013055.1. Classification (GTDB taxonomy): domain Bacteria; phylum Actinomycetota; class Actinomycetes; order Streptosporangiales; family Streptosporangiaceae; genus Palsa-504. Next base: position 16,601 of record JBEKGC010000067.1, read on the forward strand.
CAGCCGGCTGAGGTGCCCCGATGTCCACGCATCCCCCGGTCAGCACCACAGCCCGGCCCCGCACCTGGGTGGCGAACTCGGTCACCAGGCGCGACTTGCCGCCGCCGGCCTCCGCCCCCAGCAGCACCACGTGCGGCGCCCCGGCCGCCGCAGCCTCGAACGCATCCTCAAGCACGTCGGCCTCGGCCTCACGGCCGACAAGTACCGGGCTGACCCTGCGAGCAGACACCCATCCAGGATGCCAGCAGACCGCTCCTGGCGAGCGGGATATGGCCCTGTATCGCCGGCGTCCCGAACAGGGCCGCCCCGGTCGGGCGAGCAGGCCGCAGACGGCGACACGATCCCTGTTCATGTCGCCCGAGCCGGATATCGGGGTTTATGTTCTTGGCATGATCTCGCGGGCAGCGGCACAGTCTTTTGATCGTGTCGCGGCGGATTACGACCGGCTGGGGGAACTGGCCGGGGACAAGAACAGCATCGGGCCCTGGCTGTCCGAGGTCATGCCGGCCAGCGGGCGGCGCGCACTTGACCTGGGATGCGGCGCCGGGCGGCTGTCGGTGGCGCTCGCCGGGAGGTTCGGGGAGGTCGATGCGATTGACCTGTCCCTGGCGATGATCGACCTGGCGCGGGCCCGGCGGTCCCGGCCCAATATCACCTACCGCCAGGGGGACCTGCTCGACGTCGACGGCGCGGGCCGTTACGACTTCATCCTGAGTGTGATGACCCTGCACCACGTGCCGGACCTGGGCGCCGCGCTGCGGCACATCAAGACGCTGCTGGCGCCGGGTGGCCGGGTCGTGCTCGTGGACGCGGTGATCACGCGGTCCGCGGCCCCGCGCCGGTGGCTCGAGGTCGTTCCGCGCCGGTGGAGGCTGCACGGCCTGGCGCTCGGCCAGTTCGGCCCAGGCCTGGTCCGCCGGGGCCCGGCCGTCGCCTGGGAGGTCTACCGGCTGTCGACCGGGGCATGGCTGGACCACCGTGTCAGCGACCGGTTTGTCAGCCGTGAGGAGTTCGAGCAGGCCTGCCGGGCTGTGTTCCCCGCCTGCGAGGTTCTTGACCTGGGCGGCCCGACCCGCTCCGGCATGATCTGGGATGCTGCTTCGCCAGCCCGCCCGGTCCCATCAGAACCACAAATCGATCGCCAGTCCGATAAGAAAGATTTTCGCGGATGATTCGGCTTTCGTGGCGAATTAGGTGCCCTATCAGGTACCAAAGTTTCCGCGTGAGCCGGATTTTCCATGATCTTTCTGAGTCTGGCACTTCATGGAGCGCTAGGGGACCACGAAACCTCTTCTGTCAGCACTCGTTCGTCGATGACCTCCGATTGCCGCCGTAGTGAGCTGGTCGCCCGCGACGTCACCTGACCTGCCCGGCGGTCATCGCTGACCGCTGACTGAGGTCTCCTGCCAGACTCCCAGGACGTTGCCGGCCGGGTCGGCGAAGAGCGCTACCCGGAGCGCGCCTTCCGGGTAGGGCGGTTCGACGACCTGCCCGCCGTGGGCAGTGACGGCGGCGAGCGTGGCGTCGACGTCGGCGACATAAATGTAGGCGCGCAGTCCGTCGGGACCGGCGACGGCCTGATCGGTGACCCAGCGTCCGATGACGTGGCCGGTGCCGTCGCTGAAGCTCGGGGCGTCCGGGTGGCCGTGTACCTGCCAGCCGAATACGTCGCGGTAGAACCCGGCCGACGCAGCGGCATCCCGGGCCGGGATGTGCAGATAAGAGACACCAGCGATACGGCCGACCAGCGCATCGACAGCCACGTGCCACCTCCGTTAGCTGTTGGCTATGGAGATACCATAGCTAATAATGGGACTGTGCCACGAGCCGGGTCCGGCGGCAAGCCCAGCCGCGTGTACCGCTCCGCGCAGCGCGCCGCTCAGGCGCAGCACACCCGCGGGCGCATCGTGGCCGCGGCGGCCGAGCAGTTCGCGAGCCTGGGATATGCGGCCACCACGATACGATCGGTCGCCGCCGCGGCGGGGGTGTCAGTGGCCAGCATCGAACTCGCCTTCGGCACCAAAGCCCAGCTGCTCAAGACCGCCATCGACGTGGCCATCGCCGGCGACGATGACCCGGTCGCGATCCTGCACCGGGACTGGGCCACCGCAGCCAGGGCGGCGACCACCGTACACGAGTTCCTTACCGCCGTCGGCCGCACCCTGCGACCAGCCATGGCTCGCTCGGCCGGCCTGGTGCTTGCGGCGTACGACGCCGCCGGGACCGACCCTCCGTTGCGCAACCTGGCCGAGCAGCTCAGCGCCCAGCGTGCTGCCACGGTCGCCTGGATCATCGACGGCATCACCGACCGCGCCGCACTCCGCGAGGGAGTCAGCCGGCGCCACGCGATCGACCAGGTATGGCTGCTCATGGATCCTGCCGTCTACGATCGCCTGACTCGTTACCGCGACTGGAACCCCGCAAGCTACGAAACGTGGTTTACCGACACCACCATCCGGCTGCTCCTCGATTGACTCCGGCGACCATCCAAGCGGCCCGCGGACTGGGCCGGCCCGACGCCGCACCCCAGGCACCGGGCCCGGCCTGTGCGACCCGCAGTTCCGCGCAATATTGTCCCGTATGCCCGGTTTTCGTTTGGGGCAGGTACGGGCGGGGAGTGAGCCGCCCCAGGGACCTCGCCGTGATGGGGGCCAATCCGATGGACTCCAGGCGCAGGCAAGCCGTGCTTGAGATGTCCCTCCGCACCTCAGCCGCCGCACTCGCGGGCTGATCGCCGGGTCCGGAGCGCAGGCCGGCTCCGCTCGGGGAAGGGCCTCGGGAGTGGTCTAACGCCTGGCCTGAGGGCTGACGGAGTGGATTATCCATATGTTGGGCTCCCAGTACTCTCCTGTGTCCTTCTCCCGGTCGATGCGCACCGTGGCCAGGCCCGCCGGGAACACGTAGTCGCCGGTCTCCGGGAACCGCGTCTTCGTCCAGGACTCCCAGTCTGCGACCGCGCCGGCGATGTGCAGGGACCTCGGAATCGCCGGACCGATGCGATCAAAGGGCGCCCCGTCGTCACGGGCCCAGCGGGCGTAGCGCTCGATGGAGATGGTCGGGTACCGGTCCTTAAGGCTCGGCCGGACCGGCGCGATCAAGTGGGCCAGGCCCGCCTCGCGGGCGAGGGACGCCATCGCCCTCAGCATGACCGGGGCCAGTCCTCTGCCCTGGTGCCTGGGCGGGACTTCGGCCGCCATCGCACTGACCGCCGTCGGCCGCCCGCGTGCGGCCCGGAGCCGGAAGGCGCCAGCGATCGTCGCGTCGATGCCGGGGCCAAGGCCGGAATCGGTGCCGTCCCAGGCCACGGGGACCGTGTGGCCTTCGGCCAGGATCGTCTGGTCTGCGGGGTCGACGAGCATGAACTGCCACTCGGGGAACACATCGTAAAGCTGGGGCCAGTAGTAGTTGAGTTCGTCGCCGTGCATGTTGTACTCGGGCCACACGCCGTCGAATAGATCGCCGAGGGCGTCCCAGAGTTCCGGTCGGTCGCTATAACGGACAATCTGCGGCTCCACTCCGGAAGTATCCTTCTCCGGGCTGCTGCCGTGCAACGAGGTTGCCGGTAAGGACATCAAACGTACGCTCGGGGGTTAGCTCCGTCATGCCGCAGGCCCGAGCTCGGCGAGGGCGTCTGGAGGTTTTACCAGCCGAGTTCGCGGAGCCGATCGTCGTCGATACCGAAATGGTGGGCGATCTCGTGGATCACGGTACGGCGGACCTGGTCCGCGACCTCCTGCTCGCTCCGGCAGATCGCGCAGATCGCGCGGCGGTAGATGGTGATGCGGTCGGGCAGGACTCCCGCATACTGCGACGTCCGGCTGGTCAGCGGGATGCCCTGGTAGAGCCCGAGCAGGCCGCGCGGGCCCGGCTCATGCTCGACCGTCACGGCGACATTACGCATGAGCTGGCCCAGCTCTTCGGGCATCCCGTCCAGCGCCGCGACGACCATGTCTTCGAAACGGCCGGGTTCAACCTCGATCACCAGGCTATTGTCCAACGCGCCTAGCGCTCGCGGCGTGCCGGTCCAGCACGCCTCGAGGCTGAGGTCAGCCGGGTCCCGTGATCTGGGCGCGTCGATTCAGCTGCCTACGTGCCGGGCCACCCGGACCAGGGCCGGGGAGCACGCGGAGGCCGCAGGCCAGAGAACGTGGATAGTTAACTCCCATTTCGGCGGTAACGATCCACAATCGCTGGCGGGGCAGGCGGTGCCGGGCCGGGAGGTTGTGGTGGGGCGAGCGGGGCACGCGTGAACGGGACTATTGGTGGCGGGCCGCCGGATAGCTCTGCGACAGTCGTCGGTGGTTTCCCTGGACGGCCAGCATTAACCTGACCTGGCGGTGCCCGCCGGGCCGGGATCCGCCAGCTGCCACGTCCCGTCGCAGCCCAGCAGGCGTGCCGCCGCGTCGCACGTCGCGGGGTGAGCGGCGAGCAGCGCGATACCGTGGCCGGCGCTGGCGCCCTGTGCCGTGGGCACGGCTCCCGGCTCCGGCTGGACCCGCCACGGCGGAACCCATTCGTCCAGGGCCGAGAGCTGGCCGGGGAAGATCCGCCCGGCCTCGCGGGTAAGAAGCGGGGCCAGCTCGGCGCCGCCCGATCGCAGGGCGGCGATCAGGGTCGGCAGCCACGGCAGCAGCACCCGGTCCGGCAATCGTCCGAACGCGTTCGACACCATTTCGGTGACGAAGCCGGTCAGAGCCGGGACGGGTTCCAGGGCGTGGACGAAGCCGCTGAGATAGCGCGGGTAGGCGGGCACCACCAAGGGGTTGCCGAGCAGGTCGTCGCACCGCGTTCGCAGACGCGCGCGCGAGAGCTGGCCAAGCTGCGTCTGGGCCGCCCACAGCAGCGCCGTCTTCGACGGGTCCCGCGGGTGCGACTGGGCCACCGCCAGTTCCAGTTGGGTCCGGTCGCAGCCCAGCGACAAGGCCAGGCCTTCCATGCTGAAACCGAAACCCAGCACCGCCGCGACCTGGCGGACGGTGGCGTCGTCGTCGCTGAAGGCCGTCGGCAGCAAGGTGCAGTAGTGCGCGTAGCCGGCCTTGACGAAGGACTCGATCCACGGCGGCAGCACCGGCTCGCTGGTGCGGTAGTACGCCAGCAGGCGTCGGGTGCGGCGCAGCACCTCCGGTGCGCCATCGACGCTGCGTTCGGTGACGAGCACCTCGAGGGCGCGGGTGCCCAGTTCGTCGGCGAGACGGCGGCTGCGCAGATACAGCGTCGCGTCCTCGACGGCCTCCAGGACGTCCGCCGCGGTGGCGCGCGGGCCGTACGCCGCGCGGCGCAGGCGCTGCTCGGTAACCTGCTCGATGCTGATGCCCTCGTAGCCGAGTTCGATGAGTGCCCGCTGGTGGGGGCCAAGGGCCAGGTCCCACGATTCCTGGATCGGCCGCTCGCCGAGCCGGCGCTCACCCATGATCGGCCGTACGGCGCCCGGCGGCAGCAGGTAGCGCAGCATCCACAGGACGTCGGAGCACCGCGCCAGTTCCGGCTGGGAGGCGATGTCAAGCAGCGCCCGCTGCACGCCGCGCAGCTGCGGTTTCAGGTTCAGCGGCGCGAGCCGGTCGTGGACGTCGCGCACCAGAGGCGGCAGCGCGTCATAGCCGACCTGGCCGATCCGGTCGCCGCCCATCATGATCTCCACCAGGCGGCGCACGTCCCGTCGGCCCGGTACGGTGTCCTTCTCGATGCAGGTGACCGCCGCGTCGGCGAAGTCGTAAGGGGTGGGCTTGGCCCGGTCGCGCATCCCGGCGAGCAGGATCGACGTCTCGAACACCGCGATGGCGTCGGCGGTGGAGGCGAGGTAGCCGTTCCGGCGCGCGGCGCGCACGATCTCCACCGACCAGGTGAGTAGTTCGGCCTCGTCCAGGCGGTCCAGGACAGGCGGTTGCCTGAGGAAGCCGGTCAGCTTGTCGCAGGACGGAACGGCCGGCCCGTGCGTCGCCGCGGCAGCGGTCTTCTTGGCCCTCGCCTTCTTGGCGCCCGCCTGTCCCGCCAGCTGGTAGGGCTCCGTGCCCGTGCGCCTGACGTTCTTCGCCCAGAGGTTCGCGGCGATCGACACGGAACCCGCGGCCAGGCCGAACTGCGCCTCGATCGCGGCGTAGCTGGAGGGAATCAGGCCGTACTGCCACGTGCTGGCCGTGCGCGGGCTGATCTCGAAGGTATCGGTGCCACCGACGCCGAACTCCGCGACGCGGCTGGCCGCGTGGAAGGCGCCGCAGACGTAGAGGCAGTGCGCGGGCTCCGTGCCGGTCGCGGCTAGATGCTGACGCATCCTGGTCCACATGTAGCGCTCACGGTCCTCGTCGAGGAGGAACCTGCCCGGGTCGCCGGGAGCCAGGCGCCGGAAGAGGCTGCCGATCAGAAGCATGACCTGGCGGTACGTGTCGTGGTCGCTGCCGCCGAGTGGCAGTTCGACGTACTGGTGCCACCACTCCGACCAGTGCCGCACCCGGCCGTGGCGCAACAGGTGTTCCTCCAGTTCGGCGAAGCGCGGCCGCAGGTCGCCGATCTCCACGCCGACCGCGTCGCCGTGCAGCGCGGCCTCCTCTTCGGCGGGCGGTGCGTCCGGCCTCCCTGGATCAGGGCCGGGCCCGGCGGAGTGCGTCCTGGGCGCGTCCCACTGGAACACGTGATCCGAGGAACGATCGACGAGGACCAGTTCGACGTCTGGGGTTTCCAGTGCGTAAGCGATCGCCTGGTACTCGGCGGAGGCCTCGGTGACCGGTGCGACCACCGACAGCGGGGACCACTCGGCGGGGAAGCCGTCGACCTCGGTCGCGAACGCCTGGACGGCCACCGGGAGCCTGCAGTTGCGCAGTTCGGTCAGCAGCGGCGCCATGTCCTCGCATAGCTCCAGGTACACCACCCTCGGCTGCTTCTCCCGCAGGCGGCGGGCCATCGCGACCGCCGAGGCGGGGGAGTGGTGGCAGACGGGGAAGATCTCCAGGGGCTCGCGCACCGCGCGGTCGACGTCTTCGACGATGCCAAGCAGGATGCCCGCCAGGGCGTCTGGCCCGTCCGCGAACGTCGCGGCGGCCTGCTGCAACTGCGCGCGCAGTGCTTCGAATGCCCCCTCGCTCATGACAAGGTGGCGATCGCCTCGCGGCCCCCCGCCAGGAACTCCGGCCAGCATCCGCCTTCTTCTCTGCTGCGCGGCTCCACTATGCCGTGCAGGTACTTGTTGAAGATGGCCAGGTCCTCGGGCTCGCGCCGGACCAGTGACCCGACGAGTGAGGAGGCCAGCGCGTGAGCGGTCAGCGCGCGCTCGCCGAAGAAGGTACCGTGCAGGATCGCGTCCTCGAGCACGCCGATCTGCTCGGCGGTGGACAGCGCGGACTCCAGCTTTTCGTCGTCGCTGCCGGCCGCGGCCGCCGACGCGCGCAGGTCGGCGAAGCTCTGCAGCAGCACGTCGAGCAGCGTAGGCGGCACGTCGAGCTCGATCTGGTGGCGGCGCAGTAGTTCGGTGGTGCGGAAGCGGACAATCTCCGCCTCGCTCTTCTTCTTCGTCACCACCGGGATGCGGACGAAGTTGAAGCGGCGCTTGAGCGCCGAGGACAGGTCGTTGACGCCCCGGTCGCGGCTGTTGGCGGTGGCGATGACGGAGAAACCGGGCTTGGCGAAGACGATGTTGTCGCTGTCCAGCTCGGGAACCGAGATGTACTTCTCGGACAGGACCGAGATCAGGGCGTCCTGGACGTCGCTGGTGGAGCGGGTGAGTTCCTCGAAACGGCCGATCGTGCCGGTCTCCATCGCGGTCATGATCGGCGACGGGATCATCGACTGCCGCGACTGGCCCTTGGCGATGACCATGGACACGTTCCATGAGTACTTGATGTGATCCTCGGTGGTGCCGGCCGTGCCCTGCACGACCAGGGTGGAGTTGCGGCTGATCGCGGCGGCCAGCAGCTCAGCCAGCCAGCTCTTGCCGGTGCCGGGGTCGCCGATGAGCAGCAGGCCGCGGTCCGACGCCAGGGTGACGATGGAGCGCTCGACGAAACTGCGGTCGCCGAACCACTTCTGCGAGATCGGCCTGTCCAAACCGTCGGAGCGTTCGGATCCCACAATGAACAGGCGGACCATCTTGGGGGACAACCGCCAGGAGAAGGGCTTGGGGCCGTCGTCCACGGACTCCAGCCAGTCCAGTTCCCCGGCGTACTTGATCTCGGCCGGGGCGCGCAGCAGGTCGGACATATCAGGGCCTTTCGCGGTGGACTTGAGTCGGTAGGGGACTCAAGTGAGGAACGTCTTGAGTTCGTGGACGAGCTTGCGGATGTGACCGGAGATCACCGGCGCGCCGAGGTCCTTGAAGCGCTCCCGGAACCACGGGTTGACGCTGCCGCGGCCGGAGCTGGTCACCGAGCCGACCGGGATGAACTTGGCCCCGGAGCGGTGGATCGCGGCCATGGACTGGAAGAGCTGCTCCGCCCGCGTTTCGTAGAAGTCCGAGATCCACACCACCACGGTGCTGCGGGGCTCGGCGATCCTCGGCTGGACCAGGGCCATCGCGGCCGTGCCGTCGGTACCGCGGCCCAGGTTGGTGCGCAGCAGGGTCTCGAAGGGATCGTGCACCCAGGGGGTGAGGTCGAGCGCCTGGGTGTCGTACGCGATCAGGTGGACGTCCACCTTCGGCAGCCCGGCGAAGATGGACGCCAGGATGGTGCAGTTCACCATCGAGTCGGTCATCGAACCCGACTGGTCCACGACGACGATGAGCCGCTGGGGCGTCGTCTTGCGGGCGGTGTGCCGGTAGTAGAGGCGGTCGACGTACAGCCGCTGCTCGGCCGGGCTCCAGTTGGTGAGGTTCTTCCAGATGGTGCGGTCGAGGTCGACGTTGCGAAAAACCCGTTTCGGCGGGACCGAGCGGTCAACGGCGCCGGCCGGCGCTCTTTCCACCTGGGTGCGCAGGACCTCGGCGACCTCATCGACGAAACGGCGGATCAGGGCCTTGGCGTTAGCCAGGGCCAGGCCCGAGAGGTTGTCCTTGTCCCGCAGCAACTGCTCGATCAGCGACATGCTCGGGGTCAGCCGCGCGGCGAGCTGGGGGTCGGCGAGCACCTCACGCAGGTGCATCCGGCTGACCAGGTCGGCTTCGATAGCGCTGAGGTCCGGGCCGATCGCCGGAACCATCCGGCTGAGGCCGGGTGCCGTACCGCGGCCGCCGAGCGCGCGCTCCAGCCAGCCCGCGTCGGACTGCCAGCGGGCCAGTTGCCCGGCGGTGACCGGGCCAGAGCCGGTGCCGAAGACGTTGACAAGCACCTTCGACACCAGCGCCGCGCGCCGCACTTCGGCCGCCCGATCACGTGCCGCACCGGTGTCGGGCCCAGGCGCCATCAGGCCGTCGAACTCGGCGGCCAGCGCGGGGTGGCGCTGCACGATCGAGTCGACGGAGGCCCGCGGGTCAAGCAGTGCGGCCGGCAGGCCGACGTCCTCGACGAGGGCGAGGCTCGCCGATTCCAGCGCCGCTTGCTCCTCGTGGTCGAAGATGCGAGCCAGCAGCCGCCAGTACAGGACCTGACGGCGGGCCTCGTGCGGGTTCACCCCGGGATCCCGTTCGGTCATGTGCGCAACAGCCGTCCGGCGCGCTCCCGCAAGACCGACATGGCGTCGGTGGCGGCCTTCTCGGCCTTGACGCCGGCCTTGTCGGTGGTGCCCCCGGCCCATCCCCCGGCGTGGACCGCGGCGGCGCCCCCCTTCCGCCCGGTCGTCTCGACGGCCAAGGGCTGGAGGCCGAACGACCCGGCGTTCCAGCGGAGCAGCCCGATGCAAGCTCCGGACGCGGCGACGGCCTCGGGGGTGAGCGGTCCGGCGGCCGGAATGCGGTCGGTGTCGACGACGAGGCGGTGTCCGGCGACGGTGAACGCCAGGGCGTCGCCGTCCTTCCGGGCGGCGTAACCCTCCAGGAAGACGGGAACGGCGATGCGCGCCGGGTGCCGGTCCAGCGGTGCGATCGCCGCGCCGGTGGCGGTGGGCAGGGCCACCCGGGCGGTGGCGAAGGGGTCGGCGGGCTCGCTGGGGCGAGCGCGGGAGTCGCTCCAGATCAGGTCGCCCCCGGCGGTGACCGGCATGTCCGCGAGGTCCATCGAGCGGCCTTGGCTGACGGCGGCCAGCAGCGACATGTGCGGGCGGAGCAACGGCCAGACGCCGACGCCGGCCACGGTGTCCGGTTTTGGTGCCGAGACACTGGCCAGAACCAGCCGCGGCATGGTGCCGTCGGCCGGCTCGAACACCGCGTGGACCTGGGCCGCTGCCGCGGTCGCATGCTCGCAAAGGTCGACGCCGAGGGGCAGCAGGCGGCCGGTCACCGTACCGGTGACGGGCGTGTCGGCCGCGCCGGGCAGCGTCAGCAGCATCGCGCGCGACCACAGGTCAGCCCAGCGGCGTGCCGGGATACGTTGGCCGGCCGCGCTCGGGCAGGCGACCGTTAGTTCGGCGGCGAAGCCGTCCAGGAGCGTAGCCAGGCGGCGCAAGGCCGGGTCAGAAAGCATCGCGGAGACCAGCTGGGCCGACCCGGAGACCAGGTCATGGTCGAGGCCCCGCCACCCGGACCGCGCCAGATCGGACAGCCAGCAGCGGCCGGCCTGCAGCAGGTTCGCCGCTGGCGGCCCGCCGCCGGGAGATGTGCCGATCTCCGCGGCGCCGATCTCCGCGGCGCCGGGCCGGCCGGTTGCCGCCGTGACCTGGGTCATCAGTGCGTCGTGGACGGAGCCGAGCACTGCGGTGCGAGCCGCGGCCAGGGCGACGAAGTGGTCCTCGCCCGCGGCTCCCGCCGCCTTCTCGGCCGCCTCGGCCACCCTGGAGGCGAGCGGCGTCCCCGCCACGGCGTGGGCGAGCTGGGTGAGGCCGGCGGCCTGGGCGGGCTGCGGACGGAACAGGCCCGCGACGAGGACCCGGTCGAAGGCGTCGACGGCCGCCAGGGCGTCGTCGAGCCCGGCGATGGTTCCGGCGAGCAGATCGGCGCGCATCAGGCCACCACAGGAGTCGGCGGAAACCA
>JBEKGC010000068.1:0-19388 GCA_050013055.1 Streptosporangiaceae bacterium
CTCCGCCCCGGCTACCACGCGACCGGGCCGGACATTATCGACTTCACCCGTGAGCGCCTCGCTCACTACAAGTGCCCGCGCACCGTCGAGTTCATCGACGCGCTGCCGCGAAATCCCAGCGGCAAGGTCCTCAAGCGGACCCTGCGCGCTCCGTACTGGGCCGGACGCGACCGGCCAATCTAACCCGCTCGCCACAGCCGTTCCTGATCCGCCGACTCTGACCCGTCCGCCGTTCCTGACCCGTCCGCCGTTCCTGACCCGTCCGCCGTTCCTGACCCGTCCGCGCCGCCTTTGCGGCCCGGCCCATGCGTCTCACCAGGCCGCCCCACCCCACCGGAATCACAATTCGATGTCCAGTGCGATCGCAGGTGGAATTATGATGGAAGATTCGTCTTTAGTGGAGAATTTGGTACTCTATCAGGTACCTAATCTTCCGTAGAAGCCAAATTTTCCGTGACTTTCTGGAGCCCGTCGCACCATAGCGCGCTGGCTCACCACGACGCACACCGGCATCATCACCGGAGATATTTGTACCAGCATGGGGGGAAAGGGGAGGCATGATCGGATGGTGAACGATCGAGCGGTAAGCGCCGCCACCGGCGAGCTGGCCCCGCCCAGGCGCATCGCGGTCAACGGCAGGCCGATCAGGCTCCGCTGGCTGCAGCAGATCATCTGGTCGTTCCTGGCCGCCAACGTCGGCGCGCTGGTCATCTCCGCCCTGTATTACCTGTTCGTGCAGCTGAGGTGGCATGCCGGCGGACATACTTTCCTTTACCTCAAGCCGGATTGGGACCATCTGTTCAGCTTCGGCGGCTGGGCCGCCGACCGGCACGACGTGCGTAACGTGTACGAGGCGCTGCTGGCCACCTTGTTCGTCAAGTCCCTGCTGGCGAACTGGCGCAAGCACGACCGGCGCGCCCCGGCCTGGTACGTGATGATCTCACCGGTCCTGATCGTGGTCGTGGCGCTCCCGGTCGTGGCCGCCGGCATCTGGCTGATCAACTACGGCCTGCCCTATGTGTGGCATGCCTGGCTCGCGCACCACGCGCTGCACAACCCGTTGCATATGCCGTACCGGCTGGCCTGGCTGGGCACCTACCTGGCGGGCTTCCCCTGGCAGCCGGTGGTGATCGGCATCCTGGCCGGCCTGGTGGTGCACCGGGTGTACGCGCCGGCCGGCAACACCGTGCAGCTGTACTTCACCGGCCGTTCCGTAGACCGGACCCGAGATGCTATCGCCGCCGGCGAGGAGAATCCAGGGCGGCACCTGCCGCGCTGGCCGTGGCCGCCGGTGACCCGGGAGCGGGCCGCCTGGATCATGCAGAGCAACTTGCCCGTCCCGGACCGGACCCGCGATATCAGGTGGGCCGTCCGGGTCCTGACGGTTGTCCTGGCTGGCCTGGCTATCTACGGCGGCTATGTCCGCTACGTGATAGCCAAGGGGCACCTGTGAACGGAATGCCCGGCGGCGGGTTCCGGGATGGGAAGCGTGATGGCATGCTGGGAGGCTGGCGATTAGTAGGAGGATCAGCCATGCCTCAACCTCCCGGCCCGGAAGCCGCGTACCGGCGCACGCCTGTCAGCGCGGAGGAGAAGATCCGGGGCGAGGCGACCTTCGTCCCCTACGTCGCCCGGGCGCTCGAAGCCGGCGGCCGGTTCAGGGTGAGCGCCGACACGCCGGACCAGGTGGAGCTGTTCCAAGCGGTCGCCCGCAAGGTGAGCGAGAGGCTCAACCGGCCCGTAGTCAGCTACGCCAACGGCAGGGAGATCGTGATCACCTTCGGCCAGGAAGAGGCGCCCGGCCTCGCTGGCCAGGCAACTCTTTCCGCACCTGAGTAACCGCCGGCCGCGGCGGGGTCAGCCCAGGCCGAGACCGCGCCGGCCGGTCTGGTTGAGGTCGTCGAACTGGAAGCGGTTAGGCCAGTCGCATTCATAGTTCTCGTCCGGGAAGTCGCCGGGGCTTGAGCCGGTCAGGAACGCCTCGCGGACGGCCACGGAGTATTTCTCGTTCCGAGGGCACCACGGAGCGGCGGGGATGTACATCACATTGCCCCAGCCCTTCTGGTTCTGCACCGGCGCGACGCTGTGGATCATGTCGCAATGCCACCAGGCCGAGTCGCCCGCCCCCACATCAGGGATACCGGCCAGCGCGTGCATGAGCAGCGGATGCCAGGTCTTGTTGGCGGGGAAGGTCTGGCCGGTGGTGACACCGCACATGTCGTCGTCGGCCACGTCGGACAGCAAGGGCCGCAGCATGAGGTAGCCCATCGCCTCGGGAATCGGGACGGAGTGGAGCACACCCTGGTCGTGGGCCATGTCCGACAGGGCCGTCCAGCCTTGGAAGGTGCGGAAGACCGAGCACATCGTGGACCCGGGGTACTGGGGGCCGGCCGTGCGGTAGGCGGCGTCCCAGGGGTCGTACTCCTCGACGGTGCCGTCGAACAGGTGCCGGAAGGCCTGCTGGTAGGCCTGGGTCATCCACAGGTCCAGGTTGCCGGGGTCGAGGTGGGGGCCCAGGCCGGCCGAGCTGGCGCCTTCGGGCCGGCGGCGGATGCGGTCGGGGTAGAGCGAGTCGCGGTGCGAGTCGAACCACTGCACCCCGCCCGACTCGCTTGTCCACTGGGCGTTGAGAAAGGACTGGACACGGGCCATGCGGTCACTCTGCCTGGCCTGCATCTGGGCGGGGGACCAGTAGATCGGGTAGATCTCGGGCTTGGAGCCGACGCTGCCGAAAAAGTCGTCGCCGGGGCCCCGGTAGGTCTCGAAGAACCGATTGGATTCGGTGTAGTCGACGATGCCGGCATCCCAGCCGAGCGCCTGGTCGCGGTCGAAATGACCGCGCACGATGAGACAGCCGCGCTGGCGGAGCCGGGCGAGCTGATCCGGTGCGACGGTGCCGGCGGCGATATCGGCGTAGTCGATGACCGGCCACACGGTCTCGCCGCGGGCCTTCTCGGCCGCGATCTGCTCGACCTGAAGGCGCACCCGCCGCTCGATCACCGCGAACACCTCCGCCGCGGAACGGCCGGAGGCCGCGATGCGGGCACGCAACGCCGCCTTGATCTGCCTGGTGGCGCCGGGCAGATCAGCGGGCATCGTCTCCCAGTGCGGCAGATCCGGCAGGTCCGCGCGGACAGGCGTGGCCATGGTCATGTCAACTCCTTTGGAAGGACTCCTTACTAGTAAACGGTACGCTGGGTCTCGTGTTTGGACAAGAGTCCTATCTAAACTGATCCGATGACTGTGACCAAGCCTTCGCTTGAGCTGTTGCGCGAACTGAGCGATGAGCATGTGCTGCGGGCGCTCATGGACGAGACGCGTCTGACCCGGGCGGAGCTGGCGGCGCGGACCGGGATCTCGAAGCCGACGGTCGGCGAGAGCGTGCGCCGTCTGGAGGCAGCGGGAGTCGTCGTCGACACCGGTGCCCGCACGACCGGCCGAGGCCGGGCCGGCTCCTACTACGCGCTGGCTGATGACATCGGCTGCGCCCTGGTCGTGAGCATCGCCCCGGAGAGTATCACCGCCGAGATCGTGGACGCCCACGGCGATGTCGTGGCCCGGGCCGTCGAGCAGGCCGGCCGTCCGCTCCGGCCGGCCGCGGTGACGGCATCGGTGCGCCAGGCTGGCCGGCAGGCCTCGGCGCTGGCCCGCGCGCCGCTCCGGCTGGCCGTGGTCAGCGCCGCCGATCCGGTCGAGCGGGCCACCGGCCGGCTCGTGTCGTTGCCTGACGCTCCTTTTCTGGTCGGGGAGTTGTCGCCGGCCCAGGTCCTGGCCGATCTCGTGGCCGGGCCCGTCGTGGTCGACAACGACGTGAACTGGGCGGCTCGCGCCGAGCGGCTGGCGGCCGAGCCCGGATCAATGGACGACTTCGTCTACCTGTACCTGGGGGAGGGCCTGGGGTGCGCCGTCGTCAGCGACGGCGAGGTCCGCCGCGGCCATGGCGGCATCGCCGGCGAGATAGCCCATGTGCTCACGGCCGGCCCCGGCGGTCAGGCGATGGCGTTCATCGATGTGTTCGCCGACCTGGGCGTGCGGCATCAGGGCTCGACCGCAATCGACGTGGCCGCCCTGAGAACCGCTTGCACCGGGCCGGGCGCAGCGGCGCAGGCGGCGCGCGAGGTTCTCGGCACGGCCGTGGGCGGCGTGATATCGGCGGCCGTCGCGCTGGCTGATCCGGCCATCGTCGTCCTTGGCGGCGGCTGGGGTGCCGATCCTGTGGTGTTCGAGACGGTGCGGGCCGCCTGTCACCGGCTCGCTCGCCCGGTAGCGCTCCGCCCGGCTCTCCTCCTCAAGGACGCGCCCCTGACCGGGGCCCGCGCGCAAGCGGTGCGCGACCTGCAATCGGCTATCACCAAGTACCGCCTGACCATGCACCGCGACCAACCTGATTGACTTCTTGAATCTATTCTTACATGATTAGATTCATGAATCTAACTCGGTTGGTCATCTTGGGCTTGCTGGCGGAGCGGGGCCCGCGACACGGGCACCAGCTGCGCAGGGATGCGGAGATGGCCGAGGCAGACCGGTGGGCCGGTATCGGGGTGGGGTCGCTGAGCCGGGAGCTGCGGGGCCTGCAGGCCGAAGGCCTGATCGAGGCGGTACGGACCGAGCGGGTCGGCCGGAGGCCGGAGCGGACGGTGTACGGACTGACAGATGAGGGTCGGCTCGAGCTGACGGTGCTCCGCCGCCAGGCGGTGAGCCAGCTAGATGCGGGGCCCGACCCGCTCAGCGTGGTCCTCGTCTTCGCCGGGACCGATGATCCGGCGGAGCTGGCCGGGCTGCTGATCCGGCGCAGGCAGGCGCTGCGCGCCCAGGCTGACGTGCTGGCGGCCGAGCGGGCCAGGGGTCGGCAGCAGGGATACCTGCTTCCTTCGGTCTCGCCGCTGCAGGCCGCCTCCTTCCGCCGGGCCGAGATCCGCGTCGCGGCCGAGCTGGCGTGGCATGAGGACTGTGAAGAGCTCCTCGGCGTTGCGCAACGGCCAGCGCCGTCCGCCTCGGTTCGCGCGGAACCCGGCTAGGCGCACCTCGTGCCCGAGCCCAGGGAACAGGCCCCGGCCCGCGCGGCGTGGCTGGGCGCCCTGGCTTGCCCGCGGTTTGCCCGCCTGCTCAGTGGCCAGGCTGCCTCCCAGGTGGGCACCCAGATGAGCAACACCGCCGGAGCTTGGATCTTGTACCGGCTCACGCACTCCGCGCTGGCCCTGGGGATCCAGGGACTGGGCTTTTCGCTGCCGATAGCCGTGCTGCCGCTGCTGACCGGGAC
Organism: Streptosporangiaceae bacterium; assembly: GCA_050013055.1. Classification (GTDB taxonomy): domain Bacteria; phylum Actinomycetota; class Actinomycetes; order Streptosporangiales; family Streptosporangiaceae; genus Palsa-504. The sequence goes on from JBEKGC010000068.1 coordinate 5,261, forward strand.
GCTCGCTGATCGGTTCAGCCGCCTGACCCTCGTCAAGGCCACGCTAGCCGTCGAGGCCGGGCAGGCCTTCGTGCTGGCGGCCGTGACCGCCGCCGGGGGGGGCTCCGTGCTGCTGGCCGGCGGGTCACTGTGCATGACCGTGATCCAGGTCGTCGCGGGCACCATGGTCCAGCAATCCACCGCCGACGCCATGCGAGGCCGGATCAGTGCCCTGGGATCCGCCGGGCAGAACGGGCTGGCGGGTATCGCCGCCGCGGCCACCACGGCGCTAGCCGCCCGGATCGGCCCGGGTCTGGCCGTCGGCATGCTTGCGGCGGTTACCGCTTCGCCGGGACCCTGCTGTCGTGGCTCGCCGCGCATCCGCGGACCGGTACGTCGTCAGGGGCAGTCCCGCGCGCTGGTGATCATGGGCGTGGCCGGCGGTCACAGGTCCGGGGTAATGTTCCTGATCGTCGAGATCATCCCGAAGCTGGCCGGTTACCACGGCGGCTGACGCCGATCTGCTGAGAGGCATGTCCGTCATGGCGACACCTACCTCCGCTACCCGCGGCTTCGCGATCCTGCGCGGCGGCGTCGCCGACGCCGCCAGCACCGCCGCGGCGGCCGAACGGCTCGGCTATCACGCGGCCTGGAGCCCGGAGTTCTACACCCGGTCGGCGATCGTCAGCCTGGCGGCTATGGCCCAGGTCACCTCGACCGCGCGGATCGGCAGCTCGATCGCGTACGCCGTCGGCCGCACCCCGCTCGTGCTCGCCACCGAAGCCCGCAGCCTGGATGAGCTGTCCCACGGCCGGCTCATCTACGGGCTCGGCACCGGCACGACGAAGATGATGGCCGGCTGGCACGGGGTTGACCCGTCCGGTCCCGCGTCGCGGATGGAAGAGCTCATCCCGCTGCTGCGGAGCCTGTGGCGGCTGCACGAGGGGCCGGTGCGACACGACGGGCGGTTTTACCACGTCGACGTGACCCCGACCGCGGAGATGACCCCGCCGCGCAGGACCGGCATCCCGGTCTACACCGCGGGCGTGAACACCCGGATGGTGCAGGTGGCCGGCCGGGTCAGCGACGGTTTCCTCGGCCATCCGCTGTTCAGCCCCCGCTACTACGACGACGTGGTCCGCCCGGCGATCGCCGCCGGCGCGGCCAAGACCGGCCGTGATGTCAAGGACGTCCAGGTCGCCGGGCTGGTGATCTGCTCGGTGGCCGACGACGAGGCGCAGGCGCGCCGCGAGGCGGCGGCGCAGATCGCGTTCTACGCGGCCCCGCGGACGTACGGGACGGTCATCGAGGTCGCCGGGTTCGCCGACGCGGGGGAGCGGATCAGGGAAGCGTTCGGGTCGCGGGACTTCGCCGCGATGGCGGCGGCCGTGCCCGACGCGATGGTCGACGCCATGTCGGCGTCGGGCACCGCGGCGCAGGTAGCCGCCAGGCTGACGGAGTTCGGGCGGCATCTGGACCACGTCATCGTCTACCCGGCCAGCTTCGGCATGACCGACGAACGTAGCCGTCAGGTCACCGCCGACCTGCTCACCGCAGGCGCGCCCGCTGGACTCGGGTGAGAAACCGGCGGGATCTTAGCTCGCCGAGTAGGTGTACATGTTGCCCTCGGCGTCTGCGGCCATGCAAAAGGTGGTGCCAGGGCAGGAAATGGACGTGAAGGTGCTGACCTTCTGGATCTGGTGGCCCCTCGCCCACCGGCCCGCGGAGTAGGTGTAGACATCCGACTTGCCCGCGGCCAGGCACCGGCCGGTTACCGGGCAGGAGACCGATTTGAGGTCCGCGGGCGCACCGTCGGCGTCGGTCAGCTGGCTGGGGGCTGACCATCTGCCGTCGGTGTAGACATAGCCGGTGCCGTTCGCGCCGGTGGCGGCGCAGAAGCCGACGGTCGCGCAGGAGATCGAGGTCAGGGGGCCGCTGGCCAGGTGTCTGGGTCCTGACCACCGGCCGCCTGTCGAGGCGTAGACGTTGCCGCCTGAGTCCACGGCCAGGCAAGAGCCGGCGGCCGGGCAGGAGAGGGACGCGAACGTGTAGCTCTGCTGGACCTGCTGGACCTGCTGGCCCGTCGCCCACCGGCCCGCGGAGTAGGTGTAGGCATCCCACTTGCCCGCGGCCAGGCACCGGCCGGTTACCGGGCAGGAGACCGATCTGAGGTCCGCGGGGTTACCGTCGGCGCCGGCCAGCTCGCTGGGGGCCGACCAGGTGCCGTCGGTGTAGACAAACCCGAGGCCGTGCGGGCCGATGGCGGCGCAGAAGCCGACGGTCGCGCAGGAGATCGAGGTCAGGGGGCCGCTGGCCAGGTGTCTGGGTCCTGACCACCGGCCGCCTGCATAGGCATAGACGTTGCCGCCTGAGTCCACGGCCAGGCAGAAGCCGGCGGCCGGGCAGGAGAGGGACGCGAAGGCGCGCGCGCGGTCGACCCGCTGCCCGGCCGACCATGCCGCCAGGTGAGCGGGCACCGCGGCCGGGCGGTGGGCGGGGGCGGGATGAGCTGGCCGCGAGGCAGCCTGCGGGTGGCCTGAGTGTCCCACCAGGATGACCACGATCAGCGCGCCCGCCACGGCGACCGCTGCCGCTACCGCGCTCGCCGTGCGCAAGGCCCGGCTCGCGAACGGCTTGGCGCTGGCCACGGCGGCCTGGCTGGCTCCGGCTCCGGGTCGCACCGACGCCGGAGTGACCAGCAGTTCAGGGCGGGTGGCGGAAACCTGGGCGGCGACCTGGGGTGCCGTCGGGAGTGCGCGGGGCCGGGTCAGCTGCGGGGGAGCCGGCCGGAATCCGGCGGTTCCGCCGGTGATGGACGAGGGCAGCCAGCCGGGCCCGGGCCGGGCCGGGCCGGTTTCCGCCAGGATGTCGGCGGGGGCGGGCCGCTTGCCGGGATCTTCAGCCAGGCAGCGCTCCACCAGGGACCGTAGCTCGGCGGGTACCCGATCAAGGTCGGGTGAGCCGTGGGCCAGGCGGCTGCCCGGCACCGGGAGCGCAGAGGTGCTGAACGATGGGTCACCGGTCGCGGCGAACGCGAGCACCAGCCCGAGCCTGAACACGTCGCCCGACGGTCCGGGCTCGCCGTCTTCGGCCTGCTCGGGGTACACGAACTCGGGTGAGTACCCGAAGTCGGTTATCCGCGGCCCGTCCGGCGCCAGCAGGACGTTGGCGGGCTTCAGAGCTCCGTGCGCCAGGCCCGCGGCCTGGGTGGCGCACAAGCCCGCGGCCAGCCCGGCCGCCAGGGCCGTCAGCGAGCTCACCGGTAGCGGCCCGTACTCGGCGACGATCTCGGCCAGCGACGGCCCGGCCACATAGGCCAGGGCCAGCCACGGCTGGGGCCCGGCCGCGTCCGCGCCGATCACTTCGGCCGTGAACGGGCCGCTTACCTGCTGAGCCGCGGTGACCTCACGCCGGAACCTGGCCCGGAGTTCGCTGTCCGCGGCCAGGTCGGGACGGATGACCTTCACGGCCGCGGGCCGGCCGTCCGCCGACTGGCCGAGGAACACCAGCCCTATACCGCCCTGGCCTAGCCGCCCGAGCAGCAAGTAAGGCCCGATCTGTTCCGGATCCCCGGCCTGCAGTCCTAGCACGCCAATCCCGCCCTAACGCCAACCGGAACGCTTGCGGAACTCTAGCAGTCACGGTGCCCGCCGTACCGGGATATGAACGGCCTTGGCCCGGGACACCGGCGGCTGCTAACCGCCGGACTCCTGGACCCGCAGCTCGGCCACGCAGTCCGCGCTCCCGCAGGTCCGGCCAGAGCCCAGCCGGGGCTGGCCGCACCGGCAGGTCGGGCGGAGCCGGCTGAGCCAGGCGGCGTACGCCAGCAACTCGATGATGCCGCCGCTGCCGGGAACGGAGACGACAGGCCGGATCCGGCCGCCTGGGAGCGCAAGCCACTCGCGCGGCCTACCTTCCGCCGGGTCGGCGGGCACGGAACCCATGACTCCATCTTCCCCTACTGGCCAGCCTGCGGCGCGGGTCAGCCTGTCTGGTTGACGCTAGCCGGCCGGAAGGTAGCCGCGAACGCCTGGAAGAAATGATAATAAGCGTTCCAGTCGCTGACCGGTGTCGACCAGTACAGCGCGTACGCATGATGGGCATTGGCCAGCACGTTGCGGTTAAGCACCTGGACCTCGATGCCGTTCCTGTCGTAGCTGAATTCCCAGTCCGCGGCCTTTATTGCCTGCGCGTACACCACTGCCTGCAGCCGGATGAGGTGATACCCGGGATAGCCGCTGCCCCGGTTGGCGGCCTGCTGCTGCCAGTCCGCGAGCGCGCTCGGCTTGGGCTGGTCCGACTGGTCAATGAGCAAGAATATGCCGCTGTTCACCGGGTCCCGGATATACACGTAGTGGCCTACGTGCGAGATCTGCCATCCCGTCGGGACCCCGATGGAGAATCCGGTTGAATTCGTGAAGCGGTAGTACCCGGCCGGCACCGCGGTCGATCCGCCGCTGCCCGCCGTGGCGGTCGATGAACCGGGGGAGGACGGGGACGATGTCGGGGCTGGCGCGGCCGCCGCCGGGGTCGAAGCGGACGCGGTTCCGGTCGGCTTGGCGCCCGGGTGCGCAGTCGGGTGCCCGGGCGTGCTCACGGCGAGCAGGGCGACGATGATGGCCGCGACCCCCACGGCGGCGGCTGCGGCTGCGGCCACTCGGGCACGGCGTCGCCCGCCCCCTCGCGCACCACCCGGTCCGGCCGCCCCGGATCCGGCCGCCCCCACCTCAACCCCCGGTGGCCCGGGGACGAGCACAGGTACCTCCGCCGCGGGTGATTCGGCCGGCTCACGTTCGGCTGGGCCGTCCGGCGGCAGCCTATCCCCGGCGGCCGGCCGCTCCGATGCCGGCGTCGTCACCTCCTCCGGCCGGCCCGTGTCACGGCCGCTGACGGTATCGACCGGATCGAGGACGGAGGAGGTGTCCGGATCCGGGACGCCAGCGGAGGGGAGGCCGTCCGCAGCTGGCCGGGGCGCGGCCGGGACGCCCGGTTCGCCGGCGACGCGCGCGAGCATCTGCTCCGCCTCGGCGGCACCCAGGCGAGCCTCCGGGTCCTTGCGCAGCAGCCCGCTGATCACCGGCCCCAGCGGCCCCGCATGCCGCGCCGGGTCAGGCTCGTCGGCCACCACCGCGGTCAAGCTGGCGAGCACTCCGTCGCGGTCGAACGGCGGCCGCCCCTCGACCGCCGTGTACAGCGAGGCGCCCAGGGCCCACAGATCCGCGGCGGCGGTCGCCGCGCCCCCGCGAGCACGTTCGGGGGCGATGTAGGAGGGCGAGCCGATGAGCACTCCCGATGAGGTCAAGGCGGGGCTATCGGCCGCCTTGGCGATCCCGAAATCGGTGAGCACCACCCGGCCGTCGGGACCGAGCAGGATATTGGCGGGTTTGACGTCACGGTGCAGCACGCCTGCCTGGTGCGTGGCCGCCAGCGCGGCCAGCACGCCCAGGCCGACCTGGGCGGCGTCGGCGGGGGACAGCGGGCCGTCGTCCCTGACCGCGTCGCGGAGCGAGCGGTACGGGACGAGTTCCATCACGATGCACGTCCGGTCGTCTTCCTCGAAGAAGTCATAGACGCCGACGACGTTCGGATGACGGAGCCGCGCGGCCATCTGGGCCTCCCGCGTGGCCCGCAGCCGGGCGGTTTCCCGGTCGGCGGGGTCTAGCTGCGGCGGCCAGATGATCTCCTTGACGGCTACGTCCCGGTTCAGCAGCTCATCATGGGCACGCCACACGGCACCCATGCCGCCTTCTCCGATGACGGCACGCAGCCGGTACCGTCCGGCCAGCAGGCGATCGGGTTCAGACCCTCCCATGAGACACGGCTACCCCGCGAAACCGGATCCTAACGGGCCTGGGGACACCAGATGCACGGGTGCAGGCCCGAGGCGTCTGATGAGCCGGCCTGTCACTTGGCCGCGGAGGTGGTGCCGGGCGGGAGCCGGCCGGACAGAGCCAGCGCCACCAGGGCCATCGCGGCCGCGACGGCGAACGCGATCGCGATGCCCATGCTCAGGTGGACTCCGGCGTTGGCCGCCACGGCCGCGCCGCCGACCCCGATGCCGGTCGCGGTACCAAGCGTGTCGGTCAAGTTCAGTGACGCCGAGGCATGTCCTTCTTGCCCGGGAGGCGCCCGCTGCAGCATCATCAGCGAGAGCGGAGCATAGGCCAGGCCCATGCCAAGCCCGGCGACCGTCCACGCGGCCAGGCCCACGGCCACCGGCGAGCCCGGCGGCAGCATCAGGGCCATCCCGGCGATGCCCGCCAGGATGATCACCAGCCCGGTGCGCACCAGGCGGCGGCCTGCCCAGACGTCGCTGAGCCGCGCCTGCACCCAGGCGCCCGCCGTCCAGGCCAGGGTGGCCCCGGTGAGGGCGAGGCCGGCCACCACCGGGCTGTGGTGCTTGACCGTGGTAATCGCCAGGGTCACGTAGGCGTCGGCGCCGAAGAACGCGAACGTCAGCATGCCCCGGGTCAAGATCGTGGCGGGCAGTCCCTGGCGCGCGGTCAGGGTGCCCTCCGGCACCAGCCGGCGCAGGGCTGGCACCTCGACCAGCAGGCCGGCCACGATGAGCGCCAGGCCGGGCAGGATCGCGCCGGAACCGGCCAGGGTCAGGCCACCCAGCATCAGCGCCGCGCCCCCGGCCACCAGGATGCCGTCGACCAGCCGGTGTCCCCGCACCGGTGTCGCCGGGTCCGCCGGGTCCGCCGGGTCGGCCGGGATAGCGCGAGGTGTCCCGAGACGGATCAGGGACGGCACGGCCAGCGACCCAGCCACCGCGACGATCGGCAGCAGCCCAAGGAATACCCATCGCCAGCCGAACAGCCGTGCCACTTCTGCGCTCGCGGCCGGTCCGGCCAGGCCGGGCGCCACCCAGGCGGTGGACAGGACCGCCATCATGCGGGCCCGGAGCGGCCCGGTGAGGCTGCGGCCGATCGCGGCGTAGGCCACCGCCGGCACCGCCCCCGCGCCGAGACCCTGCAGCACCCGGCCCGCGACCAGCACCGCCATGGAGGGCGCCAGGCCCGCTATCGTCAGCCCGGAACCGAAAAGCACCACCCCGGCCACGAACGGGACGGCGGGCCCGCGCCGGTCGGCCTCCCGCCCGGCGGCCACGATGCCGATCACGCTACCCAGCATGAAGCCGCTGAACACCCAGCCGTACAGGCGCAGCCCGCCCAGGTCGCGGGCGACCACCGGCATGACCGTCACCACCGCGAGCGCCTCCGACGCCACGAACGTGATCGTCAGGACCAGGCCCGCGGTCAGCGCACGCCGTTGCGGGGCCCACAGCCCCCGCACCTGACCCTCGCTCATCTAGCATCTCCCGTATATGCCGCGGGCGCCCGCAGCTTTGCCCCGGCCGACTGGCCCCCGCAGAGCGGGGACCGCCAGAATGGTCACGGCCGCATGAGCATTAGCGCTTAAGCCGAGGGTGGTCGTCAACTCCGTCCTGAGGAGACACAGCATGTCCGAACCTGTCCCGCCGCAACCACTGAACGCACAGACGCTGCCGTACTGGGCCGGCCGGGTGGAGGGACCGTCCTATGACCGCACCCTCGTCACGCCGGGTGTGGTCCATATCGGCGTGGGCGGTTTTCATCGTGCGCACCAGGCCATGTACCTCGACCGTCTGATGAACAAGGGCGAGGCGCTTGACTGGGGCATCTGCGGCGTCGGGGTCATGCCGGCGGACAAGAAGATGCAAGAGGCTCTGGAAGCGCAGGATGGCCTGTACACCCTGGTGCTCAAGCACAGCAACGGGACCTATGAGCCCCGGGTGATCGGATCGATCGTTGAGTACCTGTTCGCGCCGGACGACCCGGAGGCGGTCATCGAGAAGATGGCGGCGCCCTCGACCCGGATCGTGTCGCTGACGGTCACCGAGGGCGGGTACAACATCAGCGACGTCACCGGCGAGTTCAATGCAGCGAACCCCGACGTGGTGGCTGATCTGGAGCCAGGCGCCGTGCCGCGGACGACGTTCGGCCTGATCACTGAGGCGCTGCGCCGCCGCAGGGAGCGCGGCGTGGCGCCTTTCACCGTCATGTCCTGCGACAACCTGCAGGGCAACGGCCGGCTGGCGCGCCGGGCGTTCGCCGCGTTCGCCCGGCTGCGGGACGCCGAACTCGGCGACTGGGTCGAGCGCGAGGTGCAGTTCCCCAACTGCATGGTCGACCGGATCACGCCGGTGACGACCGACGCCGACCGGGCCGAGGTCACCGAGCGGTTCGGGATCGCCGACCGGTGGCCGGTGGTGTGCGAGCCCTTCACGCAGTGGGTGCTCCAGGACGCCTTCACCGCCGGGCGCCCGCCGTTTGAGGACGCCGGGGCGCAGATCGTCGAGGACGTCGAGCCGTACGAGCTGATGAAGCTGCGGCTGCTCAACGTCGGCCACCAGGTCCTGGCCTACTTCGGGTACCTGTGCGGATACCGGCTGGCGCACGAGGCGGCTCAAGACCGGCTGTTCCAGACCTTCCTGCTCGGTTACATGGACGAGGAAGCCACGCCGACCCTGGCCCCGGTGCCTGGCGTGGATCTCGGCGACTACAAGCACACGCTGATCGAGCGCTTCTCCAACCCCGAGATCCGTGACACCATCGCCCGGTTGTGCGCGGAAAGCTCGGACCGCATCCCGAAGTGGCTCGTGCCCGTGATCCGGCAGCAGCTCGCCGCCGGAGGCGAGATCCGCCGCTCGGCCGCGATCGTGGCGAGCTGGGCGCGTTACGCGGAAGGAGTCGACGAGCAGGGCGAGCCCATCGAGGTGGTAGACCGGCTGGCGGACAGCCTGGTCCCGCTGGCCAGGCGCCAGCGCGAGGAGCCGGACGTGTTCATCGCGAACCGTCAGCTGTTCGGCGACATCATCGACGACGAGCGGTTCCGCGCCGCCTACCTGTCCGCGCTTGACTCGCTGCACGCGCGCGGGGCCAGGGCCACGCTGGAGTCGCTGGTCTGACGCCGCCGGTCGGGTGTGTCCACAGTTGAGATCCCAGCTCGGCTCTTTCCGGGCTTAACTGTGCTTATGAGCCGACACGAGATCGAGTTCGACGCCGAAGGTGTCACCCTGCGCGGCTGGTTCTATACCGCGGAGGGCGTGGGCAGTTCCGCTCCGGCGGTGGTCATGGCCCACGGGTTCTCCGCCGTCAAGGAGATGTACCTGGACAGCTTTGCCGAGGTGTTCGCCGCAGCCGGGCTGCACGCGCTGGTCTTCGACAACCGCAACTTCGGTGCCAGCGACGGCGAGCCCCGTCAGGAGATCGATCCGTGGGCGCAGGTCCGTGACTACCGGCACGCCATCACCTACGCCAGCACCAGGCCCGAAGTCGACGCGTCGAGGATCGGGATCTGGGGCAGCAGCTACTCCGGCGGTCATGTCCTGGTCGTCGCGGCGATCGACCGCCGCGTGAAAGCGGTGGTCAGTCAGGTACCGCTGGTCAGCGGGCACGACAACCTGCGCGCGCTGGTCCGGGCGGATTTCATCGCCGGGTTCAGGGAGATGTTCGACGCCGACCGGCTCGCACGTTTCGAGGGTAAGCCGCCGGCCATGGTGCCGGTCGTGGACGAGAATCCGCTAGGCGCCTCGGCGCTGCCCACCGCTGATTCCTGGCAGTGGTTCACCGAGACAGGCAAGGCCCGCGCGCCGTCCTGGCGCAACGAGGTCACGCTGCGCAGCGTCGAGATGTTCACCGAGTACGAGCCGGTCAGCTATATGCCCTACATCAGCCCGACGCCGCTGCTGCTGCTGGCGGCCGTCGGTGACCACCTGGTGCCGTCCGAATTGGCCATCGCCGCGTACGACCGGGCGCACGAGCCCAAGAAGCTCGTCATCTTGCCCGGCGGCCATTTCGACGCCTACGTGAAGGGCTTCGAGGCCGCCAGCGGTCCAGCCCGCGACTGGTTCACTCAGCACCTGGCGCGCTGAGGCCGCAATCGCGAGCCAGGTCAGCCAGTTGCCAGGTCAGCCAGTTGCCTGGTCTGCGGATTGCCCGTAATAGGGATGTCTTGTCCAATAGCATGAAGCGGCTGGCCGACCGCCTCCGGGGTGAGGAGCAGCTTCATGGCCATCCGCGATTCCTTCGCCCTCGACGAGGTCTCCCGTGCGCTGCAGGACAGCCTGCGCGGGCTGCTCGCCGAGCAGCTGTCTTCGGCCGCGCTGCGAAGCTCGCTGGACACCGACGCCGGGTATGACATCAGGCTGCACGCCCGGCTGGCGGCTGAGCTCGGCCTGGCCGGGCTGACGATTCCCGCGGAGTTCGGCGGCCTCGGCATGTCGCAGGCCGAGGCCGGGGTCGTCCACACCGAACTCGGCCGCGCCCTGTACCCGGGGCCGTTCCTGGCCAGCTCGCTGGCCGCCGTGGCGCTGGTCGAGGCCGGTGACGCCGCGGCGGCGCGGTACTGGCTGCCGCGGCTGGCCGACGGGTCGGTGACCGGGACGGTGGCGGCCGCGGGCGAGGATGGTCACTTCTCGCCTGGGTCCGGCAGCGTCCAGGGCGGACGGTCAGCCCAGGGGTGGTATCTGCGCGGCACGCGCTGGTACGTCATCGCCGGCCATGTCGCGGGCATGATCGTGGTCCCGGCGGTCACCGAGTCGGGACCCGCGATTTTCCTGGTGGAAGCGGGGTCCCCGGGGCTCGCGGTGAGCCGGCAGCTGGGTCTCGACCTGACCAGGCGGCTGTGTGTCGTCACCTTCGACACCACCCCGGCCTGCCTGCTCGGCCAGGGCCAGCAGGCGGTCGCAGCCCTGGACCGGGCCGAGCACGAGCTCCTGCTGGCGACGGCCGCCGAGGCGGCGGGCGGCATCGGCTGGTGCCTGGACGCGACGATCGCCCACGTCAAGGACCGGGAGCAGTTCGGGCACCCGATCGGCTCGTTCCAAGCGGTCGCAGGCTCCTGCGTGGACATGCTCGCGGACCTGCAGTCGGTCTCGGCGGCCGCCCGGTACGCCGCGGTCGCCAGCGCGGACGGGGTCGCTGAGGCCCGGGCCGCGGCCAGGGACGCGGCGCTGCGGGGCGGCGAGGCCTATCGCGGCGTGACCGAGTCCGCCACCCGCCTGTTCGGCGGTAACGGGTTCACCTGGGAGCACGACGCCCACCTTTATTACCGGCGCGCCTGGTCACCGCTCGTCAGGGCCTGATCAGGCCAGCCGGGTATCCGGTGAGCGGCGAGGGTCATCGGCGCGGACGAGATCGTCGTTGTGCAGCCGCATGACCTTGTCGAACGCCACCCGGTCGTGACTGCCGATGGCGGTCACGATCCCCTCGTGCACCACCACGCTGTGCTGCAGCATCTGCCCGTCGACGAAGACCGCCCGGCTCAGCGTCGCGCGCAACAGCGCGACCACCGTCTGGTGCATGCCGTCCAGGACCGGGATCCGCGCCGCGGCGACCAGAGCGCGGTGCAGTGACATCACCGCGTCCAGGTAAGAGCGGGCGTCGGAGGCGTCCGTCATAAGCCGGAGGATCTCCCGCATGGCGGCCACGTCCGATCCGGTGGCCCGCTCGAACGCGACGGCGGTCAGCCTCGCCTCCAGGTGCACCCGTGCTTCGAACGGCTCGAGCGGATGCTTGCGTATGCATAATGAACTAGCGTCCGACTGCAGGCCGCTCGCTGCCGACGATGAAGGGGGCGCGGAGACCTGATGCCCGCGACGCCAGGTGCCGGGTCCCGCACCGCATGGCTGGCCGCCCTCGGCCCCGGCCTGATCGACATGCACACGCACGCGATCGATCCGGACCTGCCCGACCTGACCGGAACGTACCCGGGCAGCTTCCCCCGGGTCCGGCGCGTCCCTGGCGACCGGGCCGAGATCTTGCTCGGCGACCGGCTGTACCGCGTGGTCGACAGCCGGTGCTGGTCGGCGCAAGCGCGGATCAAGGACATGGACGCCGAGGGCGTCGCCGCCCAGGTGGTCTCCGCGACCCCGGTCACCTTGTGCCACGGCGAACCCGCCGCCGGGGCGGTGGCCCTGGCGCGCGCGCAGAACGACTTCATGGCCCGGCTCGTCGCCGGGGCACCCGGCCGCCTGCTCGGGCTGGGCTGCGTGCCGATGCAAGATCCCGGCGCGGCCATCGCCGAACTCCGGCGGTGCGTCACCGAGCTGGGGTTCGCCGGCGTGGAAATAGGGACCAGGGTCGGCGAGCTCGAGCTGGCCGACCCCAGTTTCGTGCCGTTCTTCCAAGCCGTGGCCGAGCTGCGGGCTCTGGTGTTCGTGCACCCGGTCGACCGGACGCTCGATCCGCGGCTGGCCGCCCTTGGCCTCGGCTTCGGCCTTGGCATGCCGGCCGAGACCGCCGTCGCGGCGGCCGGGCTGCTGGTCAGTGACCTGTTCGACCAGGTGCCCGGATTGCGGGTCTGCCTGGCCCACGGCGGCGGCACGCTGCCGTCGGCGCTGCCCCGGCTGGCCCGCGGCCAGCAGCTGGCCGGAGGGGCTGAGCCGGCCCGGCTGGCCACGGCGCGGGCCCGGCGGCTGTGGTGCGACTCGCTCACCTACGACGCGGCCGGCTTGCTCTTCGCCGCTGAGCGCTTCGGCGCCGGCCACGTGGTGCTGGGCACCGACTACCCGTTCGACGCCCGTGAGCAGCCGGCCGGCGCTGTCCTCGGGCAGCTGGAGAGCCCAGCCGGGCTGGCCGGAGTCGCGCGCGAGAACGCGCTCACGCTGCTATCGGAGGCCCTGATCTGAGCTCAGCTGAAGGAGCGCCCCGTGGCACAATTTCTCGGCGTCGGCATGACGCACTACCCGCTGCTCGCCGGAACCGAGACCGCCGCCGCCAACCTGCGGGGATCAGAACTTAGCGACAGCCCGGCCAGCCAGCCCAACGTGGTGTAAGCCTCGAGCATCTCGTGCTCCGGCGGCCCGATGTGCCCGATCTGCCACACATGATCCATAACGCTGATCCGGTCGAAACCTGCCTGTTCCGCTCGCTGGGCTACCTCGCCCAGCCGCGCCCGCAGCGCAGGAGGCCCACCGTTCCAGGTGAAATCCGAGATATGCAGACCAACCCTCATCCGCGCACGCTCCTCACCATCGGCCGGTCCGAATGATCCAGGGTCTCATCACCCGGCCCAGGCCGCCTCAGCGGGCCGGGTCGGCGCACCTGCGAGTGCAGGCACCATGGATCACACTTGCATTGGCATATATGCCCGCTGGCCTGGGGAGACAGCGGCGATGTCCGTTTTGGTTTTCATATTCGCACAGGGCTTTCGTCGCTAAACGATGTCGCATGGCGTGGTCGCTTCGTTTAAGGAACCCGGTACGTAGCGGCCGGGACAAGTCGGTGCCCTCACCGTCGGTTGCCGGCCATCAGGGCACGGGCGTCGGCCAGCAAACAGGTATCCCGATGATCTGCCAGACTGGGAGGATGGACGAAACCAGGGCAGCAGAGGTAATGGCGGAGTCTGCTGCCGTGCTCAGGAAGGCCGGGGCGCGGTTCGCCTACCTGCATGGCAGTCGCGCCTCTGGACAATACCGTCCGGATTCGGACATCGACATCGCGGCCTACTTCGGCGGCCAGCCACCGAACGCGTTCGACATCCTGATGCCGCCCGGCGTGGATCTCCTGGTCCTCGACCATGCGCCGCTAGAGCTTGCCGGGCGGGTAGCGGCCCGCGGCCGGCTGCTCTTCGATGATGATCCCGTCAGCCGGGTCCGGTGGGAGGCTACCACCAGGAAGATTTACTTTGACGAGCTCCCGCGCATCACCCGCGCGCACCGGGAGTTCGCGGCCAGCGTCGTCGGCAGGCGCGGGTAGCTCGTGGTAGACGAAGATCGCGTCCTGCGGCTGCTCCGGAGCATTGCCGACGACACTGCTGTCCTACGACAGGAAGCCGGGGCCAGCGAGGAGCGCCGCCAGGATCCCATCTGGCTGCGCGGCGTGAAGTACACCTTTGTTACCGCCATCGAGGCCTGCGTCGATGTCGCGCAGCACATCTGCGCGACGGAAGGCTGGGGGCCGCCGGCCGACAACGGTGACGCCGTCCGGCTCCTCGGAGACCACGGAGTGCTGACAACTCAGCTGGCTATCTCGATCCGCAGGGCTGTCGGGTTCCGTAACGTACTCGTGCATGACTACATCGAGGTCGATGACTCGATAGTCGTCGACAGGCTGAAGAGCCTGGACGACCTTGAGGAATTCGTGCGCCAGGTAGCGGCCTA
>JBEKGC010000069.1:0-27479 GCA_050013055.1 Streptosporangiaceae bacterium
AGCTGAACTCGATGAGTTTCTGCCGGACGGCGATCATCACGGCTTCCATCCGGGAGTGGATCTGCAGCTTCTCCAGGATGTTCCTGACGTGGTTCTTCACCGTGTTCTCCGAGATGAACAGTTCCTTGGCGATGTCACGGTTGTTCATGCCGCGGGCGACGAGCTTGAGCACCTCCATCTCCCGTTCGGTGAGCTTGGGCGCGGCGACGTGCTGGACTCGTTCTTCCTCGGTGTCACGCTTGGCCAGGGTGGCGAACTCAGACAGGAGCTTGCCCGCCATCGACGGGTTGATCAGGGACTGGCCGCCGTGCACCGACCGGACCGCCTCGGCCACCTCGTCCAGCGGTATGTCTTTCAGCAGGTAACCGCTGGCGCCCGCCCTGATGGCCTCGAACAGGTCTTCTTCCTCGTCGCTGATGGTCAGCATCACGATCTTGGCGCTCGGCGCGACTTCCTTGATCGCACGGCAGGCCTCGATGCCGCTGATCTTGGGCATCCGGATGTCCATGAGCACGATATCGGGCAACGCCTCCCCGGCTACCGAAACCGCCTCGGTGCCGTCGCTGGCCTGCCCGACGAGATCGATGTCATCCTCTTCCTCGAGGACCATCTCCAGGCCGCGCCGGAACAGTGCGTGATCGTCGGCAATCAGCACCCGGATCGGCTCCAGGCGCTTCCCCGCACCCGCTTCCCCGTCCCCCGTTCCCGGCTGTTGAGCAGCAGCCATCGCCCTGTCGCCCGTGGCGCTCACCTCGTTGCCTCCCTCAGGGGCCATCGCCCGCGTCTGCCTCACAGGCAGCCAGGCCGACCTTGATGGCACGAATGTCATGTGATCAGACTCTTGCCGACCAGGGGCCATGATGCAAGCCGGGCGCCTCAGGCGCCGGCTTGCGTCAGGCCGGCATGACCCCCGCGGACGGCCAGCGGCTCACTCCTCGACCAGCCGGATTACTCCGTAGTCATAACCACGGCGCCGGTAGACGACGCTGAACCGGTCGCAATCACAATCGTGGAAGAGGTAGAAATCGTGACCGACGAGTTCCATCTCCAGCAGGGCCTGGTCGATCGTCATCGGGCGTGCGGCGTGCACCTTCTCCCGAAGCACCAGCGGGCCGTCGCCCTCCATCTCGATCGGCACGAACTGGCTCTCCGGCTCAGCCTCCACCTCGTCGAAGTCAGTCCGGTCGGCCCCATTGTCCAGCTCGCCGGTCCGCGGCCGGGCCACGCCGTGGCCGTTGAGCCGCGCCTTCCGCGGGGCCACGGCCACCCCAAGCTCGCCGAGGGCACCGGCCATGACCGGCGCCACGCCGGTCAGCACATCCGGCGACCGCACCGTGACGTTGTCCCCGTGCTTGATCTTGCGCCGGTCGCTGGCTCGGCGGAGCCGGGATTCGAGTTTCGCGAAGGCTAGGTCAAGCGCGGTGTAGCGATCGTCCGCCGCCGCCTCGGCCCTGATCGCGGGACCACGAGACCTGATCGTCAGTTCGACCCGTTCTCGGTGATCCGACTGCCTTGGGTTGCGTTCCTCGGAGACCTCCACGTCGATCCGCACCGCCTTGGCGTCCAGCTTCTCGAGCCTGGTCAGCTTGGCGATGGCGTGCTGACGGAAACGTGCCGGGACGGTGACATGACGTCCCCTGACGATAATTTCCATCTCGATCCCCATTCAGTCGATTTTCGCCCTCTCATCGAGAGCGGCGGCACTCGCCCGGCCGACCTGGTCTTCGACCCCACATTCGCCTGCTGAGGGGTTCGCAGCCTCTATAGCCACTACTGCCCTTCTCCCGGTCCGGGAGACTCGGTATCCCCCGGCGAGGCAGGACTTACTCCTAAGCCGCACCGTGATCAGTCGACAAGAAGTCGCCTTACGTGGGCCGTTTTGCCTGCGGCTGGCATCGGCTTGCCCGACGTGGCGCCCTCGAAGGGAACCACGCCCGGCGCAACCACGGGCCCGGGCGAGTGCCATGTCTGAACGCTAGCCTGTCGGAGCGTGAATGTCAGGGGGGACATGTATGCGATCAATCACAATCTGTTACATAACGACCGCATAACGTTGCGGAGGCGAGGTTACGGGCTCTTTCCGACCCGCGGTCGCGATGGGTTGCGGTGCGGGCGGGGGTTAGCCGGGGTAGGCGGGATTCTGGCCGTGCACGCCGAGCAGCTGCCAGGGACCCTCGATGCTGGTCGAGACGGCCAGCTGCTGGCCGGGCAGCCCAGCCACCAGCGCGTTCATTTCGCTGTCGGCCGTGATCGACTCTATGCCGGGCGGGGCCAGCTGAGGGTTGAAGGAGTCCTGCCCGTCGACCGGCACCTCGGACAATTTCAAGCTTGAGCCGCCCGTGAGCACGATCAGGTTATCGGCGTCGTACCAGGTCAGATCCTCCGGCTGGACCAGGTCCTGGCCAAGGCGAACGGCTGGCCGGCTCAACGGGACCGCCTCTGAGGGGGCGCCAAGCCCGGGTTGCGCGGACTGAGCGCCGTGGATGATGGCGGCGAGATCCACCACGCTGCCCGACCCGTTCTGCACGATCAAGGCGAGCCGGATGCCGTCAGGTGCGACGTTCAGATCGATGACGTTACCCGACAGACCCGGGGTGGTGACCGGGGTCGTCTGGCCGTTGACCGGCACCATGAAGACGTCGCCGTTGACGGCCACCCACAGATCATGGCTACCGTCCCAGCTGAGCGCGGTGACGCCCGATCCGATCCCTTTTACCGGACTCAGCTTCGCCCCGCCTGAGGTCGGCCCGGTGAACAGTTTCTTGACGTCCGGGGAGTAGCACGCGACGTACAGCCCGTCGGGTGAGACCGCCACCAGGGAAGGCGTTCCGATGTCCGGGGTGGCCTGATGGACTGGCGCCTTGGTGGAGCCGGCCAGCACGTCGCTGTCACTGCACGACAGCAGGCTGGCGGCCCCGGCGCCGAGGACCGAGAAGACCGGGCCGACCTGGCCGCGCTGGACGCTCGCCTCGGCGGCGCAGCGCGACCACAGCTGACCGTCGCTGGTAAACGAGAAGTTGGCCGGCTGCGCCGGGAACGGGTTGTAGCACGAATAGGTGGCTTGGTTCTGCACCTGACTGCGGGCTTGCTTGATATTGCAGATTACTTTCGGCGGTGTGAACGGCTGGCCGTTGCGCTCAAGCTCGACCGATTGGATCGGCGCCCCCGGCCCGGGCCTTGGGCTAGCCAGCGTCCAGGCCAGCTGGGCGGAGACCTGCTCAAGCGCGGTCGTGCCCGCGTGCGCCAGGCCGCCCAGGTTGACCACGGCGGTCGTTCCGGCCTGCGCGACGTTGATCAGGGTGGTTCCGGCCGGGAAGGTCCGGGCGGCCGACTTCAGCAGGGTGCTCTTCGGTTGCCCGGCGCTCGGCAGCAGCGCGTTGACCAGGTTGTTCAGCAGGTCCGTGGTCGAGGTGCCCTGCGGCACGAAGACAGAGTCAGGCACGAGCGGCTGTAGCACGCCGGGCAGGCTCGCGCCGTTCAGGAAGTACAGGTCCTGCGGCTTGTAGAACTCGTTGAACTCAGACACGGTGAGCAGCCGCTCGGGCGGCGGATTGGCGATACGCCACTGGCCGTTGACCTTGGTCAGGCGGAAGGTGTACTGATCGTCGCCCGCCGCGGTGCCCGCCGAGACGAACTGGCCCGTGCCGTTGAAGGTGGATTGCACGCTGCCCGAGGCGACCACCGTGGTCTGCCGGGCGCTGAGCCGGGGCGCCGACGTCACCGCGGGAGCGAAGGTACGGTATACCGTGACCGACCAGGTCGGGCTCCAGGTCTTGACGGCCGAACTGACCAGGTACTCCCGGGCGATGCCGGCATTGAAGGGGTAGTTGGCGCTGGCGGCCAGGAAGCCCCCGACGATCTGCGACGGCGGCTCGCCCGGCTGCGGGCCGGAAGGAAACGTCTGGATGACACCTCCGGCCGGGGCGGTACTCTGCGGGCTGGCGCTGATCGCGCCCACCGGGCCACTGCTCGGCATGTCCACGCAGCCCGCCACCGAGACGACCACCGCGATCACCACACAGGCCCGCCCGACCAGGCTCGACCACCGTCGTCCGGAGCGCGGCCGTCCGGGGCTAGCCACGCGAGATCATTCCGGGGACGTTGACCGCCGGGAGCGGTCCGGTGCCGGTCAGGCCGCCTGGCACCTCGGCGTCGTCCGGGCCGAGCGGCAGCGGCGAGCCTGCCAGTTCGGCGCCGGCCACCCTGGGCATGGTCAGCCGGAAGACCGAGCCCTTGCCGCGCTCCCCCCAGGCTTGCAGCCAGCCGCCGTGCAGCCGGGCGTCCTCCAGCGAGATGGCCAGGCCCAGGCCGGTGCCGCCGGTGGTCCTGGCCCGGGCCGCGTCGGCCCGCCAGAACCGCTCGAAGACCTTCTGATCGTCGCCCGGTCGCAGCCCCACCCCGAAGTCGCGCACGGAAACCGCCACCGCGTCGCTGTCCATGGCCGTGGTGACGACCACGTCCTTGCCTTCGCCGTGCTCGACCGCGTTCACCAGAATGTTGCGCAGGATGCGCTCGACCCGGCGCTTGTCCACCTCGGCGAAACAGCCGCTGGCCGGCAGCCGGAACTCGATCCTGCTGCCGCGCCGCTCGGCCAGCTGCTGGGCGTCGGCGGCGGCCCCCCGCACCAGGTCGCACACGTCGACGAGGTCGGCGTCCAGGGTGGCCGCGCCCGCGTCGTACCGGCTGATCTCGAGCAGGCCGACCAGCAGCGACTCGAAACGTTCCAGCTGGCTTTGCAGCAGCTCGGCCGATCGCGCGGCCGCCGGGTCAAGCTCCTCACGGGACTCGAACAGCACGTCCGCGGCCATCTTGATGGTCGTCAGCGGGGTGCGCAGTTCGTGCGACACGTCCGAGACGAACTGCCGCTGCACCTGGGAAAGCTCCTCCAGCTCGCGGAGCTGGCCCTGCAGGCTGGCCGCCATCTCGTTGAACGAGGTGGCCAGCGCGGCGAGATCGTCCACGCCAAGCACTCGCATCCGTTCCTCGAGGTGCCCGGCGGACAGCCGCTGGGCCGCCTGGGCGGCGTGCCGGACCGGCAGCACCACCCACCGGGTCACCAGCGACGCGATCGCGGCCAGCAACACGGCCAGGGCGAGCCCGACACCGACCAGGATCCGCTGCATCAGCAGCAGGGTCGTCTGTTCCGAGGTGAACGGGTACACGTAGAAGAGCTGGTAGTACGGCCCGACCGGGACCCCGACGGCCAGGGCGGGCCCGGCCGGCTGACCGTTGTTGTTGATGACCGTGGTCGGCTGGTAGGCGGGAGTCGCGTTGTTCTGGTTGTCAAATTTCTCGTCCTGCTGCTCCGCGCTCACCCGGGCGATCAGGTCGGGCGGGATCGTCGCCGCGGGGATGAAGCTGTTCCCGCCGACCCAGGGCACGTTGCTGGCCTCGTTGTTATTGGTCAGGTGCACGCTGACCAGGTAATTGCTTGTGCTGCCGCCCGGCAGCAAGGTCCCGGCGATGACCTGGGCGACGGAGACGGCGCCGCCGTTCTGCGTATCCGGCTGCGCCAGCACGGTCACGCTCGGCAGCCCGAGAGCGGACGAACGGGCCGCGCTGACCTGGGCGGTCGCGGATTTCTCGACCCCGCCGAGGAGGCCGTACTCGATTGACTGGATCAGGAAGAAACCGAGGACGGCGATGACCAGAACCGACAGGACCAAGGTGGTCGAGACCACCCGCAGCTGGAGCGAACGATGCCAGCGAATCCGCGCCAGCGAGATCGCGCGCCGCTGCCACCGTCGCCCGGCCCGCAGCCCCCGTTTGACCCGGTCCGGCAGCCGCCGGCTCGTCCACCGCCCGAAGGAGGACCGGCGCAACGCGATTATCCAGTCACGCTGCCACCGCTTGCGCACTGCTGTCACTTCGTAAACCTAGACTCAGCCGGGGCCCGCCTTATAGCCGACACCACGCACCGTAACGACGATCTCGGGATGCTCGGGATCCTTCTCGATTTTCGCACGCAACCGCTGCACATGCACGTTGACCAGCCTGGTGTCCGCGGCGTGCCGGTAACCCCAGACCTGCTCGAGCAGGACCTCGCGGGTGAACACCTGCCGAGGCTTGCGGGCCAGCGCGACCAGCAGGTCGAACTCCAACGGCGTGAGGTTCAGCGTCTCGGCGTCACGCTTGACCGAATGGCCGGCCACGTCGATGGTGATGTCCCCGATCTGGAGCATCTCCGGGGCTGGCTCGTCGGTCCGGCGCAGCCGGGCCCGGACCCGGGCGACCAGTTCCTTGGACTTGAACGGCTTCATGATGTAGTCGTCGGCCCCGGACTCCAGGCCGAGCACCACATCCACGGTGTCCGTCTTCGCCGTCAGCATGACGATCGGCACGCCGGACTCGGCCCGGATCTGACGGCAGACGTCAATCCCGTCGGAACCCGGCAACATCAGGTCGAGCAGCACCAAGTCAGGCCGGGAATCCCGGAAAACCTCGACCGCCTTGTCACCGTCTGCGACGAATGTCGGTTCGAACCCCTCACCGCGAAGCACAATTCCGAGCATCTCAGCGAGAGCGGCGTCGTCATCGACGACAAGCACACGTCCCCTCATGGGCCCCATCGTTCCATTGTGATCGGCACTGCGTGTGGTTGACACTGCGTGGACGCAGGTTACCGCCATTACCTGCGGCGCGACACCCGTTCGGAGATAGGTTTTCCGGCAATTCGGAAAATCACCCCCAATTCGCCCGCTGTGGCCCACGCGGGACACCCCGCCGCCCGCCCGGCCAGGCGGACGGGAAGGGGCCGGCGGAGTGGTACCACGGATCGTTCGGCAGAAAAGATTTTGACCTTGGTCGAGCCGCCGGGCGACGATAAAGTTACTCGCCATGGCGGAGCCGCTGCGGAACATTATCGACCCAGGCTGGGCGCAGGCACTCGAGCCAGTCGCGGGCCAGATCGCGTCGATGGGAGAGTTTCTGAGAACCGAGGTGGCCGCCGGGCGCCGGTACCTGCCGTCCGGGGACAATGTATTGCGGGCGTTCAAGCAGCCGTTCGCCGACGTGCGGGTGCTGATCGTCGGCCAGGACCCCTACCCCACGCCCGGGCATCCGGTCGGCCTCAGCTTCTCGGTCGCGCCCGAGGTGAAAAGGCTGCCGCCGAGCCTGGTCAACATCTTCCGTGAGTACGGCGACGACCTGGGTTACCCCCCGCCCGCGTCCGGGGACCTCACCCCGTGGACGCAGCGGGGCGTGCTGCTGCTCAACCGGGTGCTGACCGTCGCGCCCGGCCAGCCCGGCTCGCACCGGGGCAAGGGGTGGGAACAGGTGACCGAGCAAGCCATCCGGGCCCTGGCCGGGCGGACCGAGGCGCCGCTCGTCGCCATCTTGTGGGGCCGCGACGCGCGGACGCTGGAACCGCTGCTCGACGGGGTGCCGCGCGTATCCTCGGCGCACCCGAGCCCCTACTCGGCCAGCAACGGCTTTTTCGGCTCCCGGCCGTTCAGCCGGGCCAGCCAGCTGCTCGTCACGCACGGCGCAGAACCGGTCGACTGGAAGCTGCCTTAACCATGCCACCTCAGAGCAACCCGAGAAGAAGCTTGGCGCCTTCTGCTGATAGTGTGATTTTCCTGCTTTCGGGGGCAGGTGTTCTGGAGATCATGTCAAAGCTGAGATCATGAACCAGGGGAATATCGCGTGGACGGGCGGGTACCGGCACAGTGGCACACACGCAGCAAGTCAACGATCACCCGGCGGTGGGACACACGCACGGCGATAACGATAACCCAGCGCCAGTCCACCAGCACTGGCTGAGCCGGAACCGGCTCCTCGCCGCCAACGGCATCTTCGCCGCCTACGCGACCGCGCTCGCGATCGATACCGGGCACGCGGACCGGACCTGGGCGATCTGGGCGGCGGTGGCCTACGGCGTGACCACCGCGATCTTGTGGCTCACCCGGCGCAGCACCATACCGGTGGTCGTCCCGCTGTTCGTATCGCTGGCCGGCGCGCTGGCCGCGCCGGTGGCCTGGCTGGTCACCAGGGTGACGCCGACGCCCGAGGTGCAGGTCATCTCGCGTTCGGCGGTCCTGCTGCTGCAGCACGGCAGCCCGTACCTGCCGCCCGGCCAGCTGGCCAGCTGGCTGTCCTACAACCCCTACCTGCCGATCATGGCGGTGTTCGGGCTGCCCAAGGCGCTGGGCGCGTCCGGCCTGCTGGCAGACCCCCGGGTGTGGCTGACCGCCGTATCGATCGTGCTGATCTGGGCGGCGTTCGCGGTGGCGGCCCCGCACCGGCACTGCGAATCCTGCCGGCGAGGCGTGCTGCTGTCCACCGTGTTCATCGTGGCTTCCCCGGTGATCGCGTTCCCGCTCGCGGTCGGCATCACCGACCCGCCGGTGATCGCGCTGCTGTTCCTGACCCTGGCGCTGATCGCCCGGCCGTCCAACGTGGTGCGGGCGGTCGTGGCCCTCGGGGTCGCGTGCGCCATGAAGGCGACCGCGTGGCCCGCCGTCCCTGTCTTCACCGCGATGCTGGCCGCGCGCGACAGCGCCAAGACGGCCTGGCGTTTCGCCGGGGCCACGATCGTGGTGGGCCTGGCCCTGTCCGCCGCGCTTGCGCCTTCCGCGCTCCGCAGCCCGTACGCGTTCCTGCAGAACATCGTGCTTTTCCCGCTCGGCCTGAGCAAGTACAAGACGCCGGCCGCCAGCCCGCTCCCCGGTCACCTGCTGGCCATCACCGGGATGGCCGGACACTGGGCCGCGGTGGCCCTGCTGGTCGCGGCCGGACTCGGCTTCGCGACCTCCCTCATCGTCCGGCCGCCCGCGGACGCGCGCGCCGCCGCCTGGCGCCTCGCGCTGGGGCTCGCGGTGATGTTCACGCTGGCCCCCGCCACCCGGTGGGGGTACTTCGTGTACCCGATCGGGCTGGTGGGCTGGCTGGTGCTGACCCGGGAGCCAACCATCGAGGCGGACTCGGCCGGGCGGACAGGCGCGGTGACCATCGGCGGCTGGACGGCGGAACCTGACCGCGTCGGCACCTTAGCCGGACGCCCTGGTCAGGAACCGATGCGCCAGGACTCGCGGTAAGCCAGCTGCGCGGGGGTGAGCGCGTCGATGGACGTGCCCGTGGTGGCCAGGACCAGGCGGGCCGCCTCGGCGTCGATGTCCGCGGGTACCTCGTGCACGCCGGCCGCGAGCCTGCCGCCCGGGCCTGGTGCCCGCGCGGTGTCCCGCGCGGTGTCCCGGGTGGTGCCCGCCAGCCAGGCCAGCGCGAGCGCCTCGATGCCGAACGCCAGGTCCATCACCTCGGGCGGATGCCCTTCCGCCGCGACCAGGTTCACCACCCGGCCCTCGGCCAGCAGCAGCAGCGTCCGCCCGTCGCCGAGGTCGTAGGCGTCGACGTGCGGCCGGACGTCGCGATGCACCGCGGTGGCCAGCCCCGCCAGCGCCCGGACGTCGATCTCCACGTCGAAGTGCCCGGCGTTGGCGAGGATGGCGCCGTCGCGCATGACCGCGAGGTGCGCCTCGCTGATCACGTCGACCGATCCTGTCGCGGTCACGAATACCTCGCCGGCCGGCGCGGCTTGCGCCATCGGGAGGACCCGGAAGCCTCGCAGCGAGGCGTCGAGCGCCCGGACCGGATCGGTCTCGGTCACGATGACCTGGGCGCCGAACCCGCGGGCCCGCTCGGCGACACCCCGCCCGCTCGCGCCGAACCCGGCCACCACCACGGTCTTGCCCGCCAGCAGCGTGTTCGTCGCCCGCAAGATGCCGTCGATCACCGACTGGCCGGTCCCGCAGGTGTTGTCGACCATGCGCTTGGTCGCGGTGTCGTTGGCCGCGATCACCGGGAACGCGAGCGCGCCCTCGGCGGCCATCCGGCGCAACCTGATCACGCCCGTGGTGGTCGACTCACAACCTCCCCTGACCCCCGCGAGCAGCGCAGGAGCCCGGGTATGCAGCGTGTTGACCAGGTCGCCTCCGTCGTCGATGACCAGGTCCGGGCCCGGTTTGGCCTGCGCCAGGGCCAGCTCGATGTGGCGGTAGTAGCCGCGCCGGTCCACCCCGGCCCGGGCGAAGACCGCGATCCCGTACCTCACCGCCAGCGCCGCCGCGATGTCGTCCTGGGTGGACAGCGGGTTGGACGCCGCGAGTGAGACGGTCGCCCCGCCCGCCCGGAGCAGTCGCACCAGCATCGCGGTCTCGGCCGTGATGTGCAGGCAGGCCGCGACGGCCAGCCCTTCGAAGGGCTGATCCCGGCTGAAACGCTTGATGAGAACGGACAGCAGGGGCATGGCTCGTTCGGCGTACCGGATGCGGGCATCGCCTTCGGCGGCCAGACCGGGATCGGCGACGTCCCCCCGCAGCGCTCCGGCCTGCGGAGCTCCGGCCTGCGGAGCTCCGTCCTGCGGAGCTCCGGCCTGCGGCGGGGGGACGTCGTGGGCGGCGGCGATGTCAGTAACGGTACTGATCCGGCTTGTACGGGCCCTCCACGGGAACGCCGATGTAGTCCGCCTGCTCCTTGGTCAGCTGGCTCAGCCTGACCCCGAGTGCGTCCAGGTGCAGCCGGGCCACCTTCTCGTCAAGGTGCTTGGGCAGCACGTGCACACCGAGCTCATAGTCGTCGGGCTTGGTGAACAGCTCGACCTGGGCGATGACCTGGTTGGTGAAGCTGTTGGACATGACAAAGCTGGGGTGCCCGGTGGCATTGCCCAGGTTCAGCAGGCGGCCCTCGGACAGCATGATGATGCCGTGCCCGTCGTCGAACACCCACTCATCGACTTGCGGCTTGATGTTGCTGCGGCGCACCCCCGGCCACCGCGCCAGGCCCGCCATGTCGATCTCGTTGTCAAAGTGGCCGATGTTGCCCACGATCGCCTGGTGCTTCATCCGGCTCATCTGCTCAGCGGTGATGACGTCGCGATTCCCGGTGGCGGTGACGAAGATGTCCGCCGTGGCCAGCACGTCGTCCAAGGTGGCCACCTGGTAGCCGTCCATCGCGGCCTGCAGCGCGCAGATGGGGTCGATCTCGGTGATGATCACCCGGGCGCCCTGCCCGCGCAGCGACTCCGCGCAGCCCTTGCCGACGTCACCGTAACCGCACACCACGGTGACCTTCCCGCCGATCAGCACGTCGGTGCCGCGCTTGATCCCGTCGATCAGGGAGTGACGGCAGCCGTACTTGTTGTCGAACTTGGACTTGGTGACCGAGTCGTTGACGTTGATCGCCGGGAACAGCAGCGTCCCGGCCCGGGCCATCTCGTACAGCCGGTGCACTCCGGTCGTGGTCTCCTCGGTCACGCCCTTGACGCTGGCGGCGGCCTTGGTCCACTTGCCGGGCTCGGTGGCCAGGGAGTTGCGCAGCAGGTCCAGGATGATCCGCCACTCCTCCGCGTCATCGGCGGCCGCGGAAGGTACGCCGCCCGCCTTCTCGTACTCGGCGCCCTTGTGCACGAGCAAGGTGGCGTCCCCGCCGTCGTCCAGGATCATGTTCGGGCCGTCCGCGCCCGGCCAGGTCAGTGCGAGCTCGGCGCAGCGCCAGTACTCCTCCAGGCTCTCGCCCTTCCAGGCGAAGACCGGGATGCCCTTCGGCTCCTCGGGGGTACCATCGGGCCCGACCGCGACCGCGGCCGCGGCGTGGTCCTGGGTGGAGAAGATGTTGCAGCTGGCCCAGCGGACCTGCGCGCCCAGGGCGGTGAGGGTCTCGATCAGCACCGCGGTCTGGATCGTCATGTGCAGCGATCCGGTGATCCGCGCCCCGCGCAGCGGCTGGCTGGGCGCGTACTCCTCGCGCACCGCCATCAGCCCGGGCATCTCGTGCTCGGCCAGCTGGATCTCCTTGCGCCCGAAGGCCGCCAGCGAGAGGTCGGCGACTAGGTACGGAACCTGCTCCGCGGTCATGCGTTCTCCTGTTTTCCGCCCGAACGGGCCGTGGTTTTTCCGGCCACAGAGGCCGTGGTTTCCGGCCCAGAACGGGCCGCCGGTGACTCGTGTTGTTTCTACGTTACGGGAGTCCGGGTCGTGGTCGCACGCCCGAAGCGACGTTCTTGACATGAAATTGTTAGAATCGTGGTCATGCGCATCTCGGAGGCCGCGAGGCGGCTCGGCACGTCGGCTCGCATGCTCAGGTACCGCGAAGAGCTCGGCTTGTTGCCCCAGGTCCGCGATCCGCTGCTCGGAGGATCGCCGAGACTGAGGCGGACGCCGGGACTGAGCGGGACGCCGGGACTGAGCGGGACGTCGCACCGGCAGTTCAGCGAGGCTGACCTGGAGGCAGTCGCGGTGGCGCTTGAGCTCGAGCGCCGCTACGACATCAGCCCGACGTCGCTCGCGTTCGGCCTGCGTGTGCTGGCCGAGCCGCCGGTGCGCGCCGCCGTCGCGGACCTGGGCCGCAGGCTTGGCCGGATTCCCCCCACCCCGGGCCGGGCACTCGACTTCGAGAAGGAACGCGCGCTCCGCTTGCTCTCCCGGGGATAATTTCCCGTTTTCCGCCGCTGCGTTTTGATTCGCCGCGGAATCCGGTCTACCGCCGGTTTTCTGGTGCCGCGGGGGCTGCTGGGCGTGGTGATGCAGGGTTGCCGCCGCGCCGGATCCGGCCGGGCATAGGACGGCCCTGGGACGGCCCTGGGACGGCAGGTTCGCGCGGAGGATTCGGCTCTCGTGGAAGTCTTGGGCAATCCCTGGGTACCAAACTCTCCGCAGGAGCCGAATCATCCACGAGCTTTCTTTCCGGGCGGAGGCGGGTGGGTCAGGGTACGGAGAGATGGATGTCAGCGGCGGAAGTGACGGCTGAGGGTGCGAGCCGGGACCGGAGCCACCCCAATCTCATCGGCGATTCGGCTTAGTCGGGGGCTGGGGATCTCTGGGGTGGGCGCGGCGCGGGGAACGGTGGGTGCGGCCGTCCGCGACGGCGCGGATCGCCGGGTCGGTGCCGTCGGACTTCGACGGGTGGTAGATGTCTGGTTCCAGATAGATGGTCTTGGCGATCGGCACCGCCGAACGCACGCGCCTTTCCGCGGCGTCGATACCGGACGTGATCTGGGTGGCGGAGTCGCTCTCCCTGACCGCGATCTTCGCCGCGACAAGCACCGAGTCCGGGCTGATGTGCACGGTGCGCAGGTGGATGACCTGGACCAGGTCCGGGCCGTCCTCAAGCGCGGCAATAATCATCCGTTGCATCTCGGGGCTGGCGGATTCGCCGATCAGCAGGCTTTTCATCTCCACCGCCAGGATCGCCGCGGCCGTCGCGAGCAGCAGGCCGATGCCCAGCGACCCCGCACCGTCCCACCAGCCGTCGCCGGTCAGCACGGCCAGCGCCACCCCGGTGAACGCGAACACCAGCCCGATCAGGGCGGCCATGTCCTCCAGCAGGACCACGGGAAGTTCCGGTGCTTTGGAGCGCCGGATGAAGGCACCCCAGCTGCGCCCGCCACGCACCCGGTTCGCCTCCCTGATCCCGGTGCGCAGCGAGAACCCCTCGAGTACCGCGGACAGGACGAGCACGCCAAAGGCGACCAAGGCCGAGTGCACCGGCGCCGGGTTGAGAATCTTGTGTATGCCGTCGTAGACGGAAAAGGCCGCGCCGACGGTGAACAACATTACCGACACCACGAACCCGTAGAAATACCGCTCGCGCCCGAAGCCGAACGGGTGCTCCTGCGACGCCGGCCGGCTGGACCGGTCACGGCCGACGAGCAGCAGCACCTCGTTGCCGGTGTCCGCGACCGAGTGCACGGCCTCGGCCAGCATCGACGTGGAGCCAGTGAGCAGGGCCGCGACGAACTTGATCACCGCGATGCCGAGGTTGGCGGCGAGCGCCGCGACGACCGCCTTCATCTCGCGCCAGGAAACCCGCACGCGTGCTACTCGATCCGGGCCTGCAGGTCAGCGACGGCCACCGCCTGGCCCGGGTCGATCCCGGCCGCGATGGCCAGGTAGACGCTCGCGTAGTCGGCGAGGTGAATGACGCCGGCCAGCCGCACCAGCGGATGCTCCCCGTCCATGGCCAGCTCGGACATCCCCACCCCGCGCTGCGCCGCGAGCTCGGTGACCGCGGCCCGCTGGGCCGACACCCGCTGGTCGGTGTCGGGATCGGCGATCAGGATCAGCCGCAGCGCCGTGAACCCGTTCGCCTCGCCGTCGGGCTCCTCGTAGTCCAGGTCCCAGGCGGCCAGGTCAGCGGGGTCGTCGAGGCCGGGCAGGCTCGGCTCCCCCTGGCTCGGCGCGGACAGCCGCGACGAGTTGGGGGCGAACGGCCCGTCGAACGCCGCCACCTGGTTGTGCGCCGCCTCGGACAGCACACCAGGGATCGCCGGATACTTGGCGTTCTCGTTGAGCTGGCTGGCGAACCTCCGCGCGGCCACCCCGCTCAGCAGCGATGTACCCCACACCACCGGCAGCGCGCCGACCAGGTCCAGAGCCAGCGATTTGCCCGGGTTGACGAACGACTCGCTGGCCGGCCGGCACTGATGGGACACCTCCTCGAGCCGGCCCGCGGCCAGCTCGTAGACGTCCTCGCCGACCCGGGCGATGCCCAGCCGCTCGGCGATCACCAGCAAAGGGATGACCGTCCCCCACAGCATCGACCTGGGCAAGCCCAGCGAAACCACCGGGACGAACGGGGCCCGGGACTGCTCCGCGATCCGGTGCAGCGCCGACCCTTGCGCCCCGACGCCGGCTAGGCGGCAGCCGCGCCGGGCGGCCTCGGTCGCGATGGCCAGCGTCTCCGGGGTGGTGCCCGAGCACGACACCGCGATCACCGCGTCGGCCGCCCCGACCCAGCCTGGCAGCCGGTCCGCCGGACACGTCACCACCTGGACCGGGCTGGACAGGCCGACCAGCGCCTGGAGCATCTCACCGGCCAGGCCCGAGCTGCCCATGCCCGCCACCACGATCGCGCGCGGCCGGGTATCGGCGGTGAACGACGACAGGTCCGTCTCCTGGCAGGACCGCAGCGCGGTCCTGACCTGGGCCGCCGACGACGCCACCTGGCGCAGCATGTCACTGGGATCCGCCGTGTCGAGCACATCGGGCGTGTCGAGCCGGTCCGCCGCCAGGACGAACTCCGCCCCGCTCCAGCCGTCCAGGTTGTCGCTCATGGAGTCTCGCCGGGGCGCCTGGCTTCTTCGACGAGGAGGACGGGGATGTCGTCGCGGACGGGGTAGGCCAGGGCGCAGGTTTCGCTGGTGCAGACGAGTTCGCTGGCGGCCTCGTCCGCGCGCAGCGGCGCGTGGCACTCCGGGCAGGCCAGGATGTCAAGGAGCCAGCCGTCGATCTGCATAAGATCTCCTCCGCAAGATTCCAGGGGCTTGCTGTCATTGATTCGGAACGATCCGTGGTGCCCGGACCAGGCCAAGCACCTCGTCGCGGATGGCGGCCATGGCGGCCTGCGTGTCCGCTTCCGCGTTGAGCCGCAGCAGCGGCTCGGTGTTCGAAGGCCGCAGGTTGAACCACCAGGTCGGGGCGCTGACCGTGAGCCCGTCGAGCTCGTCGGTGCTGACCCCGGGCCGGCCCGCGAACGCCTCCTTGACCAGCGCGGTCGCCGCCGCGACGTCGGCGACCTCGGAGTTGATCTCGCCGGTGGCGACGTACCTGGAGTACTCCGCCATCAGCTGCGACAGCGGTGTGCCTGAGGTGGCACCGAGGGCGGCCAGCACGTGCAGGGCGGCCAGCAGGCCGGAGTCGGCGAACCAGAAGTCCCTGAAGTAGAAGTGACCCGAGTGCTCACCGCCGAACACCGCGCCGCGCTCGGCCATCGTGGCCTTGATGTACGAGTGGCCCACCCGGGTGCGCACCGGGACCCCGCCGTGGGAGGAGATGATCTCGGGTACGGCGCGGGACGTGATCAGGTTGTGGATGACGGCCGAGCCGGGCTCGTGGGCCAGCTCACGGACCGCGATCAGCGCGGTGATCGCGGAGGGCGAGACGATCTCGCCGCGCTCGTCCACCACGAAGCACCGGTCGGCGTCGCCGTCGAAGGCCAGGCCCAGGTCGGCGCGGGCGTCGAGCACCGCTCGCTGCAAATCTCTGAGGTTCGCCGGGTCCAGGGGATTCGCCTCGTGGTTGGGGAACGTGCCGTCCAGCTCGAAGTACAACGGGATCAGCGTGACCGGCAGCCCGTCGAGGACCTTCGGCACGGTGTGCCCGGCCATCCCGTTACCGGCGTCCACCACCACCTTCAGCGGCCTGATCCCGGTGATGTCGACCAGCTTCCTGAGGTGGTTCGCGTAGCCGGCCAGCAGGTCGACCGGGGTGACGGTACCGGGCTTGCGGGCGGGTACCAGCGGCCGTTCGGCCAGATCCTGAATGTCTTTCAAGCCGGATTCGATGCCGACCGGCTTGGCTCCGGCGCGGCACAACTTGATGCCGTTGTACTGGGCCGGATTATGGCTGGCCGTGATCATCGCACCCGGCACGCCGAGATCGCCGCTGGCGTAGTAGAGCATGTCCGTGGAGCCAAGCCCCCCGGCCAGCACATCGGCCCCCGCGGCCGCCGCACCGCGGCCGAACGCGGCCGCCAGCGGCGCTGAGGAGGAGCGCATGTCGTGCAGGGTCACGATCGTCGGCGCCCCGGTCACCGTGACGAACGCCGCGCCGACGGCTTCCGCCACGGCCTCGTCGAGCTGGTCGGGTACCACGCCGCGGATGTCGTACGCCTTGACGATGCTCGCGAGATCAGCCATGGCCCCGAGCCTATCGGTCTTGCGGCGGCCCCGAACGCAACACCCGCAGGTGACCACGGCGGCCGACCTCGACGCCCTGGCCGACCGGCTCCGCCACCGGCCGTATCCCAGGAACCCCAGGTGCTCTCGGCTGCGTCTCCATCACCGCGTTGGCTAGCGCCTCCAGGTCATCGATCCGGTCCTGGGCCTGCTCGACCGGCAGCCTGACCACATCCCAGCCGCGGGGCGCCACCAGCCGCCCGGCGTGCTTTTCGCACAAGTCGTAACAGTGCGGCTCCACGTAGGCGGCCAGCGGGCCGAGGACCGCGGTGGAGTCGCGGTAGACATAGGTCAGCGTGTAGACAGGAGGCTGCTTGCACGCGGTGCGCGAGCAGCAACGGGAACCCACCAGCCCACCTCGCTCACATCACCCTGGGGACCTTGTCCCGGTAGCCGGGACGGCGTCGATACAACCGTGACGGTATCTGTCCGCGGCCGGGAACGCCACCACCTGCGCCCTGTGCCGTGATCGTGTCGTGCTTTGCGCGCCTTGCCCGGGTCGGCCCCGGGGGCGGACGGGTATCCCGGCACCGGCGTGATCCGATACGCTCGGTGACTGTGCAGACCGGCGAGGACAGCTCGAAGCCAGCTCCCAGGGTGGACGGGTCCCGGCTGCGGCGGCGCGACCGGCGTGGACGCGGGCTGCGTGGCCGGCTGGTACCACCGGGGGTTCCGCTGTACCGGAGCCGGGCACAGCAGTTCGACGACCTGGTGCTCGAGGCCGTGGCCCGGCTCGAGCCGCGCTGGGAGACCGAACTGTCCGACGTGGAGTTCGCGGTCCAGGAGGTGCCGGATGCCGACACCGCCGACGACGGCGTGCCGCTGGCCCGTATCGTCCGCGGCTCGCCCGGCATCAGCGACCCCGCGCACCCGGCCACCGGCCCGCGGATCGTGCTGTTCCGGCGGCCGCTGATGGCCCGGGCCGACGACGAGGAAGAGCTGAGCGAGCTCGTCTTCGACGTGGTGGTGGAGGAGTTCGCCGAGATCCTCGGGGTGGACCCGGAGATCATCGATCCCGGCTACGGCGAGATCGGCTGACCCGGCTCGGGCTCAGGGGGATATCGCGTCGTAGGAGTCACGCACTCCGGGCAGGCTGATCGTGGTCAGGGCGCTGATGGCCGGGATGATGGAGACGATGGTGGTCTGGTTCTGCGTTTCCACCCGGGCCGCGTACAGCGGCCCCGATCCGGCCAGCGGCGTGATCACGATGGCGAACGCCGTTCCGAGCTTGGTCCCAGGCGGCGGCGTGACCGGGGTCATCAGGGTATGCCCCGCCCGGACCGTCAGCACCTGGCTGGTGGAGCTGGCACCGGCTGAGCTGGCACTGGCTGAGCTGGCACTGGCTGACCTGGCGATCTCGGTCAGCCGGACGCGGGCCGCCGCGGCGGGCGCGGAAAGCACGACCGAGACGACCAGGCCGGATCCGCTCGCATTGCCGGCCACGACGGCTTGCTCATGGATCGGCCCGGTCGCGGTGGTGGACGCGCCCACGCCGCTGCCCGGCACCAGCACGCTGGCAACGACCGGCACGTTCGCCGTGATCTGCAGGGCGGCCGCGGTGCCGCCAAGCGGGGTGAGGGCCGTGTAGGAGGCCGACTGTCCGGGCAACTCGACAGACTGCGGGCCGAACGGCTGGTAGTGCCCCTGCGGGGTGATCGCGAGCACGCTCACCTTGGCGTTAGCCGCGCCGGGCACCGCCAGGAACAGTCCGGCGGCCTGGCTGGACGCGGGTACGCCCGGGATCACGAGCTGCGTCGCGGGCGCGGCCGCACTCGGCAGCCAGCTCGTCGGGCTGCCGTGGGCCGAGCCCGCGGCGACGTCGGCGGCCACCCGGCCCACGCTGGTCTGCACGCCGATCGCGACCACGCTGGACTTCCCCGCCGCCGACGACAAGGATTCTGTCACCGTCTGGTGCGGCGGCACCGTGATCCCGGTCAGGTTGCCGGCCTGGACCGCGCCCGCGTCGGTGATCAGGCTGACGTCCACGGTGGCGGCCAGCGAGTCGACGTTCATCAGGTCGAGCTGGAGCTGCGCCGCGCCGTTCTGCTGGCCGGGGCCGACGAACCACAGGTCGGAACTGGGCTCGCCGCAGCGCACGGTGGCCAGGCCCGAGTTCTCCGCGACTTCGGCCTCCAGGGCCGGTGCCATCGGGCCGGCCGCGGTGACGGACCAGCCCTCCGACGCCGGCGGGTCCTTCTTGGTCTCCCCGGCCGCGGCGGGGACGGTGAGGAGAGACAGCGCACCCGGGCCCTTCGCGACGACGGGGGTGATGGGGCGCAGCTGGAGGCCGGCCGGGGGTAGCGGCGTTAGTTCGGCCTGGCCGGACGGGACGTTAGCGGGCTCGGCGGTCTGGGCGGTCTGGGCGGTCTGGGCGGAGCCGGCTGGGCTGGCGATCAAGGCGACCGTGCCTGAGCCGCCACCGAGGGCGGGCGGACAGGCCCGGGCCACCGAGGTGACCGCGACCTGGCGGGTGGTGGCGGCGGGGCTCGCGCTGGCCGCCGGGCGATCGAGCTGCGCGACACCGCCGATGGCGGCGAGCACCAGCAGGACGACGCCCGCGGGCGCCAGGTGAACGGGCCTCATCGCAGCTCCCCGTGCTCCCAGGGCGCCCGCGGACCGGATCCTTCTGGCTCGGAGGCAGCACCGTCCCGCGGGTCCACCTCAGGCGGCCCGGCCGGGACGCCGGCCGCCGGGGCGCGGGACGCCGGCCGGGGTCTGGTCGTCGGGGTCGCCTGCGGGCTGGCCCGCTGGTCTGCCGCCGCGCCGCCGCCGGGATGATTTTCCGTGCCGGGCGGCGTGCTGCCCGTGCCCGCGCCGGGCCGGACCGGGCGAGCTTGCCGCCAGACCCGTGCCAGACCCGGAGACTCCGAGCTCGGCCGGAGGTCCGGAAGCTGCGCCGACACGAACATACTCAGGGTCCGGAGCTGAGCCGAAGGCGGGCTCCGGGGGGAAGGCGCCGTCGGGGGGGAAGGCGGGCTCGGGCTCCGGGGGGAAGGCTGCGTCCGGCGGGACGGCGGGCTCGGGCTCCGGGGGGAAGGCGGCGCCGGGGCCGACGGCGGCGTCGGGAGGCCTGGCACCCGCCAGGGCGAGCTGCGGGCGGCGCCTGCGGCGGGCGGATCGGGACCGGCCGGCGTGCTCCGCCCGGCCGGGGCGGGCCGGGCGGGCGGACTCGGCGCTGGCCTGCGCGGCTACCGGTGCGGCCGCCGAGGATCGGGTGCCGGGCAGGGCCAGTGCGAAGGCGGCCAGCAAGGCGGCGGCTTCGAGGCCCAGGCTGACGTCCCTGGCGGTCTCGTTCCGCGTGATGACCAGGCGGCCGCCGCCGGCGGGCAAGACGAAGCCCTGCGCCCAGCCGTCGACCGGCTTGGCCATCGTGGTCAGCGGTTTTCCGTTCAAGCTGGCGGACCAGCCGCCCGCTGCCTCGGCCAGTACCAGCGTGCCCGAGGTGTCCGGCGGGACGACCGCGTTCACGCCGATCGCGCCCGACGGCACCGTCACCGTGGTACCGGCCGCGGTGACCACCCAGGCGCGGGCCACCGGACCGGACACCTGCCACAGGTCGTAGCCGGGGGCCCGGGTCAGCGTCTGCAAGCCGGCGGCCGCGTCAAGCTGCTGCGCCAGGGCCTGATCGATCGGGGCCGGGAGCAGGACGTAGCCGATATCGAACCGGCCGAGCGCCTGCCCGGTGTCCCCCGTGTCGCCGCCGCCCGCGGCCACCAGCGAGGCGACCACATCCGACAGGGCCCGGGTGGAAGAGGAGGCTTCGGTCAGTTCCGGCTGGCCGAGCACCGGGTCGGTGTCCCGCAAGACGGAGTAGGACAGGGTCCGGCCGGTCGGGCGCAGCACCAGCGTCCGGTTCCGGTCCGGGCCAGCCGACGTAGCCGCGACGAAGGCGGGCAGGATCTGCGGAGAGGCCGCGGTCACGGTCCCGCCGACGCCGTCGGCCAGCCAGTACCCGGCCGCGAGCACCGGCGCCGACAGCGCGACCGCGAAACCGGCCAGGGTCGCCAGCACCCGCCAGTCGGTCCTTGGCACCCGGCCGCGGATAAGGTCACCGGCCTGGCGCAGCGGACGCCCGGCCGCCTCGATCAGGGGCACGGCCGCCAGCAGCAGTCCGGCGGCGGCCACCGCGATCGCGATACCGGGCCAGCCCCTGGCGGCGGGATCGCCTGGCAGCGAACTCACTCGCACCCGGCTCACCACCAAGGCGATGACCAGCCCGGTCAGCGCGATGCCCCACCCGGCGAAGACCACGGTGAGCCGCCGGCGAGCCAGCAGCGCGGCGAACGCGGGCAGCACGAGCCCGGCCGTCACCCATACCGGCGGCAAACCGGGGCCGCCCGGGCTGAGCAGCAACAGCGAGGCGGGCCGCAGGCTCGCGACGGCCAGGCCAGGCCGGGGCAAGCCCGCCTCACCGAACCACGAGGAAGGATCCGCGACCAGGTGAAAGGTCCAGGGTATGAGGATGGCCGCGGGCACCGCGGCCACGATCACGGCGTTGACCACCGTCCGCAGGCCGAGCCAGCGCCAGGCCAGCGCCGCGCCGATCGTGGCCAGCACCGCGATCGGCCAGGCCAGCGGGACGAACGCGGCCGCGATGGCCACCAGCAGGCCGGCCGCCCAGGCCGCCCGGCGGGCCGCCCGCGGCGCTCCGGTGAGTATCCGCCCGGTCATGACGGCGACCAGCGGGAGCAGCACGAAGGCGACGGCCGTGCCGACGCGCCCGGCCGCGACGGCCCCCATCGCCACCGGGAGCAGCGCGTACGTGGCCGCGCTCCAGACCCGGGCCGCCAGCACGGCGGTGACACGGCGGGTGGCCAGGAACGCCGTCACCCCGGCCGCCGGAATGCAACCGAACAGCAGCACGTCCACGGCCAGCCAGGGCTTGCCGCCCAGCACGGTGGCCAGGGCCGCCACCGCGGCGATATAGGGCGGAGCGCTCGCGGTCGTGCCGACACCCGCGTCGTGGTAGCCCGCCAGGTACTCGCGCCACAGGTCGCCGGCACTCCCCCAGGCCGGCACCAGGACGCCGCCGCTGAGCGTGCCCGAACCGGAGAACACCGCGCCGGTCAGGGAACGTTCGGCCACCAGCGCGACGATCGTCAGCCCGGCGAAGAGCAGCACGCCCGGCCTGGTCAGCAGGCGCCGGGTAACCGAATCGGCTCCGATCAGCGGCATGTCGTCGCCGGGCTCGTCCACGACGGCTTGATGCAGGCCGCCGGTCTTGTAGCCAGACCCGCCGGCCATCAGGCCCGAAGTCCGTTCGGCCAGCCGGGTGAGCGTTTTAGCCCGCGGCAGCTGGGGCCGCAGGACCGCGTAGCCGTGCTTACGATGGGCGGCGCGCCTGGCCCGCGCCCGCCAGAGCAGAACCGGGTGCCGCAGCAGCCAGGCCACCGCCCCGAGATGAGCGGCCGCCTTGCGCTGCTGCTTGGTCACCAGGAAGTAAGCCGCGCGCGCAAGCGACCCGGTGACGCAGCCTCCCACCACCATGAGCATGGGCCACAGGGGCAGGTTGACGGCGAAAACGTAGAGCGCGCTGCGCCGGTCGAGCATGCGCGGATGACCGCCGCTGGCGGGCGTCTTGCGTACCTGCCTGGCCGACAGTTCACGGTGGTACATCACCGCGTCGGTGATCACCCGGACCTCGTAGCCGGCCGCGTGCACGCGCCAGCAAAAGTCGATGTCGTCACGGAACAGGGGCAGGTTGGCGTCGAAGCCGCCTACCTGCTCCCAGACGTCCCGGCGGATCAGCATGCCCGCCGAGCTCACCGCGAGCACCGCGCGGCTCCCGTCGTGCTGGCCCTGGTCGATCTCGCCCGGCTCGACGCCGGTGAAACGCCGCCCGGCCCGGTCGGTGGTCACACCCGCCTCGCGCAGGACACGCCGGTTGGCGGTGTCCCTCAGCTTCGGGCCGAGCACGGCGATCGACCGGCTGCGGCTGGCCGCCCTGAGCAACTGTTCCAACGCGTCGGCGGCCGGCTCGCAGTCATCGTGAAGCAGCCAGACCCATTCCACCGGTGGTTCCTGGTCCGGGGCCGAGGCCGACACCGGGGTGCGCGCCGCGGGGTGCTGCAGCGCGCTGGATACGGCGGCACCGAACCCGGTCTCCGGCTCCATCCCGAAGACCGCGTCCTGGCCAAGCAGATCGGTCAGCACCGCACCGCTGCGGTCCCCGCTGCCGGTATCCACCCCGACGGTACGGTGCACGGAATGTGTCTGCTCGCGCACGGCCTGAAGCAGGCCGGGCAACAACCGGGCGCCGTCGTGGGCGACCACCACCGCAGTGACGACGTGCCGGAGGTGCGTTGCGTTCTGTGACAAAGGACCTGTCTGATGGCTGGGCAGCGGCGCCTCGCGCGGCTACCCGCCCGGCAAGAGCGCGTGGACTACGTGAACGACGATCCCCGCGCTCACGCAGCACCCAAGATACACAGGCGAAAGGTTGACAGCGGGCCGAACGCGGTATGTCCGGCCGCCCGGCCGGCGGGCGGCCTAGACGGCCTGGCGCTTCAGCCGGCGGCGCTCCCGCTCGGACATGCCGCCCCAGATGCCGAACCGCTCGTCGTTTTCCAGCGCGAACTCCAGGCACTCGGCCCGGACCTCGCAACTGCGGCACACGCGCTTGGCTTCCCGGGTCGATCCCCCCTTCTCAGGGAAAAATGCCTCCGGATCTGTCTGCGCACACAACGCCTGGTCCTGCCAGCCCAGCTCGTCAACATCATCTGGGCTGACGAAGACCTGTGCCAGCGGGACGATGACCTCAGTCATAGCGCACCCTCCCTCCCACCTCGGGACCCCCGGATCCCGCCGCTCCCCGCAGCGACGAGAATCACATCAATGAAATTACACTCGCGTGTCTTGCTTCAAGTCAAGCGGAGAAGGTGATAATGGTCGCCTCGTTGCCCGAGATGCGAGATAAATAACTCAAAGAAACCACAGTCGGCACGCTCCGTGAATTCTCGGACGCACACGTAGCTACCGGCGGTCACTCCCGGCTCGACGGGGTGGCTGTCCCCGGCGACGGCGAGGTACCTGCCACACTTGCGGGTATGCGCATAATCGTGCCCGCGGGCGGCGTGGGGGCCGCGCGCTTTCTCCGCGGCCTGAAGCAGGCGGCCCCGGACGCCGAGATCACCGTCATCGGGAACACCGGTGACGACATCACCCTGTTCGGCTTGCGGGTGTGCCCGGACCTCGACACCGTCATGTACACACTGGGTGGCGGGATCAACCCAGAGCAGGGGTGGGGCCGGGCCGACGAGACGTTCAGCATCCGGGCGGAGCTCGCCGCCTACGGCGCCAGCCCGGACTGGTTCACGCTCGGCGACCGGGACTTCGCCACCCACATCCTGCGCAGCCAGCTGCTCGCGTCCGGACAGCCGCTGTCCGCGGTCACCTCGGTGCTCTGCCAGCGATGGCAGCCCGGGGTGCGGTTGCTGCCGATGTCCGACGACCCGATCGAGACCCATGTCGTGCTGGCCGGCCCGGGCGAGCCCACCGTGGTTCACTTCCAGGAGTGGTGGGTACGCCTGCACGCCGAGACGCCCGCGGCCCAGATCGTCGCCGTCGGCGCGGCGGACGCCGAGCCCGCGCCCGGCGTGCTCGAGGCGATCAGCGACGCGGACGTCGTGCTGATCCCGCCCTCTAACCCGGTGGTGAGCATCGGCACCATCCTGGCCGTCCCCGGCCTCAGGGCGGCGATCGCGGCCAAGACCGTCGTCGGCGTGTCCCCCATCATCGGCGGGTCACCGGTCCGCGGGATGGCCGACGTCTGCCTGACCGCGATCGGGGTCGCCACCTCGGCCGCCGCGGTCGGGGCGCACTACGGGGCCGGGCTGATCGACGGCTGGCTCGTCGACGACCAGGACAAGGCCGCCGCCGACGACCAGGCCCTGGCGGGCATCGAGGTCCGGGCGCTGCCCCTGCTCATGCGGGACCTGCCCGCCACCACGGCGATCGCCCGCGCGGCCCTGGACCTGGCCGTGGAGCTCACCCGGGAGCGGTCGTGATGGCCGGCCGCCCGGCCGCGGAGGGACCGGCCGCGGAGGGACCGGCCGCGGAGGGACCAGCCGCGCAGGGGCCGGTCACCGTCATCCCGGTTACCGGGCTGCCCGAGATCACCGCGGGCGCCGACTTGGCCGCGCTCATCGCCGCCGCCGTCCCCGACCTGCGTGCCGCCGACATCCTGGTCGTCACCTCGAAGATCGTGAGCAAGGTCGAGGGCCGGGTGGTGACCGCCTCCCGCGATCAGGCGATCGAGGCGGAGACGGCGCGGGTGGTGGCCAGGCGCGGCGCCACCACCATCGCGCAGACCCGGCACGGCCTGGTCCTGGCCGCGGCCGGGGTGGATGAGTCCAACACCGCCCCTGGCACCGTGGTGCTGCTGCCCGCCGATCCCGACGAATCCGCCCGGCAGCTCCGCAAGGCGCTGCACGGGCGCACCGGAATGCGGGTCGGCGTCATCGTCACCGACACGATGGGCCGGCCGTGGCGCGCCGGGCAGACCGACAACGCCATCGGCGCGGCCGGCGTCGTCCCGGTGCGGGACTATCGCGGCACGGCCGACTCCTTCGGCAACATCCTGGAAGTCACGGTCGCCGCCGTCGCCGATGAGATCGCCGCGGCCGCGGACCTGGTGAAGGGCAAGTCGCGGCACGTCCCCGTCGCGGTGGTGCGCGGGCTGGCCGGCCTGGTCACCGAGCAGGACGGCCCGGGCGCGCGGGCGCTGATCAGGCCGGCTGAGGAGGACATGTTCCGGCTCGGTTCGGCGGACGTGCCGCTGGCCCGCCGGACGATCAGGGCCTTCACCAGCGAACCGGTCGACGTCGCGGTGGTACGCCGGGCGGTCGCCACCGCGCTGACCGCACCCGCCCCGCATCACAGCCAGCCATGGCGTTTCGTGGTCTTGTCCTCGGCGGCGGCCCGGACCTCCCTGCTCGACGCGATGCGCGAGGCCTGGATCGGCGACCTGCGCCGGGACGGGTTCAGCGAAGAGCAGATCGGCCGTCGGCTCCGGCGCGGGGAACCGCTGCGGGCCGCGCCGCTGATCGTCGTGCCGTGCCTGGTCACCGACGCGGCGCACGACTATCCCGACGAGCGGCGGGCGGCCGCGGAGCAGGCCATGTTCACCGTCTCGATGGGCGCGGCGGTGCAAAACCTGCTCATCGCGCTGGCCGTCGACGGGCTCGGCTCGGCCTGGATCTCCAGCACGCTCTTCTGCGCCGACGTCGCCGCGCGCGCGATGGACCTGCCGCCCGGCTGGCGGCCGATGGGGGCCGTCGCGATCGGCCGCCCGGCCGAGCAGGCCAGGCCGCGGCCGGCCCTCGACCCCGAGGACTTCCTGCTGGAACGCTGAACTGGGTCAGCTCAGGCCGGCCCGGGACGCCAGGATCGGCAGCCCGGACCGGACCGACGCGCAGACACCGTCGGAGGCGGCCGCGGCGGCCGCCCGTTCGGCAGGCACCTCGCCGTACGTGGTGGTGCGCTGGCGCATCGGACGACCGAGAGGTTCGGCGATCGCGTGCAGCTGGCTGATCGTCTTGTAGGAGCCGTGGTCCGCGCCGGCCATCCGGCTTATCGTCTCCTCCATCAGCGTCCCGCCCAGGTCGTTGACACCACCGCGCAGCACGTCCCGGCAGCCCTCGTCGCCCAGCTTGACCCAGGAAGCCTGGATGGAGTCGATCGCGCCGTGCAGCAGCAGCCGGGAAACCGCGTGCACCGCCCGGTTCTCCCGCCGGGTCGGCCCAGGCCGGGCCAGGCCGGCCAGGTAGATGGGCGCGTTCTCGTGGATAAACGGAAGCAGCACGAACTCGGTGAAGCCGCCGGTCCGTTCCTGGATCGACCGGATCACACGCAAGTGGCCGACCCAGTGCGCCGGGGTGTCGACGTGCCCGTACATCATCGTCGAGGAGGTCCGCAAGCCAAGCTCGTGCGCCGTGGTGATCACCTCGATCCACACAGAAGCGGGCAGCTTGCCCTTGGTCAGCACCCAGCGCACCTCGTCGTCGAGGATCTCCGCCGCGGTCCCCGGCAGCGAGCCCACCCCGGCCTCCTTGGCCCGGACCAGCCACTCCCTGATCGGCAGGCCGGTCCGCGAGGCACCGTTCACCACCTCCATCGGGGAGAACGCGTGTACGTGAAGATCTGGGCGTCGGCGCTTGACTTCGGAAGCGATTTCGAAGTAGGCTGTGCCGGGAAGATCAGGGTGAATCCCGCCCTGCATGCACACCTCGGTGGCTCCGGCGTCCCAGGCCTCGGCCGCGCGGTCACCGATCTGCTGCAGCGACAGCGTGTACGCATCGGCGTCGGTCCGCCGCTGCGCGAATGCGCAGAACCGGCAGCCGGTGTAGCAGACGTTGGTGAAGTTGATGTTGCGGGTGACGACGTAGGTAACGTCGTCGCCCATGGTCTCGCGGCGGAGCGCGTCGGCGATCGCGGCCAGCGCCTCCAGGTCGGGGCCGTCCGCGGACAGCAGGGCGATGGCCTGGGCGTCGGTGAGAGCGGCCGGGTCTCGTTCGGCCTGGCGCAGGGCGGAGGCGACCTGGCCCGCGGACAGGACGGCGGGGGCGCCGGGTACGGCGGGGGCGCTCGAGGCGGCCGGGCCAGGAGCCTGGCTGGGGGCGGGCACCATGGTCCGTTCGGCGACTTCATTCCAGTCGCCATAGACCTCGGCGAAATCGTCACGCCGGTCATGGGTGCGGCCGGTGGTGTCGATGGTGACGTGCAGGTCAGTGCGGCCGGATCCGGCGGCTGCCCACTGGCCAATCCCGCCGTCGGGCTCCTGCCAGGGCAGGCCGCGAGGCATCGCGCCGTC
>JBEKGC010000070.1:0-31858 GCA_050013055.1 Streptosporangiaceae bacterium
GCCCGGATGGTCTCGCGCAGCGACTGGACCATCGCGTTGATGTTGTCCTTGAGCTCGGCGACCTCGCCCTGGGCCTCCACCGAGATGGACCGGGTCAGGTCACCGGAGGCGACCGCGCTGGTCACCTGGGCGATCGCCCGGACCTGCCTGGTCAGGTTCCCGGCCAGCTCGTTGACGTTCTCCGTCAGCCGCTTCCAGGTGCCGGCCACGCCCTCGACCTCGGCCTGGCCGCCCAGCCGGCCCTCGCTGCCGACCTCACGGGCCACCCGGGTGACCTCGGCCGCGAACGAGGACAGCTGGTCGACCATGGTGTTGATGGTGGTCTTGAGCTCAAGGATCTCGCCCCGCGCGTCGACGTCGATCTTCTTCGACAGGTCGCCCTGGGCCACCGCGGTGGTGACCTGCGCGATGTTGCGGACCTGGCTGGTCAGGTTGCCCGCCATCGAGTTGACGTTGTCGGTCAGGTCCTTCCAGGTGCCCGACACGCCCTTGACGTCGGCCTGGCCGCCCAGCCGGCCCTCGGTGCCGACCTCGCGGGCCACCCTGGTCACCTCGTCGGCGAACGCGGACAGCGTGCCGACCATCCGGTTGATCGTCTGGGCCAGCGCGGCGACCTCGCCCATCGCGTCGACGTCGATCTGCTGGCTCAGGTCACCGCGTTCCACCGCGGTGGCGACCTGGGCGATGGAGCGCACCTGGGCGGTCAGGTTGGACGCCATCACGTTGACGTTGTCGGTCAGGTCCTTCCAGGTCCCCGAGACCCCCCGGACGACGGCCTGGCCGCCGAGGTTGCCCTGGGTGCCGACCTCGCGGGCGACCCGGGTCACCTCGTCGGCGAACGCGGAGAGCTGGTCCACCATCGTGTTGATGGTCTCCTTCAGCTCGGCGATCTCGCCGCGGGCATCGACCCGGATCTTCTGGCTCAGGTCGCCCTTGGCCACCGCGGTGGTCACCTCGGCGATGGAGCGCACCTGGTCGGTCAGGTTGGCCGCCATCACGTTGACGGACTCGGTCAGGTCCTTCCACGTGCCGGAGACGCCCTTGACGTCGGCCTGGCCGCCAAGCAGCCCCTCGGTGCCGACCTCGCGGGCGACCCTGGTCACCTCGTCGGCGAAGGAGGACAGCTGGTCCACCATCGTGTTCAGGGTGGATTTCAGCTCGAGGATCTCGCCGCGCGCGTCCACGTCGATCTTCTGGCTCAGGTCGCCCTTGGCCACCGCCGTGGCCACCTGCGCGATGTTGCGCACCTGCCCGGTGAGGTTGCCCGCCATCGCGTTGACCGACTCGGTGAGGTCCTTCCAGGTACCTGACACTCCGGGCACGTAGGCCTGGCCGCCGAGTTTGCCCTCGGTGCCGACCTCGCGGGACACCCGGGTCACCTCGGAGGTGAACAGGTCGAGCTGGTCCGCCATCCCGTTGAAGACCGTGGCGATCTCGTCCATGAGCGGGTCGCCCGTCTGCGCCAGCCGGGTGCTGAAATCGCCGCCCCGGACCGCGGTCAGCCCCGCGAGCAACTGCTCAAGTCCGGACTTGTCAAGCCGCGGACCGGACTGGATCATATCCGTCACCAAGCGCTCCCATCAGCTGTGCCGTCGCGGCGCGACGCGCATACGGCACCGTCGTGCAATTTATACCGATGGTAGACCGGATGTAATTATCATGGGCCGAACGGACTTCTGTAACAGCGCCCAGGCTCGAAAAACCTGCCTGCCGGGCGGGACGCGGCGGACGGTGACAGGCGCGAGCAGGGAGGCTGGTGATGGTGGCCGAGGGCGAGGGCGAGGATACGCTGCGATTGATCACGGTGATCGACCGCCAGCAGCATGAGCTCGATCGCATCAGGGCCGGGGCCGCGGGCGAGTCCCTGGTCGCGATGGCCAGGGGGGCGCTGATGGAGCGTCTCGGCCTGTCCAGCGCCGAGGCCGCCAGCCAGCTGGCCGAGCTGTCCGCGGCGACCGGGATACCGTCGGCCGAGATGGCCGCCGCGGTCCTGTCCGACTCCGGCGAAGCGGGCGCCGTCGGCCGTGATGCGGCGCAAGCCGACGGGTCCCCGTCCCCGACGGCAGGCTCCGGTCCTGCCTGCTGATGACCGAGGCGGCCGCCGAGCTGGCCGCCGATGGCACCGAGCTCGTCGCCATGCTGGCGGCGCAGCTGGCCCCGCTCGGGGTGCGCACGGTCACGCTCTGGCTGCTGCAAGCGGACGGGGCCCTGGCCTTGCTCGGCGAGACCGGGCTGGCCATGGGCGAGGCCAGCCGCTGGCGGTATCTCCCGCCTCAGTTCGACTGCCCGGCTCAGCGGGTGGCGCAGGGTGCCGCCGACCTGTGGTGGCCCGGTGGCCGCCCGGCGGGCGATCGCGCGCCGGTCACGAGCACGCCCGCTGGAACCAAGGGGGCCAACGGGGCCAACGGGGCTAGGGTGGTCCTCGCGCTGCGCCAGCGCAACGGTGAGCTCCTCGGCGTGCTCGAGGTCAGCTGGCCGGGTCCGCTCGCGGCCTTTGCGACCGAGACCCGCCAGCAGCTGCTGGCGCTGTCCGCGGGCTGCGCCCGGGTGGTGGGCGCCCGCCTGGCGCACGGCGACCTGGCCGCCGCGCAGCCGAAGGCGGCGGTCTTCACCTTGCTGGACCATCTGGCCGACTCGGTGCTTGTCGTCCAGGCCATCAGGGATGACGCCGGGCAGCTGACCGATTTCAGCATCGAGCACGTCAGCCCCGGCTTCACCGACCCGGCGGGCCGGGCGGGTGCCGACCTGACCAGGCTGACCCTGCTGGCGGCCTACCCGGTCAGCATCGCGGGTTCCGGACTGTTCGCCCGGGCGATGCAGGTGCTGCGCGACGGCGCGCCCCAGCATGTCCCCGGGCCGCTTCTGGAGTCGCTGGCCTCCGGGCTGCCCGGGCACGAGACCGGATCGAAGCAAGCCCCGCTGGCGGACCTGCGCGTGGTCAGGTTCTTCGA
The DNA here is from genome assembly GCA_050013055.1 of Streptosporangiaceae bacterium. Taxonomy (GTDB): domain Bacteria; phylum Actinomycetota; class Actinomycetes; order Streptosporangiales; family Streptosporangiaceae; genus Palsa-504. Next base: position 2,952 of record JBEKGC010000070.1, read on the forward strand.
CGGCGTGATCTTCACCTGGCACCGCGACAGTTCGGCCGGGCGGCTGGCCGTGCTCCTCGATCACGCGCAGCGGCTCGGCCGTCTGGGCGGCTGGGAGGAGAACCTGGTCACCGGGACGGTGCGCTGGACCGAATCGGCCTTCGACCTGTTCGGCCTGACGCCGCGGCCGGGGGCGGAAATACCGCTGGCGGATCTGCCCAGCTACGTGATGGCCGCCGACAAGCCGGTGGTCAAGCGCTTCCGGCAGGCCCTGCCCGAGCAGCGCGAAGCCCTGACCGCGACCTTCCGCGTGGTCCATCCCGACGACCAGAGGATCCGCCAGATCCGCGTCTTCGCCGAGCCCGTCGTGGACGCGGCCGGCACGGTGGTGGGACTCCGCGGCGCCTTCCAGGACGTGTCCGCGCATTACCACACGCAGGTCGCGCTGGCGGCCACCCGCGATCAGCTGGCCGACAGCGAGCAGCGGGTCGCGGAGGAGCACCTGCTGGCGCTGCGGCTGCAGCAGGCCATCATGCCGCCGGACGAGCATCCGATTGAGGCCGCCGGGATCGACGTCGCGGTCCGCTACCGGCCGGTGGGCGAGGGTCAGCTCGTCGGCGGCGACTGGTACGACACGCTGGTGCTGCCCGGCCACGACGTGCTGCTCGTCGTGGGCGACGTGGCCGGGCACGGTATCGACGCGGTGACCGGGATGGTCGCGGCCCGCAACTCCCTGCGCGGCCTGGCTATCACCGGAGCAGGCCCGGCCGAGCTGCTTCGCATGCTCAACGGCGTCATGTGCAACCTGACCTCGGGGGTGGTCGGGACCGTGGTGTGCGGCCTGTACAACCCGGAGGAGCACCTGCTGCGGTGGGCCAGGGCCGGGCACCTGCCTCCGGTCCTGGTCCGCGGCCAGACCGCCCGTGAGCTTCCGCTGCCCGGCGGGGTGTTGCTCGGCATGGATCCGGACGCCGAGTACGAGGAGGCCGTCCAGCCGCTGTACCCGGGCGATACCTTGCTGCTGTTCACCGACGGGCTGATCGAGCGGCGCGGTGATTCCATCATCGATGTCCTCGAGGAATTCGTCGCGGTCGTCACCGCCCAGATCCCGGCGGCCGGGGTCGGACCCGTAGGCCCCGCCGACCCGGCGGAGGACCGGCCGGAGCTGACCGCCGCCGCCCAGGCCGACCGGATACTAGCCAGTGCGGTCTCCGACACCGGCGACGACGCCTGCCTGGTGGCGGTCCGCATCCGGTAACAGGCTCGGAGGCCGCCGGCCCACGATCGGGCCGGCGGCCTCCGGGATGCGGGCCCTGGTCCGGGGAGAGGTTTCCAGACCCTGACCCACGCTCTTTAAGACGTGCGCCGTTCGGCTCTGTGCCACTGTCCACTGCGGGCCCCGCCAAACGTCCGGACCGTCGGCACTACGGACTAAAGGCCCGGCAAGCGCGAAGCTTGCCGGGCCTTCGCCCAGGAGGCCTGCGGGGGGGATACAGGGCTCCCGGTCTATAGGGTTACGCCGCCAGGGCGGTCGCGCGGTCGTAAACGGCGAGAGTTTCTGCGGCGATCCGGTCCCAGTTGTAACGGGACCGCGCCCGGTCGGCCGCCGCTACCCCGTAGGCTTCGAGCGTCATCGGGTGCGCGAGCAGCTGCCTGATCCGCTGAGCCAGCAGGGCCGGCCGGTCCGGCGGGATCAAGATGCCGGTCGTGCCGTCCACGATGGCGTCCAGGTGGCCGCCGACCGGGGGAGCGATGACGGGAGTGCCGCACGCCATGGCCTGCAGCGAGGTCGTGCCGGCGGGCTCGTACTGGCAGGTGCTGACCACGAGGTCGGCGGACCGCAGCAGCGCGGGCATCGAGCGGTACTCGACCGCGCCGGTGAAGATCACCCGGTCCGAGACGCCGAGCCTGGCCGCGAACTTGGCCAGCTTGACGTACGCGTCGTCCCGGTCAAGCTCGGCCTCGGCCGGGCCGCCGACCAGCACGAGCTCGGCGGCGGGAACCTGGGTCAGCGCCCGGAGCAACGCCTCGAGCGGCTGACGCTCCCGCAGGTCGGCCGCGGTGAGCAGCCGCGGGCGGCCGTTCCGCTTGGCGGCGGGCCCGTCCGGAGTGAACAGGTCGGTGTCCACGCCCCAGGGCACCATCCGGATCGAGGATCGGTGCACGCCCAGGCCGGTGAGGTCGGCGACCTCACCGGAGTTGGTGGCGACCACCGCGGTGGCGCTGCGGCCGATGGCAGGCTCGAGCCGGATCCTGGCGGCGTCAGCGCCGTCGGCGCTGACCCCGCCCCGCCGGGCGGCGGCCCGCCGCTCGGCGATCCCGAGCGAACTGAATTCCTGCACGACCGGGAGGCCGAGGTCGCGTGCGGCGGCCAGGGCGGCCAGGCCGCTCGTCCAGCGCAGCGCGTGCACGACGTCCGGGCGATCGCGGTGCCACCTGGCCCGCAGCGGCCCGCTGAAGGCAGGTACCCGCTCGAGCAGGTCGGCGTCGTCCGGCCCGGCCGCGGCGGTCGCGGAGACCGGTCCGGCGTCGATGTGCTCGAGCCGGACTCCGGCGTGCAGCTCGGCGTGGTCGGGCTGGCTGGGGTCGTTCTTCTGGGCGTACACGGTCACCTGGTGACCGTGGCCGGCGAGCTTGCGGGTGAGCTCGCTCAGGCCGATGTCATCACTGTCCGGACCCGATCCCGTGCGGGGGTGCAGCGGCGTTGCGTTCTGAGCTACTAGAGCGATCTTCATCAGGGCCTCTCTCGCCACGAACCTCGATCACGGTGTTCGTTCGCCAGAGACGCAAAAAGCGGTGCCTTGTCCGCGCGCTCCGCGAAACACCGTGTCTCGCATTGAGCGTGCCTGCGTCGTAGGCACCACTTAGGTCAAACCATATCCCATGTTGGGAATCCGCAAACCACTGGCGGCGGTTCGTCTTCGCCGGCGTGTCGCCCGGCTACGGCCGGCCGGGATCTGCCGGGGGTCGCCGGGTTTCAGCCCGCGGCGGCTTCCGTGACGCTGTCGAAGACGGGGATCAGCCGGTCCGCGGTGGTCAGCCGCAGGATCTTGGCCACCGCGGCCTGCGGAGACACCAGGGCGAGCACGCCTCCCTGCCGGTCCATCGAGCGGTTGACCCTGAGCAGCGCGTGCAGGGCGGAAGAATCCATGAAGCGCAGGCCGGACAGGTCGATGATCAGCGTACGCGGTTGCTGCGCCACCTCCTCGTCGAGCAGGCGCCTTAGCTCATCGGTATTGGTCACGTCGGCCTCGCCGGCGATCTCCACCAGCGTGTAAGACTCGCCAGCGGACTCCCGGGCCGTCACAGAGACCGTCAGCAGATCCACGCCCTTGTTCTACCACAAGGCGGATTACCCCGGGGTTCCGCTCAGCCAGGCAGGTCCATGTGCATCCTGATCGTCGTGCCTGTTTCGTCGGAAAGGATGTCGACCTGATCGCAGACCTCGTTCACGATCCAGAGCCCGTGGCCGCCCCTGGCCTCCAGGGATGGCCGGCGGCGGCCGGCCAGCGGATCGGTGATGACTCCCTCGTCGTGGAGCTGGCAGATGATCTGCTTGGCGTCACACCATATCTGCAGCTGGCCAGGGGACTTCGCGTGCCGGACGGTGTTGCCCGCCACCTCGCTGACCGCGAGCACGAGGTCGATCGCGCGGGCCTCGGACAGCCCGGCCTTGACGGCGTGCCGCTGCACGACCGCGCGGATGGCCGCCAAGTCGGTGGTGTAGGGGTAAGACATGATGTCATCCGCCGACCCGGAGACCCCGGGGAGCCCGGAGAACCCGGAGGGCGCGACGGCCCCCGCCGTCGGCCGGACCAGCGACGGACGGGCCAAAGCGTCTTCTGCCGCGGTGTCGCGCTGCGCGGTCTCGGCATCCCGGGCCATCAGCAGACACGATACAACCGGAGCGGGAAAAACGCAGCAGAGGCGCTGCCGGTGCCGCGGAGGGCGAATAAATGGCATTTAGGGGCCGGCCGGCATGTGTATCCGTCGCCTGCAGGGTAGACACTGTGAGTCCCGGCTCTTCGGCAGAGCAGGAGCCGCCCGTCTTTCGGAGGTAGATATGCGAGTCGGAGGGCTCGTCATCGTAATCTGGCTCATCATTGGAGCTATAGCTGCAGGTCAGCGTGGTTATTACGGCTCGAACGCGACAACCTGTGCCCACGCAGGCACAATTCTCGTCACAATATTGGCAGGCCCGCTTAACTACGTGGGCGTCAACCCGAAGCTTTCGTGCCATTTGCCCTCCCCGAGCAGGTGAGCCCCGGACCTCGTCATTCCCGGTGCCGGGAAGGCGGAGCGAGCGGCTCGAGATTCAGGTTGTGATTTCCTCTCCGATCTAGCAATGTGCGGCGCCGCGACACCAATACGTTGCGGCGCCGCCGTTCGTCCGCCTGAAAGCTTATTTCTCGAAATTTTTCCCGAACGGGCCGCGGTACCGCTGCGGGCCAAGAGCGTCAGCTACCCGGCTCCTGGCCGGCTAAACGACGTCCGGCCGCACCTGCCCCGCGCTCCGTTCGGCCGGCCGGGTTTGCTGGCTCATCGCCCGGACTTCTCGTGCCGCCGTGCGCCCTCGAGCAGGGCGGCCGCGTTGAGCAGGGCCAGATGGGACAGCCCCTGCGGAAAGTTGCCCAGGAACGCGCCTGTGGCCGGATCGATCTCCTCGGCCACTGGGGGAATGTAGCCCAGGTCTCACCCCGAGAGGGTGTAGCCCAGGCCGCCCCGGGTAGCCGTGCCGGGGCATAAGGGACAATGGGAGGGACACCATGCCAAGGACCAGCCGGATCAAGCAGTCGGCGGACGGGGAGATGCCCGGCACGCTTCGGCGCTCGTCGAAGGAAGCCCAGGACACGTTTGCTCAGGCCCGCGAGAGCGCGGTGGGCACCCACGGCCAAGGAGACGAAGCGCAGCGGGCGGCGTACGCGACGCTGAAGCAGAAGTTCGAGAAGCGGGGCGACCACTGGATCCCCAAGGTCACCGATCCGGCCGATTCCGGCGATTGACGCCGCTGAGCTCAAGGCGCGTTGAGAGCTCGCTGTGAGATGACCGAGCCGCTGTCCGCTTGTGCCTATCGTGAGCGTGTGGATGAGCTGGCCGACTCGGGCGGTTTGGTCGAGGACCCTGATGGCTTGCGCCGCCGTCTGGCCGCCGACGGGTACTTGTTCTTCCGCGGTCTGCTGCCGTCCGGCCAGGTCCGGGCGGCCGGCCACGCGGTGCTGGCGCAGCTGCGTTCCGGCGGCTGGGTCGATGACCGGGGCATACCGTCGATCCAGCCGCGCGCGGTCAACTCGATGGACGCGCTCGCCGATCCGGCGTTCCGCGCCGCCATGTTCGGCCCCGCCTTCAACCAGCTTCCGTACCTGCCGGCGTTGCGACAGGTCGTCCGGCGCGTGCTGGGACCTGACGCGTTCTCCTACCCGGCCAAGGTGCTGCGCGCGGTCTACCCGGAGCGCCCGCAGGCCCGCCCGCGCGGCCGGTACATCCACTACGACTACGCCGTGTCCGGCGTGCAGGACATGCTGACCAGCTGGATCCCGCTGATGGACGTCCCGTCCCTGATCGGCGGCCTGGCGGTTCAGCCCGGTGGTCATCTCGGGCCGCCGCGTCGCCCGCGCCCGCTCAGCCGGTCAGAACGGGGCTGGGCGACCACCAGCTACGAGCCGGGTGACGCGATCATCTTCCACTGCCTGACCCCGCACGCCGCCCTGCCCAACCAGGGCTCGGTGCTGCGGATTTCCGGCGACTTCCGCTGGCAGCGGCCAGATCAGCCGGCCCCGGCCGAGCTCATCAGCGGGCCCAGGGCTCGAGCGGCCGGCCTGCCGGACGAGATGTTCGGCCGGATGTTCGGTCGCGCGCCCTGGTGGGAGCCCGTGCCGGCCGGGCTGACCCTGCGCCCCCGGGCCCAGCTGACCGGGATCCCGCCGGGACCCTCACGGCTGATCCCGGTGAATCCAGGCTGGCGGCGCTGGCGGCCGCCGCCGGCGGCCGCGCACTGACGGAGGTGGCCAAGCACCTCGCGCTGGGGCGGGCCGAAGCCGCCGGGATCCTCGACGCCGATGACCGCGCCATCGGTGACGCCGATCTGGCCAGCCTGACCCGAGACCGGTCCGGTATCAGCCCGCGCCGATCGCCGCCAGCAGGACCAGCAGGATGGCCGTGGTCGCGAGCATCCCGTGAACGGCGATGACGGTCACCGGCAGCCTCGCCTCGCCCGGCGCCCGGCCCCGGTCCGGCTCGGGCAGCGCGGCGGACAGCGCGCCCATGCCCAGTCCCGCGATCAGCACGATCAGGCCAACCCCGAGCCAGGCCAGCACCGGGGCGGCGGTGATGACGAACGTGACCCAGATGCCCAGCCCGGCCACGGCCAGCCCGACGTGGCCGAGCACGGTCACCGGCACCAGGCCGGCCCGGCGCGGACGCCGCGGGCCGCGGCCGGCCCGCCAGCCCCCGAACAGGTAAGCCCCGGCGGCGGCGGTGCACACCCAGGCGGCCAGTGCGGCGAGACGGAGCGGCAGGCTCGCGGAGGGCCGGGCCGGCGCAGCGATCGCCGGGGTCAGCGGCGCGGGCGGAGCTGGCCCGATCGTGGTGAGGATGCGGGCGAGGTAGGTACTGTCCCGATCGGCCAGCCGCCGGGCCAGGGCCTTGGGCTCAGGCCCGACAGCCTCCCTGATCGCCCTCGCGACGGCCAGGTTGACCTGCTCGGGGCTCAGCCCGGCGCAGGCCCGCGGCTCGGCCCTCACCGTGACATGCCGCTGAATGGCGCGCAGTCCGAAGGTCAGGCATGTCGCGGCCGTGGCACGGTAGGCGGCGGGCGCAGGTCCCGAGCACCCGGCCGCCAGCACCGCGGCCAGCACCCCCGCTGACACCAACCCGGCCACCCTGGCCACCGGGCGCACCGTTCACCTCGCCCGGTCAGCGGCGGCCGCAGCGGCTCATGCTGAGCGGAGCTCGGCCGAGGTCTGGCCGGCCTGGTTCAGGGCGGCGGTCATCATGTCGGCGGCCTGACCCGCGGCCGCGAGCGCCTCGACCACCTCGACCACCCAGAAATCGGGATCCTGGTCCGTGCCGGGCACGATCTGTCCTTCCTCGCGCTGGATGACCAGCATCCGGGCCAGCTGCTCGTACAGGTGCGGCAGATCCTGACCCATCCGCTCCAGGCTCGCGATGACGTCGCGGACATCCTCCAGGCTCGCGAAGCCGGTCCCGTCAGCGGTCAGGTCGTTCAGCGTGCGGGTGGCCGCGGCGGCCTGGCTGGCGATCTCCCGCACCATCGTCATGCTGGGCAGCTCGCTGGCAGCCTCACCTCCGGCTCTCGGTCCGCGGGACAACGCCGCCGACTCGGCGTCGGCGGCAGAGCCGTAGGGACGAACCCGTTTGGGCATCTCTCTCCAGGGTTTCTCGGGTCTGGGTCGCTGCGGGATACTGGCGTGCCTGCTCAGGAAGGCCCGCCTGTACGATACGTGATACGTCGGCCACCACGGCACGGGGACTATGGGCTGACCCGGATCACGGCCCGCCCGCCCGTGACTTCCCGGAGAGATCATGATTATGCCCCCGGACACCGCAGCGAACCAGTCGTCCAGCATCAGTTCTGCCGATCCGGACGACCCGCCGGCGCTGCCGGACCGCGGTCCGGCCGATTCCGATGCGGCCTGGGGTGACGCACCTGAGCCAGACGACGACGAGCGCCTGACCCTGGACCGGCCGCCGCACTGGGATTCCGCCTAGGCCCGGCGGTTCCCCCCCGCTCAGCGGCGGCCCTGCCCCTAAGATCAGGCCAACGACCTAGCGGAGCGGTACGGAGAAGTCATGCGGCTGGTGGCGCCGGCTGGCCCGCGAACGACCCGAGGAGTTCGCACCATGACGCTGTCCTATGCCCTGGATACTCAGCAAGGTTTTACCTTCACGCCCGGTTCGCGTGATGCTATCGGCGCCCTGACCGCGGCCACCATCTGCGGCACCGTGCTCGCAGCCGACCTTACCGTCACTGATCCGGTCACGACCGCGACCATGCCCGCGGTCGGTGTGCTCACGCAGGTCCAGTGGGAGGAAAGCATCCAGGCGCCGCTGTCCCTCACCGCCTACGTCTCCGCGCATAACCGAAGCGCGCTCGAGCAGGTCTTGAGCCGGCCGACCTCAAGCACGGCCGTCATCCTCGATTTCCGCGTCTACCAGTACGCCCCGTCGGCGCAGCGATACTTCTGCGCGTTTACCCCCGAGCAGCCGCCGTTGAACGGGATCATCTCGCAGGCCGGCGGCGCCCTGTTCGTCAACCTGGCCGATACCCCCACCCAGATCACCACGTCCGTGGCGGCCTATGAGGTCACCCTGACCGTCGGCCCGGCCGGTCAGGTCCAGACCCTCACCGTCGCCTCGACCGCCCCAGGCTCGGTCGCCATGCCCTGGGGCATCTGAACCAGCCTTTTGGGATTCGCTGGGTCGTTGAGATCCGCTGGGCTGTTCGGGATTCGCTGGGCCTGCTCAGCCCGGCGCCGCGGGCCTGCTCAGCCCGGCGCCGCTTCAGCGCCCAGCCTCACTGCCCCGTGCTGCTTCTCCAGCCAGTCCTGCCCCGTCAGACTCATAAATTGATCACTAGTCCGACATAAAGCAGAATTTCGCGGAAGATTCGGCCTTACTGGAGAATTAGGTGCCCTATCGGGTATCGAACCCTCCGTGGAAGCCAAACTTTCCAAGATTTTTTCGAAGTTCGGCGCACCATAGCGCGCTGGCGTACCACGCCGCCCACCGGCATCACCCCGCCCGGCGCAGGGGTCGATCAGCAGCTTGCCGCCCAGGCCCTTGGCCGCGGCGGAGTCCGGGATGGCGCTGGGTTAGGCTTTTGGGTGGGTAGTGCCGCCGGGAGGTGCAGGTGAATATCGGGCCGCGAGACCGTCATCTGCCCGCTGCCCCGTTCCCCGGTGCGCTCCGGGCCTCCGATGCCGACCGCGAGCGAGCCATCGACACCCTCAAGACCGCGTTCGTGCAGGGCCGGCTGACCAGGGACGAACTCGGCCTGCGTACCGGGCAGGCGCTTGAGTCGCGCACCTTTACCCAGCTGGCCGCGGCCACCACCGGCATCCCGGCCGTGCGGGCCGAAGGCTGGGCCCGGCCGGTGCCCGTTCCGGCCAGGAAGCCGGTGAACAAGAAGGTCCTCGCGTGGGGCGCGGCCGCGATCGTGGTGCCGACCGCGAGCTGGGCCGCTTTCCTGACCTACTACGGCGGGTTTTTCGTCCTGTTCCTGCTCGCCCTGATCGGGATGGCGGTATCCGCGGGGCCCTGGCCCCCGCGGCACGGCTTCACCAGCGGGCCCACCGGGGCCAGCTTCCGCCGCAAGTAAGCACCCTCACCCGTCGTCAGCGGCCCCCGCCGGGGGCGTGTCGAGCCGGGCCCCGGCGGCAGCGGCGGTGTCGGCGCTGATGATCGCGTGGGAGTAGATGTCGAGCAGTCCGAGGGTGAGCAGCCGGTCACCTTCTGGGCCGAACACGTCGGTTCCCATCGTCCGGGACAGGTGCTCGTGGAGCAGCGGGATGCCGGCCGCCATGGCCGTGACCAGGCCAGCCCTGATCCTCCGGTCGACGGCGGGCGGGTCGGGGCGGCCTTCGTCGGCCCGGGCGAGCCACTGCTCGGTCAGGGTCACCATCTCGTCGAAGATCGGCCCGGCGGTAGCGGACCCGTCGGCCAGGGCCCGCGCGATGTACCGCTCGAATCGCCTGGAGACCTGCCGGCCGCCGGCCGCGTCGCCCGGATCGTCAAGCAGCTGGGCGTTGACGCGGCGCAGCATGCCGGACACGTACTGATCGCACTCCTGGCGCAGGTCGTCTTTGGAGCCGAAGTGATGTCGCAGCAGGCCGGGGGATACGCCCGCCGTCTGGGCGATGCCCCGGATGGTGGCGCGCTGGAATCCCTGCTCGGCGAAGTGCCTGAGGGCGGCTTCGCGGATCCGGGCCCGGGCGGTGAGGTCGCCGAACGCCACGACGGCCTGGCCGGGCGGGCTTACCGCCTGCGCGTCCGGATCTGGCGGGCTGGCGGTCATTCTGCCTGCAGGTCCCGTCGGGCGAACGCGATGCCTCCGATCAGGGCGGCGGCCACGCCGATAGCGGTCATCACGCCGTCGGCGGCCCAGTGCGGCGAGGTGGCCGGGGCCGAACCCATCTGATGGAAGACCGAGGTATCGAGGACCCAGCGGCTGGCGGAACCGATGCTGCCGATGATGAGCACGAGCAGCGACCAGCCCAGCAGTGAGTAGACGACGGCCGAGGTGATCCTGGGCCGCACCCCGAACGCCAGCACGCCGATGCCCGCGATGATGATGGCGGGCGGGGTGAGGTTCACGCCCGCCTTCAGCATCGCGGTGAAGCTGACCCCCGCGTGCTGGCTGGCCGCGCCGGCCCAGCCACAGACGCCGGCCAGCACGCCGCTGGCCAGCAGGACGACGATGGCCACAAGCAGCCGGCCGGCCAGCCACCGGCCGCGGGAGACGGGCCGGGCCAGGAGGTGCTCGAGCCGTCCGGCGGATTCTTCCGCGCGTGCCGCGGTGAGCTGTCCGGCGGCCGTGCAGGCGACAAGCACCGCCAGGATGAGGAAGCACACGCCGAGCACGGCGGCCGCGCCGCTTCCGGACGCGCCGAGCTTGGCGAACACCTGTTGAACCGACGACCCGGAGATCGTGCCGCCGGCCGATCGGGCGATGAGCCCGAACAGCAGGGCCGAGATGGCGATCGCCACCCACCAGCCGGCCACGGCGGGCCGGACGAGCCGGACCGCCAGGGCCGCCGGCCCGCCGAGCGGCAGCTGCGATCGCCGGCTCGCCCGGTCCGGCACCAGGCCGGCGCCGACGTCGCGACGGCCGGCCAGGCGCACGGCGGCGGCGGCCAGCACCGCGGTAAAGACGGCCACCGGGACCAGGGCGGCCGGCTGGGGCCTGGTCAGCGGCTGGAGTTCCTCCACCCAGCCGAGCGGGGAGGCCCAGATCAGGCCGTGCAGGCCCAGCCCCGCGTCGGCGACCAGCCGTACGGCGTAACTCGCCCCGAGGAACCAGGCCGCCTGCGCGGCGGCCTGACGGCGAGTCCCGGCCACCTGGCTGGTCAGCGCGCCGACGGCCAGGAACATGACCGCCGTCGCCACCATGGCCAGGGCGAAGTACATGGCCGGCCGGGCCGCGATGCCAACAGCTGAGTCCAGGCCGGTCAGGACCGTCAGCAGGCCGGTGATCGCCCACAAGGTGAGCACGCCCGCGGCCAGGCCGGCCAGGGCCTGGGCGGTGGCACCTGCCCGGGTGTACGGGCCGGCCAGCAGCAACTCCCAGCGCCCGTTGTCCTCCTCGCCGCGCAGCAGCCTGGTGCTTGTCAGCAGCCCCCACACCGCGCCGAGGAGCATCAGCGTCATGGAGATCTTGAAGGCGGTGAAGCCAGCCACCGTCTGGAGCTGCGGGGCGGGCCCGAACAAGGCACTGGTCGCCTTGTCCGACCCGAAGGTCGCCGCCAGCGCGTCACGCTGGGCCTTGGTCTTGTAGAGCCTGGGGTAGCTGACGGCGGACGAGGCGATGGACACGCCGAAGATGTAGCCCCAGATGACCCCGGAACGGACCGCCCGGCGAGCGGTCAACCGGACGATGGCGCCGACCGGTGACCGGACGGCCGGGTGACCTGGCGCCCAGGCGGCGTGCTCAGCGTGCTGCATGCTGCGCCCCCTGGTCCTGGCGGTCGCCGTACTGAGCCAGGAACAGCTCCTCCAGCGAAGGCTCCCGGCTCAGCAGCTCCGTGACGCCCGCGTGCGCCAGCACGTTCAGCAGCGGCGCGACCGGGCCGCGCACCTGGCAGCGGACCGCTCGCCCGTCCACCTGCACCGCGCTCACCCCGGGCACGCCGGATAGATCGGGGACCTGGCCGTCGAAGGTCGCCTCCACCGTGAGCGCGCTGAGATGCCGCAGCTGGGCCAGCGTCCCCAGCTCCACCAGCTTGCCCGCCCGCAGGATGGCGACCCGGTCGCACAGCGCCTCCACCTCGCTCATGATGTGCGAGGACAAGAAGACGGTCTGGCCGCGATCGCGGGCCTCGCGGATGCTGGCCCGGAACGCCTGCTCCATCAGCGGGTCAAGCCCGCTCGTAGGCTCATCGAGGACGAGCAGGTCAGCGCGCGTCATCAGGGCGGCGATCAGGATGACCTTCTGCCGGTTTCCCTTGGAGTAGGCCCGGACCTTCTTGGCCGGGTCGAGCTCGAACCTGGCCACCAGCTCATCCCGGTACGCCTCGTCGACCCGGCCCTGGACGCGTCCGAGGAGCCGGAGGGTCTCGCCGCCGGTGAGCGAGGGCCACAGGCTGGCTTCGCCCGGCACGAACGCCAGCCGCCCGTGCGCCCGGACGGGCTGACGCCAGCAGTCGAGGCCGAAGATCTCGCCGCGTCCCTCGGTCGGGTTGATAAGCCCGAGCAGCAGCCGGATCGTGGTGGTCTTACCCGCGCCGTTGGGGCCTAGGTAGCCGAGCACCTCGCCCTGCGCCACCTCGAGGTCGAGATGATCCAGGGCCGCGATGCTGCCGTAGCGCTTGGTCAGCCCCTGCGTGCGGATGGCCGTAGCTCCCATGGCGGTCGGCCTCGTTCCTTGAGCTACACGAAGATATAGCTAGCTATCCACATGTATAGCATGCGCGGCCGCCGGTCTTACCAGGGGGAGGGGGCCGATCCCGCGAGCGCGGCGTAGGCCAGGAAGGCGGCCGCGGCACCGAGCGCGGAACCGCCTACGACCTGGGCGTTGGTGTGGTCCCTGACCGCCACCCTGGCCCAGCCGAGCAGCGCGACGAGGCCGAACCCGGCCAGCACGAGCGGCCCGTAGGTCAGGGCGAGCAGGGTGACGGAACCCGAGGCCACCGCACAGTGGATGGAGATCTTCCACACCGTGGTGATGCCCGCCAGCACCGCCACGCTGACCAGCATGAAGGCCAGGTAAGCGACCATCAGGCCGGGCGCGTGCAGCCCGACGAGCAGGATCAGCCCGGCCGCGACGGAGCCCATGATGAAGCCGAGCACGATCAGCCGGGGCCTGCGCGCGCCGACGTTCCTGTCGTCCCAGCGGCCCTGCCGGATGCCGTAGGAGACGAACAAGGTCGGCAACACGGCGGTGAACAGCCCGGCCAGCAGCCCCCAGCCGACGCCCGCCAGCCCATCCAGGTGGCCGCCGATACCGACCACGGTGACGATCAGCCAGTTTTTCGGCTCGAGCAGGTAGGTGCACCACTGAGCCGGGGACCTCGGCGACTTGCCTGCTTGACGGAGGGCCATGGACAGACCGTACCGTCCCTGGTACGGCGCGGCGATACGCCGCAACGTGCCGCGGGGGCTACTATCTCAGGGAGCTTGTGGCTGGGTTAGTGGCCCCTGGCCGGGCGGAGGAGATATGAGCAAGGGGACGGTCATCCTGTTCTTGTGGCTGATCATCGGAGCCGCCGCGGCTGGCCAGCGCGGCTACTTCGGAACGTCCAATCTGGGCTGTACGCAGGGAGCGACGATGGCGCTGACCATCGCCGCGGGTCCGCTCAACTACGTCGGCCTGGACCCGAAGATCTCCTGCACGACCCCCAAACCAAGCGGCGCCTGACCGCACGCGCTCAATCCGAGGCTTCCCAGCGGCCCGGCCGGGGGGCACAATAGGCCCGTGAACGATGGCCAGTCCGGGGCCGTGTGCCCGCAGTGCGGCAGCGCCGCCGCCGTGCATTCGATTGGGGAACTGGCCGCGCTGGCCAGGAACCAGCTAGGTCAGCAGCCGGGCTACACCCCGCCGCCGCAGGCCGGATACGATCCCACGCCGACGCCGGGCTACGACCCGCCGCCCTCGGGCTTCCCGCCACCTACGAGTTACGATCAGCCCCCGGCCGGGGGCTTCGGTCCGCCGCCCCCGCCGGGGTACACCGGGCCGCCTCCGCCGGGATACACCGGCTCGGCCCGCCCCGGCCAGCCGAGCCAATCCGGCCCGTCCACCAACCCGCCGGGCCCGTTCAAGCGGTCCGGCGACTGGCCGGGCCTGGGGCTGGGGGATGCGGCCGACTCCGTGGAGGATGCCGTGGCCGATGTGGTGATGGGCGCGGCCATGCGGTTCGTCGGTAAGAAGATCGGCCGCCGGGTGCAGCGGGCGGTCACCGAGCGGGTCCTTCCGGCGGTCACCGAGCGGCTTGGGTCGGCTGTCGGCGGCCGCCAGGAGGCGGCGCTGCGCGAGCAGATCGCGATCGCCGAACGGCATCCCGACCTGCGGGCCTGCCTCACCGATAAGGTGATCTTCCTGGCCGGCGGGCAGCGGGTGCTGCCGATGCCCAGCCTGGCCGGAGGCTTCACCGTCGAGCAGTCCGACGCCGTGGTCGCCCGCCTGCGGGACGGCTGAGCCGGGTTCAGGCCCGGGCCAGCAGGGAAAACAGCGTCCGCGCCGAGCGCAGCCGGACGACGTCGGAAACCGACAGCTCGCTACGGCAGATCTTGACGAACGCGCGCCAGCCCTTGGGCGTGGCCAGCACGGCGTGGAAGGCCCCGGGATGCCGGGAAAACGCCGCCAGCACGCGTCGGCCTGCGTCCATGTCCGGGATCAGGTCACGATGCACGGACGCGACGTATTCCGTCAGCCAGCCGTCGAGCTGATCACGGTCCTGCGGCATGGCCGCCTTGGCGGCGCAGCTGCCCGCCAGTGCCCCCGACCTGAGCGCGAAGCTGATGCCCTCCCTGGTCCACGGCTCGAGCAGGCCGGCCGCGTCCCCGGCCACCAGCACCCGTCCCTTCCGCAGCGCCGAATCGCTGGTCCGGCACCTGGTCAGATGGCCGGAGTCGTGCAGGACCTCAGCCGAGCCCAGCTTCAGCCGGTCGATAAAGGTGCGGAGGTACTGCTTGGTCGCGCTGCCCTGACCGCGGCCGGCGATGACGCCGACCGTGAGCCTGTCGTCTTTCGGGAAGACCCAGCCGTACGAGCCAGGCAGCAGGCCCCAGTCGAGCAGGATCCGGCCCCGCCACTGCCGCTGAACCGCGGGCGGGACCGCGACCTCCACCTCCAGGCCCAGGTCGACCTGGGAGAACCCGACCCCGACGTGCCCGGCGCTGATCCCAGCCGAACCATCCGCCCCCACCACCACCTGAGCCGACACAGCCGAGCCGTCGGCCAGCCGGACCCGCGCGCCGTCGGCCTCCGCCTCGATCGCCCGGACCGCGCACCGCGGCCGCACCGTCGCGCCAAGCTCCGCCGCCCGGAGCCGGAGCGCGTCGTCGAATTCCTCCCGGAGCACCATGGCGAGAATGGGCTCGGTGTGCCGCCGGGTAAACGACCGCTGGCCGTCCAGGGTGAACGTGGCCGCCTCGATATGGTCCCTGGCGGCCCAGTGAACCTCCGGCCCGGCGGCGACCAGCGACGCCCCGATCAGGCCGCCGCCGCAGGTCTTGTAGCGCGGGTGCTCGGCCCGCTCGAAGACGATGGTCCTGGCCCCGGCCGCGGCCGCGGCGCTGGCGGCGGCCAGCCCGGCGGGCCCGGCCCCGACCACCGCGACATCCCACTCCGTGCGCTCCGTCACCCTTGCAGAGTAGACGGCCTCCTGCGCCGATCCTGGCGCCGGGCTGGCAGCACGGTCCGTTCGGCCAGAAAATTCATTTTTATACCGAACGGCTCCGGACTTTCTCCTGAGCCAGCTGACGCAGACGATAGCGCTGGGTTTTCCCGCTGACGGTCTTGGGCAGCTCGGCCAGGAACTCCACGGACCTGGGGTATTTGTACGGGGCGATGGATTGCTTGGCGAAGTCCTGCAGCTCGGCGGCCTTGTCCGCGTCGGGGGTCGCGCCCTCGCGCAGCACGACGAACGCCTGGACGATCATGCCGCGGCCCGGGTCCGGCGCCCCGACCACGGCGACCTCGAGCACGTCGGGATGGCCGAGCAGCGCCTCCTCGACCTCGGGTCCGGCGATGTTGTAGCCGGCCGAGACGATCATGTCGTCACTGCGGGCCTGGAACCAGTAGTAGCCGTCGGCGTCGCGGACGTAGGTGTCCCCGGTGATGTTCCAGCCGTGCTGCACGTAGCTGCGCTGACGCGGGTCGGACAGGTAACGGCAGCCGGTCGGGCCCTGCACGGCGAGCCGGCCCGGCTGGCCATCCGGTACCTCGCGGCCGTCTTCGTCCCAGATGGCCGCGCGGTAGCCGGGTACCGGCGTGCCGGTCGCGCCGGGCCTTATGTCGTCGCCAGCGGCGGCGATGAAAACATGCAGCATCTCCGTCGAGCCGATGCCGTCGATGATCGGAATGCCGGTGGCCTGCCGGAACTCCTGCCAGACGTGCGCCGGCAGGTGCTCACCGGCCGAGACGCAGCGCCGCAGGTTCCTCAGCGCGGAGGCCTTTCCCGCGGCCAGCATGGCCCGGTAGGCGGTGGGGGCGGTGGACAGCACCGTGACCTGATGGGCCGCGATCGCGTCGGCCAGTTCGGCCGGCGTGGCCCGTTCGATGAGCAGGGCGCAGGCGCCCGCCCGCAGCGGGAAAAGCAGCAGGCCGCCGAGGCCGAAGGTGAATCCGAGCGGGGGCGTGCCGGTGAACACGTCGTCCGGGCGGGGGTTGATGAGGTGGCGGGAGAAGGTATCGGCGGTGGCCAGGATGTCCCGGTGGAAGTGCATGGTCACCTTTGGCTGCCCGGTCGTGCCCGAGGTGGGCGCGAGCATGGCCACGTCATCGGCGGCGGTGCTGACCGGGGTGAACCGGCCGTCCTTGGCCGCGCAGCGGGCGGTGATCTCCGCCGCGCCGCCGTACCCGACGGTGGTCAGCGCCGGTGCGGCGGCGGCCAGGTCAGCGGCGAAGCGGTGATCGCACAGCGCCAGCTGAGGCTGGGTGAGCGCGGTGATGGCCGCGATCTCCCTGGGGCGGAGCAAGGCCATGGTGGTGACCGCCACCCCGCCGGCCTTGAGCACGGCGAGCCAGGCCGCGGCGAGCCACGGGTTGTTCGGGCCGCGGAGCAGCACCCGGTGACCCGGGCGCAGGCCGTAGTCCTCGGTCAGCACCTGGGCCAGCTGATTGGTCCGCCGGACGGTCTCGCCGTAGCTCCAGGTTTCCGTGGGCGAGCGCAGGCAGGGGCGATCGGCACCGTGCCGGGCCGCGGTCACGTCGAGGAGCTCGACCGCGGCGTTCAGCCGCTCGGGATAACGGAGTCCGGGGCCGCCGATGCGAAGCTCGGGCCACTGGTCACCGGGCGGAAGCCGGTCCCGGCAGAAGGTGTCGAGGTGCGCCGAAGGGGAAAGCCGCATCTGGCCCCACTTCCCTGGATCCCGTAGGGTAGATCACCAGTATTTAACTTATGTGACGGCAGTCAAGAGTCCGCTATACCCGCCCAGTCCAGGGCCAGGAAGGAGGCCGGGTGAGCCCCTTCCGGGCGTCTGTCCCGCTGACCGGCCGCTGGCAGCACTTCGGTTTCTCGGTCGCCGACGGCGTGGCCACCGTGCGGTTCGACCGGCCGGACAAGCTCAACGCGCTGACCTTCGAGGCCTACGCCGACCTGCGCGACCTGCTCGCCGAGCTGCCGCACCGCGGCGACACCCGGGTGCTCGTGCTGCGCGGCAGCGGGCGGGCGTTCTGCTCGGGCGGCGACGTCAACGAGATCATCGGCGCCACGCTGGCCATGCCGCCCGATGAGCTGCTGGCCTTTACCAGGATGTCGGGCGAGGTCATCAAACAGATGCGGGACTGCCCCATCCCGGTGATCGCGGCCGTGCACGGCATGGCGGCCGGGGCCGGGGCAGTGATCGCGCTCGCCGCCGACTTCCGCGTCTGCACGCCGGCGGCCAGGTTCGCCTTCCTGTTCACCAAGGTCGGGCTGTCCGGCGGGGACATGGGCGCGGCCTACCTGCTGCCGCGGCTGGTCGGGCTGGGCCACGCGACCCGGCTGCTGATGCTGGGGGACACGGTTTCGGCCCACGAAGCCGACCGGATCGGGCTGGTCTCCTCCCTGGTCGAAATCGATGAGCTCGACGTGGCCGTGAGCACGCTCGCGGGGCGGCTGGCCGGCGGGCCCGCCCAGGCGTACGCGCAGACCAAGTCGCTGCTGACCAGGGAGCAGGATATGAGCCTGTCGGCCGCCATCGAGCTGGAGGCGATCACGCAGGCGCTGCTGATGAAGGGTGAGGACTACGCGGAGTTCCACGCCGCGTTCAACGCGGGCCGCCCGCCCCGGTGGACAAACCCCCCGGGATCGTTTCCCGGGGGGTTCGGCGGCTACCGGCGCTCAGCCCAGGCGCTTGGCCAGCTCGGCCTGCAGCTCCCAGAGCCGGGCGGGCAGGTGCTTACCAAAGCTGTGGAAGAACTCGGGGATGTGCTCCGCCTCCAGCTTCCAGGCCTGCGTGTCCACCGTGAGCAGCAGATCCAGGTCAGCCCAGCTGATGTCCAGGCCGTCGAGGTCCAGTGAGCCCGGCGCGGGAAGGTAGCCGATCGGGGTGGTCACGGCCTTGGCGTCACCGGAAAGCCGCTGGATGATCCACTTCAGCACGCGGCTGTTCTCGCCGAAGCCGGGCCAGACGAACTTACCGCTGGCGTCCTTGCGGAACCAGTTGACGTAGAACAGCCGGGGGAGCTTGTCCGCGTCGGCGGTGTGGCCCAGCTCCAGCCAGTGCGCGAAGTAGTCGCCCATGTTGTAACCGCAGAACGGCAGCATCGCGAACGGGTCGTGCCGCAGTTCACCGAGCGTGCCCTCGGCCGCGGCGGTCTTTTCCGAGGCGATGTTGGCCCCGAGGAACACGCCGTGGTCCCAGTCGAAGGACTCGATCACCAGGGGCACGGTGCTGGCCCGCCTGCCGCCGAACAAGATGGCCGAGATCGGCACGCCCGCGGGGTCGTCCCACTCCGGTGCGATGATCGGGCACTGGCTGGCGGGGGTGGTGAACCGGGAGTTGGGGTGAGCCGCCGGCTCGGGCGAGTCCGGCGTCCAGTCCCGGCCCTTCCAGTCGGTCAGGTGCGCGGGCGGTTCCTCGGTCAGGCCTTCCCACCACACGTCGCCGTCATCGGTCAGGGCCACATTGGTGAAGATGCTGTTGGCCGACATGGTCGCGACCGCGTTGGCGTTGGTCTTCATGCCGGTGCCTGGCGCGACGCCGAAGAAGCCGGCCTCCGGGTTGATCGCGTACAGCCTGCCGTCCCGGCCGAACCGCATCCAGGCGATGTCATCACCGATGGCCTCGACCTTCCAGCCGGGAACGGTGGGCTGCAGCATGGCCAGGTTGGTCTTGCCGCACGCGGACGGGAAGGCCGCCGCGATGTATGTCGCCTCTTTCCCCGGCGGGGTGAGCTTGAGGATGAGCATGTGCTCGGCCAGCCAGCCCTCGTCCCTGGCCATCACCGAGGCGATCCGCAGCGCGTAGCACTTCTTGCCGAGCAGCGCGTTCCCGCCGTAGCCGGAGCCGTAGGACCAGATTTCCCTGGTCTCGGGGAAGTGGGAGATGTACTTGACCGAGTTGCACGGCCACGGCACGTCCGCCTGGCCGGGCTCGAGCGGCGCGCCGACCGAGTGGACGGCCCGGACGAAGGACCCGGTGTTCTCGATCGCGTGCAGCGCCGCCGTGCCCATCCGCGTCATGATCCGCATCGAGGTGACCACGTACGGCGAGTCGGTGATCTCCACGCCGAGCTGGGAGATGCTGCTGCCGATCGGGCCCATGCTAAACGGGACCACGTACATGGTGCGGCCGCGCATGCAGCCGTCGAAGATCTCGGCGAAGGTCTCGCGCATCTCACCAGGCGCGATCCAGTTGTTGGTCGGCCCCGCGTCGACTTCGCGCTCGGAGCAGATGAAGGTGCGGTCCTCGACCCGGGCCACGTCGCTGGGGTCGGAGACGCAGTAGAAGCTGTTCGGCCGCAGCCGCGGGTTCAGCCGCGTGAACGTACCGGTCGCGACAAGCAGGCTGGTCAGCCGCTCCCACTCCTCCTGCGAGCCGTCGCACCAGACCACCTCGTCAGGCTTGGTCAGCTGGGCGATATCGCGCACCCACTGGGCCAGCTCTTCTAGACTCGTCTGTTTTTGGTCCTCAATAACGTCCGCGCTGAACATTGCCATCTCTCCTGCATTGGACTCACCCGGAGTAGTCCTGGCCGACAGTGGTTCCTATTTAAATGGTCTAGTCCACTATTGCCCGGTGGCAATGCGTCTAGAACAGAGTCGAAGGTCCCCCATGGTCGGGACCACAGCGTTGTACCGACGGCTCTACGACCCTTCACCAGCAATGATGCGGTACTGGCGAGGTACGCTCCGCGAGATCATTCGCGTCGCAGATGATGAGCGGCCGTCATCTGCGGGTAGCACTTTGCCTTTATCCATCTCTGCCATGCTCAGGTAGATATACCCTAAGAATACATAGGGCATGCCGGTAAAGTCCTGGCTCCGAGCTGTGATAAGGGACACCCTCGGGCGGGACGCCGCTAATTGGCGGCGCTTACCCGGCAGATCACGCGTCGCGGCGCCTGAGCAGGTAGGCGCCGGCCGCGAGCAGCAACGCGGCCCACAGGCACAGCACGCCGAACCCCTGCCAGGGTGACAGCAGGTCACCGGAGACCTCTTGGGTGTGCGTGATCATCGTCCCGGCCTGCTCGGGCAGGTAGGCGTTGATGTGCGCGCCCCAGCTGCCCGGCAGCAGGCCGGACAGGATGGGCAGCACCAGGACGACGCCGATGACCGCGGAGATGGCGCCGGCGGTGTGCCGGATGAGCGTGCCGATGGCCAGCGCGAACAGCCCGAGCACGGTGAGGTACAGGCCGGCCCCGGCCACCGCCCGGGTCACCCCGGAGTCGCTCAGCGACACCGCCACGTGGGCGTGCAGGATGGACGAGCCGATGAAGAACGAGCAGAAGGCCGCGATCTCCGTCACCACGAGCACGAGCACGGCGAACACCACCGCCTTGGCGGCCAGCATGGGTATCCGGCGCGGGACGGCCAGCAGCGAGGCGCGGACCACGCCGGTCGAGTACTCGGTGGTGATGACGAGCACGCCGAGCACGCAGATGGCGAGCTGGCCGAGCCCGACTCCGGCCCCCATGATGAAGCTGACCGGATCCGTGAGGATGGTGGCGTCGCGGGCGGCCGCGTGCGGGCCGTTCCAGTGTGAGGCGGTCAGCCAGCTGAGCAGCGCGGTGATGCCGATGCTCACGATGATGAACGCGGCCAGCGTCCAGACGGTGGAACGCACCGAGCGGATCTTCGTCCACTCGGCCCGCATCAGGTTCACGAACCCGGCGTAGCCTCCGGCGGCCGGCCCCGACGGTCCTGACGGGCCGCGGGCGGGAGCAACGGACGTGGTCGTCATCGGGCCTGTCCCTTCCCGGCGTTGACCGGATCGGCGCCGCGGGCGCCGAATTCCAGGCTGCCGGACGTCAGTTCCATGAACGCCTCTTCCAGCGAGGCCATCGGGGTGAGTTCGTGCAGCACCACGCCGCCGGACGCCGCGATCTCGCCGATCCGGGCGGCCGGCAGGCCGGTGACGGTGAGCAGGCCCACGCCGTTCGACGCCGCCCCCGCGGCCGCCGCCCCGCCGGCCCTGGTGATCAGCTCGGCCAGCCGGGCGGCGTCCGGGGTGCGGACCCGCACCGACTGGTCCGTGCTGCGGGCGATCACGTCCTGGGTGCTGGCCTCGGTAATCAGCCGTCCCCGGCCGACGACGATCAGGTAGTCAGCGGTGACGGCCATCTCGTTCATCAGGTGACTGGACACCAAGATGGTGCGGCCTTCGGCGGCGAGCTGCTTCATCAGGTTCCTGATCCACAGCACGCCCTCGGGATCGAGCCCGTTGACCGGCTCGTCGAGCAGCAGGATCTCCGGATCGCCGAGCATGGCGGCGGCCATGCCCAGCCGCTGGCTCATGCCCAGCGAGAAGCCGCCTGCCCGCTTGCCCGCCACGGCCTGCAGGCCGACCAGGCTCAGCATCTCGTCGACCCGGCGGGCCGGCAAGCCCTGGGTCTGAGCCAGGAACAGCAGGTGGTTGCGGGCGGTGCGGCCGCTGTGCACGGACTTGGCCTCCAGCAGCGCGCCGACGGTGCGCAGCGGGGTCGGCAGGTCACGGTAGGACTTCCCGTTGATCAGCGCCGTGCCGCTCTGCGGCCGGTCCAGGCCAAGGATCAGCCGCATCGTGGTGGACTTGCCCGCGCCGTTGGGTCCGAGGAACCCGGTGACCCGGCCGGGTTCGACCGTAAAGCTCAGGTGGTCGACCGCCGCCTTGCCCCCGTAGAACTTGGTGAGGTCACGCACCTCGATCATGCCGCTGCTCCTTGCCGATGAGCCGGCCTGCGCCGGGCGCCGGTAGCCGCGCGAATGACGGATGGCCAACGGTACCGCTGCTCGCCGCCGGCGGCGAACCGTGCCCGGCGTGTCCTGGTCATCCGTTCAGCGGCAGGCCGTCACCGGCGAGTCCGGCCGGGTCGCCGGGGTCGCCGGGACGCCAGCGGGCATGCGCGGTGCGCGGTGCCCCGGACCTGATCAGCTCCAGTCGCGGTCGCGGGCCGTCGGTGCGCCCGCCCTGCGGCCGCCGCCGCCCCGCGGCGAACGGGTCGGGCCAGCGGGCGCCCGGGCCCGCGTACCCCTGCTCGGCCGCGGCGTGCAGGGTCCACTGCGGGTCGTACAGATGGGTGCGGCCCAGGGCACACAGGTCGGCCCGCCCGGCCAGGATGAGGGAGTTCACGTCGTCGTAGGAGGAGATGGCGCCGACGGCGATCACCGCGACGCCGTACCTGACGCCGATCTCATTGCGTATCCGGTCGGCGAACGGCGTCTGGTAGCTGCGGCCGAAGGCCGGCTTCTCCTCGCTGACGACCTGCCCGGTCGACACGTCGATGCCGGCCGCGCCGTGCTCGGCGAACGCGCGGGCGACCTCGACGGCGTCGTCGAGGTCCAGGCCGCCCTCGCACCAGTCGGTCGCCGAGATCCGGACCGTCATCGGCCGGTCCTGCGGCCAGGCCGCGCGGACCGCGTCGAAGACCTCGAGCGGGTAGCGGAGCCGGGCCGCCAGCGATCCGCCGTAGCCGTCGGTACGCTGGTTGGTCAGCGGAGACAGGAACGACGACAGCAGGTAGCCGTGCGCGCAGTGCAGCTCGAGCAGGTCGAAGCCGGCCCGCGCGGCCGCCTGGGCCGCCGCCGTGAACTGGGCCCTGATCTCGTCGAGCCCGTCCTGGGTGAGCTCGCGCGGGGTCTGACTCCGGTCCGCGTAGGGCAGCGCGGAGGGGCCGCACACCTCCCAGTTGCCCTCGGGCAGCGGGGTGTCCATGCCGTCCCACATGAGCCTGGTCGAGCCCTTGCGGCCGGAGTGCCCGAGCTGGATGCCGATCTTGGCTTCGGTGTGGTCGTGCACGAAGCCGGTGATCCGGCGCCAGGACTCCTCCTGCTCCGCGGTGTAGATCCCCGTGCAGCCAGGCGTGATCCGGCCGGCCGGGCCGACGCAGACCATCTCGGTCATCACCAGCCCGGCCCCGCCCAGGGCCTTGCTGCCCAGGTGCACCAGGTGGAAGTCGCCGGGCACGCCGTCTCGGGCCGAGTACATGTCCATCGGGGAGACGACTACGCGGTTGGCCAGGTCCAGGCCGCCGAGCCGGAACGGCTGGAACATCGGCGGCCGCGCCTCGGCGGAGTTCGCCCTCAGGGCGAACAAGCGATCCGCCTCGGCGACGAACTCGGGGTCGCGCAGCCGCAGGTTGTCGTAGCTGACCCGGCGGCTGCGGGTCACCATGTTAAACGCGAACTGGTGCGGGTCCTGGTCCGCGTACTGCCCGATGTTCTCGAACCACTCCAGGCTGGCCTGCGCGGCCCGCTGGGTGGAGGCGACCACCGGTCTGCGCTCGGTTTCGTAGGCGCCAAGCGCAGCGTCGAGATCAGGCTGCTCGTGCAGGCAGGCGGCCAGGGCCAGCGCGTCCTCCATGGCGAGCTTGGTGCCCGAGCCGATGGAAAAGTGCGCGGTGTGCGCCGCGTCGCCGAGCAGGACCACGTTCTGGTGCCGCCAGCTCTGGCAGCGCACGGTGGTGAACGTGGTCCACCGCGAGTTGTTGGCGACCAACTCGTGGCCGGCCAGCACGTCGGCGCACAAGCGGCGGATGAGCTCGATGGAGGCCTCGTCGCTGCGCCCCGGCGCCAGGCTCGCGGCGGCGCGGCCCGCGAACCCGGCGCGCCGCCAGACGTCCTCGTGCATCTCCAGGATGAACGTGCTGGCCTTCTCGCTGTACGGGTACCCGTGTACCTGCATGATCCCGGCCGGGGTAGCCAGGATGTAGAACTTGAACGCGTCGAAGACCAGGTCGGTGCCGAGCCAGATGTACGTGCACCGTCGTCGTTCCAGGTCGGGAACGTAGCTGGAGGCGAACGCGGTACGGGTGGCCGAGTTCATCCCGTCGGCGGCGATCACCAGGTCGTGCCGGGCGGCCAGCGCCGCCGCCGTGGTCTCGGTGCGGAACAGCACCCGCACCCCGAGCTCGGCGCACCGGGCCTGCAAGATGGCGAGCAGGCGCTTGCGGCTCATCGCGGCGAAGCCATGCCCGCCCGAGGTCAGCGTGCGGCCGCGGAAGTGCACGTCGATGTCATCCCAGCGGGCGAACTCGCGGCGCATGGCCGAGAAGATGACGGCGTCAGCGTGCTCGATGCCGCCGAGGGTCTCGTCGGAGAACACCACACCGAAGCCGAAGGTGTCGTCGGCGGCGTTCCGCTCCCAGACGGTGACCTCATGCCGGGCGTCAAGCTGCTTGGCCAGGGCCGCGACGTACAGGCCGCCGGGTCCGCCGCCCAGGACAGCGATGCGCATCGCGTTCGTCCCTTCTTCCCGCGCCCGATCGTATGCCGGAACTTCTACGGTCGTCAATGGAACGCGATATCGACTGGAGGCACGCTAAGGTGCAGTCATGAACCTGGAGCGGATCAATCCCGCAGAGCTCGGCCGGCCCTCCGGTTTCTCGCACGCGGTGGCCGCGACCGCGAGCCGGATGGTGTTCCTGGCCGGCCAGGTCGGCACCGGCCCGGCCGGGAAGGTGGTGGCGGGCGGCATGGTGGCGCAGTTCGAGCGGGCGCTGGCTAACCTGCTCACCGCGCTGGCCGCGGTCGGCGGCCAGCCCGCTGACCTGGTCAGCCTGACCATCTACCTCACCGACGTCGAGGATTACCAGGCGCACGGCCGCCAGATCGGCGCGCTGTGGCGGCAGCTGGCCGGGACCGAGTACCCGGCCATGGCCTGCGTGGGCGTGACGCGGCTGTGGGACCCCGAGGCGCTGGTGGAGATTCAGGGCATCGCCGCGGTCAGCCGTTGATAATCCGCTGGACGTAGGCCCGTGCCGGTTCCTCGAGCAGGGCCCGCCAGGTGAAGAACTCCTCGGCGGCGCGGATGCCGATCCAGTCGCCGGGAAGTAGTTCCGCGGGCAGGCCTGGGTCCAGGTAGGGGAGCGTGCGCCAGTCGGTGAGCACGCGCAGGTAGTCGGCGAACGCCTGCTGCGGCATGGCCGGCGCGGTCAGCTCGCCGCGCTCCCAGCGCCGCAGGGCAGGCTCGTGCCTGGCGATGAACGTCTCGTACCGCCGCTCCAGGGTGTCCAGGTCCCACCAGCGGCGGATCCTGGCGGCGGGATCGCCGAACGCGAGATGATCCGCGTGGAACAGGTCGGCGTAGGAGTCGAGTTCCAGCCGCCGCAGCGTCTCGGCGGTGGTGTCCTGCGGGTGGGCCGGGACGATCCAGACCCCGGGCGCGACCATCCCGAACCCGAGCCGGGCCAGCTCAGAGCGCAGGATGTGCCGTCGGTGGCGTTCGGTTTCCGGGACCGAGAAGACCGCAAGCAGCCAGCCGTCGGCCGGCCTGGCCCGGTGCCGCCGGAAGATCCTGGCGTCCCCCTCGCGCAAGATGGCCAGCGCGCCGGCCGAGAGCTGGTATCCCGCCGAGTTCCCGTGCCGCTGCGCCTGCAAGATGCCCCGCCGTTTCAGCCGGGAGATGGCCGAACGAACCGCGGGCTCGTCCACCCCTAGGTCGGCCAGCAGCCGGATCAGGGCCGCGACGGATAGCCAGCCGCTGTCGGCCCGCCCGTAGAGCCCGTACACCGTGACGATCAGGTGCCGCGGCTGAGCGTTCGTTTCCGCCACGGCCGTCACGAGGTCACGATACCAAGACGCCCGGGCCGGCGGGCCGGCCCGGGCGATGGCGCGGTTAGCTCTTGACTTCGACCAGCCGCCCGGTTTCCACTTCGTAGATAAAGCCGCGGACCGAGTCCTTGACCGGGATGTACGGGCTCGCTTTGATCCGGGCGATGGACTGCCGGACGTCGCCTTCGAGGTCGGGGAAGGCTTCAAGCGCGAACGGCGGCCGGAGGCCGGTGTCCGCTTCGATCTGGGCCTTGAGGTCGTCGTCGTGAAAGGTCAGCATCCCGCAGTCGGTGTGGTGGATGAGGACGATCTCGTTGGTGCCGAGGAGCCGCTGGGAGATGGTGAGGGACCTGATGACGTCATCGGTCACGACGCCTCCGGCGTTGCGGATGATGTGCGCGTCGCCCTCGGAGAGCCCGAGCAGGCTGTACGGGTTGAGGCGGGCGTCCATGCAGGCCACCAACGCGGCGCGCGACGCCGGGGGGAGCGGCAGATCACCCTTGTCGAAGCTGGCGGCGTACCGGCCGGAGTTGGCGACGAAACTGTCAGTGCTGGTCAAGAGTCCTCCCCGGACAAAACGGATCTAGTTATCGGCAAGATCGTATCCACTCACACGTTAGCCTAATCTCGACTTCCCCGATCAGAAATACCTATTTGACCTTAGACCTGGTACGACACCGGCCGTCAGCTAGCCTCAGCCGATCGCTTCCGCTGCCAGGATCCCCATCCGAGGTGTCATCGCAACCGTGCCCACCGCCCCGGCCCGCAGACCCCCCGGCCCGCAGACCCCCGAAACTGACCACGACGATGGACCATCGATGTTGCTATCGCCACAACGATGGCACATTGTGGTTGTTTGGCCACTGTCATGATTAGTCCCTCAGGACCATCGGGGCTCACTTGCCTCATCTGTGCGTCCCGCGTCGACCAGCTGACCCGCAGCCGAGATGGGAGCTTCAGTGAGCGCCGGTGACGATGTCCGGACTACCTCTGGCGGCTTCCAGGCGGATCCGCGGGCGGTCGGCCTCGATCCGGTCCTGCTGGCTGATCCGGCGATCCCCGGTACCGGCCTGCTCATGTTCCCGCAGGCGGACGCTCTCCCGGCCGCCTGGGTCACCTCGGAGCCCGCCAGCCTGGCGCCGGACGATGCCGCCGCGCTGCTGGCAGCGGTCCGGCCGTGCTCCCTGCTGCCCGAACACGGGAAAGGCTGGTTCGGCCGGCCCGGACTGTCCGGTCACCGGCTAGGCCACGGTTCCGGCGGCCACGCTGCGGACGCGGGCGGTGCGGACGCGGGCGGTGCGGACGCCGACGGTGCGGGCGGTGCCGGCGGCGGCGGGGGCGTCCCGGCGGCGGGGCGGGACTGGTCGCCGCTGTTCCGGCCGGTCCGGTTCACCCATGACGGCCGCTCGGCTCGGGTCGAGGCGGCGGACGCCGAGGCCGGCCTTGACCTGCTGACCGAGATCGAAGCGGTGCCGGGCGGAGCGATCCGGGCCCGGCACACGCTGACCAACCGTGGCCGTGAGCCTTATGTCCTGGACAGTCTGGAGGTGGTCTTCCCGCTGCCCGCGCGGATCACCGAGGTCCTGGATTTCACCGGGCGGCAGACCGCCGAGCGTATCCCGCAGCGCCATCAGGTTGGCGACGGATTGTGGCTGCGCGAGGGCCGCCGCGGTCACACCGGCCACGACTCCGCCACCATGGTGATCGCCGCAGTTCCCGGCGTCACCTTCGGTCACGGGGAGGCCTACGGGCTGCACGTCGCCGCCAGCGGCAACACCGTGCACCGCGTCGAGCGGGTGCCCTCCGGCCTGGGCGTGACCGACGAAGGTGAGCGCATGCTGCCGGGAGCGACCACCATCGGCGGCGGCGAGCTGCTGCTGCCCGGCGAGATCACCCTGGCCGAGGGCGACTCCTACGCCACCCCCTGGGTTTTCCTGGCGGCGACCCGGTCCGGCCTGGACGGCCTGTCGGCCCAGTTCCACGGCTACCTGCGCTCGCTGCCCGCGCACCCGCGTTCGCCCCGCCCGGTCAACCTCAACGTCTGGGAAGCTGTCTACTTCCGCCACGACTTCAGCAAGCTGACGGCCTTGGCTGATATCGCGGCCAGCATCGGCGTCGAGCGGTACGTCCTGGACGACGGCTGGTTCCGCGGCCGCCGCACCGACCAGACGGGACTGGGAGACTGGCAGGTCGACGACGTCGTGTGGCCCGGCGGCCTGCACCGGCTCGCCGACTACGTCGGCGCCCGCGGCATGCGGTTCGGGTTGTGGATCGAGCCGGAGATGGTCAACCCCGATTCCGGCCTGTACCGGGCTCACCCGGACTGGATCTTGTCCGCTGGCCGGCGGCGGCCGCCGCTGCAGCGCCATCAGCTGGTCCTGGACCTGACCAGGCCCGAGGTGAGCGGCTACCTGTTCGAGCGGATCAGCGCGCTGCTGTCGGAGTACCCGGTCAGCTACGTCAAATGGGACTGCAACCGGGACATGATCGACGCCGGCAGCGGCCCCCGGGCAGGCGCTCCGGCCGCGCACCGCCAGGCGCTGGCGGTCTACGCGCTGCTCGACCAACTGCGGCGCCAGTACCCGGACGTGGAGTGGGAGTCGTGCGCGGCCGGCGGAGGCCGGATCGACCTGGGCATGCTGGAGCGGGTGCAGCGGGTCTGGACCTCGGACATGACCGATGCCCTGGCCCGGCAGTCCATCCAGCGCTGGACCGGCCAGCTGGTGCCGCCTGAGTACCTGGGCGCGCACGTGTCCGCGCCGTTCTCGCACCAGACCGGCCGGTACATGCCGCTGTCGCTGCGCTGCGGCACGGCCCTGTTCGGGCACTTCGGGATCGAATGGGACATCACCGGAGCCG